>JAYKJI010000150.1:0-26226 GCA_035285405.1 Snowella sp. | reverse complement strand
TAGCTTAGTTCTCGGAGCGTTATTTCTTCTTCCTTGGTTAAACTAATTTTGAGGGGAGCAGGCATTTACTTTCTCTACTTTTTTAGTCTCTTTCCATTTTACGCTTTATTTGGTTGACCTACTTACTTGCAAAAATTAGATTATTTGAAACTGCTACTCATTGACTGATTAATGCTTCACGAATAACCCTGAACTTAGGCGATCGCCTAACTATTATCTCTAATAAAAATCCAAACCTCTAATAAAAAATCCTGCTACAGATAGAATTCGATTCCCCTAACACAGTTTTCCTGTATTTATCTCAGAGATTGTCGTTGCTTGAATCTCCTGACAGCTTAATTGGGCAAATTTAGAGACTAATACTGTCTCGAATAAATCTATGACCCAAATCCCTAGAAAAAAGGAGGCCAAAAGGCCCCCTAAATGCACAATGAAAATGGATGAAAATTAAGCCAGAGCAGCCATTCTTACATCATTATGAGTCAGAATATTCTGTAACTCTTCCGCATCAACCGTTTCCTTTTCAACTAACATTTCTGCTATCTTGTCGAGCACGGTACGATTGCTAACTAAAACATCCTTGGCCCGTTGATAGGCTTGATCCACTAAGGCACTGACTTCTTGATCAATCGTCGCCGCCGTTCGGTTGGAAAAATCACGATCTGAGGCAATATCTCGTCCCAGAAAAACGCCTCCTCCCTGTCGTCCCAAGGCCACCGGCCCTAACTTGTCACTCATCCCAAAACGAGTAATCATTTGACGAGCAACCCGCGCTACCTGTTGCAAATCATTAGAGGCTCCAGTGGTGACTTCTTCTTCCCCAAAAATGATTTCTTCCGCAACCCGGCCACCTAAAGCAACGGCCATTTGATTTTGCAGATAGGAACGGGAATAGAGACCAGACTCCATGCGATCTTCACTAGGAGTAAACCAGGTCAAACCACCGGCACGACCACGGGGAATAATACTGATTTTTTGCACTGGATCATAGTCTGGCATTAAGGCTCCCACAAGGGCATGACCCGCTTCATGATAGGCGACTAAGGTTTTGCGTTTTTCACTCATCACCCGATTTTTCTTCTCTGGCCCTGCTAAAACGCGGTCAATCGCATCATTGACTTCATCCATTGAGATTTCGGTCAGATTACGACGAGCCGCTAAGATCGCAGCCTCATTGAGTAGGTTAGATAAATCGGCTCCAGTAAAGCCAGGGGTACGACGAGCAATCTTATCTAAATCCACATCTTTGGAGAGGGTTTTACCGCGAGAGTGAACATTGAGAATTTCCTTACGGCCAGCATAATCAGGGCGATCTACCACGACTTGGCGATCAAAACGGCCTGGACGAAGCAGGGCTGCATCTAAAACATCAGGACGGTTTGTTGCCGCCACAATGAT
Organism: Snowella sp.; assembly: GCA_035285405.1. Classification (GTDB taxonomy): domain Bacteria; phylum Cyanobacteriota; class Cyanobacteriia; order Cyanobacteriales; family Microcystaceae; genus Woronichinia. Next base: position 24,828 of record JAYKJI010000150.1, on the reverse strand, counting down.
AATACCTGTGTTCCCTTCAAAGCCATCCATTTCCGTGAGCAACTGGTTTAGGGTTTGTTCCCGCTCATCGTTACCACCCCCTAGACCGGCCCCCCGTTGACGACCGACGGCATCAATTTCATCGATGAAGACGATACAGGGCGCACTGGCTTTAGCTTGTTCAAAGAGATCACGAACACGGGAGGCACCAACCCCAACAAACATTTCCACAAATTCTGAACCGGAAATAGAGAAGAACGGTACTCCTGCCTCTCCAGCAACCGCTTTGGCTAATAAGGTTTTACCCGTTCCTGGGGGGCCAACTAACAATACTCCTTTAGGAATCTTTGCTCCGATCGCCGTAAACCGATCTGCATTTTTCAGGAAATCGACCACTTCGGTCAATTCTAATTTGGCCTGTTCAATACCAGCCACATCGCCAAAAGTTACTTGGGTTTGGGGTTCCATCTGCACTCTGGCTTTGGACTTACCAAAATTCATAGCTTGGGAACCGGGGCCACTCTGAGCACGACGCAAGAGGAAAAAGAGACCCACCAAAAGCAAAATGGGCAGGAAAAGACTGCTGGCAACCCTTAACCAAAAACTATCATCGCTCTGGGGTTGCACTGCAATATCCACATTATGTTTGGTGAGAATATTGATGAGATCCGGATCATTGGGAAGATTGACCAGAAACGGCTGTCCGCCACTGGGGTTAGGAACCTGGGCCTGGGTGCGATCCGCACTTAAATTGACCCGATCAACTTGGTTACTTTCAACTCGATGTATAAAATCGCTATAACTTAAAACCTCACGGCTTTGCGGTTGTCTATCTAAAAAGGCAGATGCTAAGGCCAAAACCACTATCAGTAATAGTGCATACAGACCAGCATTACGCCATTTTTTATTATTTTTGTTCACGCTATAGGTCTCCTAAAGACAGAAAAATAGGATGATGACAGAGAGATACGGTTAACTCAGGATAAAGCAAATGATATTCATGTTAACTTATGTTAACCTTTCTCAGAAACAATTGACTAGAGGCGAGGAAATTTGTTAAGCATTCCTCCAGTGTAGCCAACAATAAGAAGCACAAAAGTTTTACCTAGACTCCAATTGTCTTTTACTCAATATTCATGATCAATCCCAAGCAGTGGAAAACCCTTTATCATCAAGTTCCCCAAGGATTGCAAACAGTTACCCAAACCTTAGATGTGGCTGTCTTGGGATGGGCGGCGGTGGTCGGCATAATCACAGGTTTTATTGGTACTTTTTTTCAGATCTGGGTACATCAAATTCTTAATCAACGGGAACTTTTGGCGCGATCGCTCTCGGATCGGCCCTGGCTCTATTGGACGCTTCCCTGTCTAATTTCTGCTGGTATGGTAACGCTGAGTTTCTGGTTAATGAGAAAATTCTCGCCTGATACGGGGGGCAGTGGCATTCCCCAAATAGAAGGCCGTCTAGAAGGAATTATACTCTCCAATTGGAAACGGGTCTTGTCGATCAAGTTTTTCGGTGGTTTGCTATCCCTGGGAGCAGGCATGGTTGGCGGTTTTGAGGGCCCGACGATTCAGATTGGTGGTAGTGTCGGTCAGATGGTGGGCCAATGGTTTCGAGCCAATCAAGAGCAAGTCCGAGTTTTGATCGCATCGGGAGCCGCCGCCGGATTAACCACTGCCTTTAACGCGCCTTTAGCCGGTATCGTTTTTATTACCGAGGAAGTTAAGCCGACTTTTCTCAATTGGGATGTGGCCTATCGCGCTATTGCGATCGCCTGCACCGTTGCCACCATTGTGGAGCGATCTTTACGAGGTCAGGGGTCTGTAATTATTTTGACTAAATATGTACGAGTGCCTCTAGAAACCCTCTGGATTTTTGTTTTATTAGGCATCTTTTTTGGCATTTTAGGCTATTTATTTAACCATTATCTCTTTCGTGCTTTGGACTGGTTTAGTCGTCTGCCCAGTTTTCCCTATCGAGCAACAGGTTTATGGGTGGGTGGAACTATTGGACTGCTTTCCTTGTTCTCTATTCCCATTACGGGAACGGGCGAAGATGCCATCATGTGGGCCTTTAATAATGAAATTCCTAGTGTGATCTTAATTTTCGTTTTTATTCTTCGTTTTTTCCTCACTTTATTTTGTTATGGATCCGGGGCGATCGGCGGGATTTTTGCACCGATGTTAGCGATCGCCACCATTGCGAGTCTGGGTTTTGCCAAGGAAATTCATCATGTTCTTCCCAGTCAGGTTCCTGAACCAGGGGTCATGGCATTGGCGGGCATGGGAGCCTTAGTGGCGGCAACGGTCAGAGCCCCCTTAACGTCTATTTTATTAACCATTGAAATGACCGATAATTATTTTGTCATTTTACCGTTACTGATTACCTGTTTAGTCTCTAGTATGGTAGCTCAAGTTTTAGGCGGCCAACCCATTTATACTGTGTTGTTACAAAGAATTATTGCCAAACAAGCAAAGTTAAACCCAACCTCGGAAGTTAAGGATGAGGAGAATGGTCAAAATTGCAATGATATAACTGAAAACCGTAGCCATTAATATAGGGAAATCTTTCAGGATCTAGGGAACAATTCGGTAAAACAATGGGAGCACGAAAATTCACTGCCCAAATATCCATCGGTCTTGATAATGTTTGCGAAACCTGTTGCAATTTTTGGGTCGCTTCAGGGCTATTCTCCTGATTTTGGGGAATCAAGAGAAAAGAATTCGTATTATTCCTCGGTGATTTGACTATTTCCCAAGCAATGCTCATCATTTCTCCTGTTTGAACCAGACTTTGATGGGTCGTAACAATTAAACTGGGAACCTGGGATTTTTGTTGAATAATATTTAAAAACTGTTCAGGACTATAGTATTTGCGATAGCCTAGGTTATGGGTAATACTTAAGCAACTCATGATACCCATTAAGGCAACCCCTAAAACAATTATTTTGCCATTATTTCGACTCAAATAAAGCCAATGTTTAGGCGATTGCCGTAATAACCTCTTTAAATCAAATTCTGCTCTCTTTTCCTGCCAACAAACAGTTAAACTGATAGTCAAGATTAGAACCATCATTGGTAAATAGGGAAAACTATACCTCGCACCACGAGTGATATCCATACCGCCAAAGTAGGTAATGCCTAAATAGAGTAACACTAAGCTCAAAAAACAGATGATCAGCATTTGGGTTTCAATGCCGAAGCTCTCTGAGTGCCAAGCTTTGGTTAAACTCCATTTTGCCAAAGGGACAAACCAAAGTAAGAAGAGAAACATTCCCAAACCCGATAGAATGGCGATACCTAAATTGGCTGACTCGATGGGCAATAGACATAACATGGTTATCCAAGCCGCTAATAATTGAAACGGTGGACTAATGATTCCGACGAAATGACTATTATCTTGATGAATCCATTGGGTCATGCCATTGCCATAACCGCGTTGATGAATGACTATAATCCAGGTTAAGGCGGTGGTTACGGTTCCTAAAATGACCCAGACTAATCGCAACCAAGGATAAAAATAGCTGAAAGATTTTAAAGATTTTTGTTTTTGCCAGCATAACCAGCTTAGGGCCATAAATTCAGCAACAAAAGCTAATCCACAGAAAAAATGAACAGATAAACCGATGCCATTAATAACAATCCAACTGCTGATGAAGGGAAGAGATAACCGTTGGTTTTGAGATAAATATCTGGCACTTTTGACAAAATAACCCAGGGATAATAATACCCAGATAACAGCAAAGGTATAGTGACGGGCTTCCTGGGATAAAAAAATGCTGTAGGGAGAAACAGCCATCATTAAGGCCGCTAAATGCCCCGATCGCCGCGATCGCCCCAACCAAGTTCCTAAACCGTAGCAAAGGGGAATCGCTAACACGCCAAACAAGGCCGGTAAAGCACGGCTGGCCCAAAGATTGAGATAATTGCCGGTCGGCGGCAACCAGGATAACCAGAGATGGGCGATCGCAAAATAGAGAGGTGGATGATTATCTTTATCCAGTAGTAAATTAACGACATCTCCTATTTCTGCTTGAGAATTAGGCTGAAGTGGTCTTAAGAGAACTTCGGGAGTAATTATTTGGCCGAGGGGAACTTGATCAAACTGATTGCCTAAACTAAAAACTAAGGTAGCAAATTCATCTGTCCAGAGCGGTTTTGCTGTTAAATGATCTAAACGCAATAGACATCCTAACCCGATCCAACACATTAATAATAGCCAGGTCTTCTGACCGTTTAAGAGCCGATTAAGGGAGAATTTTACAGTCAAATCAGCCGATGGCTCTATCATGGTCAAATCTTTCAAATCTACCGTCAAGGAAGGGGCCGCGTTTAATTTACCCAATCCTGAATTATCTTACGATTGCTTTGGCTTAATTAATCTATTAGGGACGGAAATCATAAATTTGAATCTGACCAACGCCCAAATCCATCCCGATCGCCTGGGGGCCAGCCGGAAAGGCCCGGACAGTAAATCCATAAGTTCCACCAATAGAGGGGTTCTGCACTGCCTCTAATCCCACAGTAAAAGTGCTACCAGGCGGTACTGGTGTCTCAAATTCAACGGCGATCACCCCCGTTGCTGGATCTTGGCTAACTGTTTTTAGATCGAGAGGTGTTTGCTTCTGATCGGGAGTTCCTAAAAAGGCTTGGGTTTGGGAAAATCTGAAATCTAGAGTATAGGGACTTGTATTCTGTTGAATCGTCACTTTACCAATGGATTGAATCGATTGCTCAGGAAGATAAAAGGTAAAGTAATAGGGAACATCAAGCGTGTAAATGGAATTATAAAAAACCCTAGCTCCTTGAAAACTAGGCGGTTTTCCCGTAAAAAAAGTACTGTTAGGTGGATAGGGAAAATCTTGACTTTGAACAGGATAGATGATTGCAGAACTTAATGTAACACCCAGACTAGTGGTGAGCAGTAAGGGGAGCAAACTCAGGGTTTGAAATTTTTTTAACATAAATTTTCTTAACGGCATAAATTAAAAAAATTCCCCTGCTTTTCAAAATTTTGTAAATCTGTTCGATGGAAAAATGAGTAATTCTTCAAACAGTTAAGAAGGGGAATCCAATTGTAGTCTTATTCCAAAGCAGCGCCTTAAATCTCAGCCACTGCCCGTTCAATCAAGCGATGGGCCAGGGTTTGAATCCCTGTATGCTCATAGTAGTTCGTGGACATATCGAGAAAAGCAGCCACATAATCTAATTTATCATCGGCAATTTCGACAAATCGGGATAGATGATGGGCAACGGTTTGGGGCGTTAAACCGCGATCGCCGACAAAACGAGTCATCCAACCAGAAACCGATTGAAAACTTTCGCCAATAAATGCCAATTGACCGGTGGGATTACCACCAGGAATAAACTTGCTGATTTGATTAAAGGCCTGATTTTCCTTGAGATCTGACTGGGTTAATTGACCCAGGCGATCGCCGACATAGAGAATAAAATCGGGGCCCAGGGGCAGTAAACCATCAAAACAAACGAGGGCAGCCATCCGCATCAGAGATTCTCTTCCGTAGTTGCCTAAAGCCCCCAGAAAGTCGCCAATACTATCGCCCGGAATACCATTAATTTGGCAGAAAGCCAATAATTCCACGATCACCTTTAGCGATAAATCAATGGTCTGAGCCTTTTCTGCTTTAGGAGTGACCTTACCTAAAAAAGATAAAAAACCGACGTTTTCGCTAATTTTGTTGGCTAAGGCAGCCGTACCAAGCGCACTCCCCGCACTATCAATGGTTTGGTAGAGCCAAAGGGCATTTTGATAACCCTGGGATTTATCGTTAAAGAGATACACAGCGCGATCGCCAATTTGCTGAATCAGATCTTCATCGGTTTCCCCCGTAATTGTACGGATAGTATTTTCAAAACCGACCAAATTTTTCCACTGACCAGGAATGACAAAATCCAAGGCCTGTAAAGATTTAACGGTTAAATTATCTTTCGGTAATTGATCAACGAGTTCAAAAATAGATTTACTCACGGGGATATCTCCTAATTTTTATGAGGGTTTGGTAACATCACTAAAATAATTGCTAAATGATGGCTAACGTCGCTGTTTCAACCCAAAGCAACTAAAGTCTAGGGTCTCAGGACTTTAATTTAGCCAACCCCTGTAAGTCAAATTTCTCTAACCAAATCTGGCGATCGCTGGCGGTAAAAGACGGATTTCGTGATAGAACCTTGACTTGATAACGATCCGCTACTAGCACTGCCGTTGCGGTTGAACCCTGTTGAACGGCTGGAAATCCTCCAATTTGAATAGTACTGTTTTGGAATTTGCTAGCGGCGGCTGGTGTATTGCGAATATCAGAAATCGCCATTACAGCTAAGTCCTGACCATCTTTTTTGAGCTTGGCTTCAGCAAAACCTTTTTTCTCCTGAGTATAAACCCGCTCATATCCATCCCCCGATTTTGGGAAAAATTGGTTGAAATCTCCCCCCTTGGCTGATTCCTTAACAACAGCAGTGGCTCCTCGTTGAGTACTCGTTTGTTGAGCTTGATCAAAGCGGGATGGGGGTTGGGGAGAACAGGCCGCGATCGCTAAAATCAATAAAATAGGGATCAACCCAAAGGTGACAATTTTTTGCAAACGTTTAATCATGACCAAAATCTTCCCTCACAACTTTGTGATTTATTCAGGGTGGAATATACCATTCCTGTCTGCTATTATACTTTTCATGAATCCTGAATTGTCTTGCTTAGTTCAATAAGCGGCAATTGAACATCCCGAACCTCGCTAAATTTGACATTTTTAGGGATTAAGTATTTTCACTGTATTTAACCCTCTTCTTTTATAGCTAGATAACGATAATAAAAGCAAGGGGTTGTGAATTACCCATAATGTATGACCTTAGTTTGTTGACCTTACTGAGGATGTACTTTACACTGTCTTTATAATTTCCTAGTAAATACAGTGTTTTATGATTTTTCGGTAAACACGAAAGAGGTATCCTTCCTTTTCCCTTAAAGTTTAGGAACTCCGAGCTGTTGATGAAACCATCATTTAGCCGATAAAGTCATTTCTAAACATAAATCTTGCTCAAATATAGCGTACAAAATTTTTTAAACTCACCGATTTTAAACATAATCTATGCAAGTCTTACTTTATTCCTACAATTACTATCCCGAACCGATTGGCATTGCGCCTCTAATGACTGAGTTAGCAGAAGGACTGGTTAAACGCGGTCATGAGGTAAGAGTAGTAACGGCGATGCCTTGGTATCCGGCCAGTGAAATTGCACCCGAATATCGCAATCGTTTGTTTGCCACAGAGGAACGAAATGGAGTATTGATTCAGCGTTGTTATGTTTGGGCCAAAAAAGAACGTACCTTTCGCAATCGAGCTTTATTTGAGATCAGTTTTGCTGGTTTGAGTTTTTTCCAAGCCTTGCGGGGCTGGCGGCCAGATGTTATTTTTCTGACCATTCCTGGTTTACCAGTTTGTGTTCCAGCTATCCTACTTAGCTGGCTATACGGTGCACCCATCATTTTAAATGTTCAGGATATTTTGCCCGATGCGGCCGTTCATGTGGGCTTGATCCGTAATCCTAAAATGATCCGACTCTTTGAAAAGCTAGAGTCTTTAGCCTATGGCCACGCCCATAAAATTGCTGTTATTGCCGAAGGTTTTGTCGATAATTTGCTCAAAAAAGGGGTTAAATCTGCAAAAATTCGAGAAATTCCCAATTGGGTCGATACCCATTTTATCAAGCCGCTATTCCAACCGTCGAATTATTTTCGTCGTGAGAACAGTCTAGAGGATAAATTTGTTGTTTTGTACTCTGGTAATATTGGCTTAACTCAACCCCTAGAAACCTTAATTGAAGCGGCTGGACTTCTCCAATCCCAAACCGATATTCAATTTGTGATCGTGGGAGAGGAGGATGCTACCGAACGTTTATCTCGCTACTGCCAACGTCGTCGCATTCATAATGTTCTTTTTCGTCCCTTTCAACCTCGTCAGCAATTACCGGAAATGTTAGCCGCAGCCGATATTGTCACCGTTCTCCAAAAGGAAAATGTAATTGCTTTCAATATGCCTTCCAAAATTCAAGTGCTTTTATCCAGTCAGCGTCCCATTGTCGCTTCTGTTCCGGCTGATGGCACTGCGGCCAAGGCAATTAATGGCAGTGGTGGTGGTGTGGTTGTTCCGCCCGAAGATCCCCAGGCGTTAGCCAATGCGATTCTAGCTCTGTACCATAGTCCTACTCGGATGGCGCAATTAGCTCAAGCTGGCCGCCACTATGCTGAAACTTATTACCGTTTTGAGTTAGCTCTAGATCGTTATGAAGATCTATTGACAGAAGCGATCGCCAAACCGGCTCAGGCTATGCAGAAAAGACTGGCTCTCAAAAATTAAGATTCATCGATGCGAGTCCCCTCGTTCACGGAGTGATTTCAGCGTTGGCTAGGGGATAAACGCGATCGGGAAGATTTTGCTGTTCTAGGGCTTCAGGATAAGTTGAAAAGGGTGGTAAAATTTCCTTAATAAAAGCTTCAGCAGCTTTGGAACGATAGCGGTTGGGATTCAAGATCACATAAAGGGTGCGTCGGACTTCCACTTCCCGAATGGGGGCAATATGCAGTACATTCATTGCCAGTTCTTTTTCAATCGCTGTGGTGGACACAAAGGCGGCTCCTAATCCCGCTTGCACAGCATTTTTAATGGCCTCAATGGAGTTGAGTTCCATTTCTACCCGTAGGCGTTTCGTGTCTATGCCGCCCTGACTCAGGACTTTATCGATGACCTTGCGAATGGTCGATTGGGAATCCAGGCTAATAAATTTGAGTTTATAGAGATCTTCTTTTTGAATGGTTTCTACCTTGGCTAGGGGATGAAAAGTCGGCAAGATTAAAGCCAGTTCGTCCTCTGCGTAGGGAATAATCTGGAGGGTGTCCTGTAGGTCGGAAGGAACTTCGCCGCCAATAATGGCTAAATCGACTTGGCCATTGCTAACGCCCCAGGAAGTCCGTCGGGTGGAATGAACCTGAAGTTGAACCGCGACATCAGGATATTTTTGACGAAACAGCCCAATCATACGGGGTAATAAATAGGTTCCGGTGGTTTGGGAGGCTCCAACAATGAGGGTTCCGCCCTGGAGATTTTGTAAGTCTTCGATCGCCCGACAGGTTTCTTGACAGAGGGTAATAATTTTTTCGCCATAGTTGAGCAATAGATAGCCCGCTTCCGTTAACTGTGCTTTGCGTCCACCGCGATCAAAAAGAGGAACACTTAACTGTTTTTCTAGGTTCTGCACCTGTAAACTAACGGCTGGTTGGGAGACGTAGAGAGTATCAGCCGCGCGTTTAAAACTTCCTTCGGCAGCGATCGCTTTGAGAATACGCAATTGATCCAAAGTGAACGGAATGTCTGACATAGGTTCAGTGAGGAGGAGTAAAAAGACTGAAGGGAGAAAACAGTGTCTATCCCTATTGAAACTGAACATTAGCATAATCAGGGGATCAAATTCCCTTAGGATCAGAGATCAAGATAATTTCAATTCTTGCTAATTCTCAAATCACGGCTTTATTTATGTTGGATCTCCCTTGGTTTACGCCCAGTCATGGCATTATGTTAGGACTTTTAGTGCTGTTTGCGATCGCCCATAGTGGGTTGGCGGCCCTGCGTCCTTGGGGAGAAAGTCGAATTGGGGCCAGAGTTTACCGTGTTCTTTTTGCCTTGGTGAGTTTGCCCTTAGCAGGAATTCTGGTGATTTATTTTTTCAATCATCGCTACGATGGCGTGAGATTTTGGCAATTACAAACCCTCACTGGTGTTAAACCCCTCGTGTGGGGACTGTCGGCTCTTTCCTTTTTCTTTCTCTATCCTGCCACTTTTAATCTGTTGGAAATTGCGGCTATTCAAAAACCTGAAATTCATCTCTACGAAACGGGTATTATTCGCATCTGCCGTCATCCCCAAATGGTCGGTCAAGTGATCTGGTGTTTGGCCCATACCCTTTGGTTAGGAACGAGTTTTACCTTGCTAACTTCCCTGGGTTTAATTGCCCATCATGGTTTTGCTGTCTGGCACGGCGATCGGCGTTGGCAACAACGGTATGGAGAGGCTTTTCTAGCGGTTAAGGCCAGAACTTCTATTATTCCCTTTCAAGCCATTTTAGAAGGTCGTCAAACGATTGTCTGGCAAGAATTTCTCAAACCGGCCTATCTGGGAGTGACCGCTTTTATTTTTCTACTCTGGTGGGGACATCCCTGGCTGATGCAAATTACCGCCAAGGCTTATTGGTAATTTTGACTCGAATTACTGGTCACGCCAAATAATCCTGTGCCAAAATGTAATTGCGATCGCCTCCCTTTCTTTCAATTTGAACAGGCCAATTCAAAAATGAAGTGCATCAAGCGATTCAAACGGCAATGGAATCTATTACTCTTGAAGATATCCATAATTGGTTCACTCATTGCTGCTATTGTGATGCCCCTTTTTCCCCCTCTTCTGATCCTCAACAACATACCTCACCATAAATAAAAAATGCTATAGAAGATTTTAGAGACGAACTGCTTCCAGAATACGAGAATAATAGAAACGAGTACTCGTCATATCATTGCGCTGTACCTGTAAACCATTATCTTTAAGCATTTCCTTAATATCTTCCTCTTTATGTTGGTAAGCACGGGTGGTTTTACTAGGGCCTGGAAATAATTCCCCTACTTTTTTAAGTATCGTTAACCCTAACGTCTTCGGTGCGAAACTGAGAATAAGACGTTTTTCTGCCAGGGAAGCTAGATGGGCAATCATCCCTCTTGCCTCTGTCGATGGATAATGAATTAGTACATCTAGGCAAATCACCGTATGATATTTACCCGATAACTTTTCTAAGTCCTGGGTCATAAAGCTTGGTACATTCCCCAACCCCAATAATTTCTGCGCCCTCTGTTGAGCTTCTCCGACCATTTTTTCAGAAATATCACTGCCATAGACGATCGCCCCTGATTGAGCCAGAGGAATACTTAAACTGCCGACACCACAACCGGCATCACAAACCATCAGGCCGGGTAAATTGCCATCACTGATTAGCCAACCAACTACTGTATCAATTGTTTGTTGATGACCAATACGAATATCCTTCTGAACCTTGTTAACGCTGCCATTCCCATAGATTCGCCGCCAACGGTCAAACCCCGTTTCATTAAAATAGTTCTTAACAATAGTCTTGTCATTCGCGACGTTGGTCATAATGGGAGGAGAAAATTTTAAAAACAACTACCTACTCTATCAGGTATTGCCTGGCTCTAACATGGTGTGCTATCCCTGAAAAGAAATATCCACAATACTGCAATTTTCCTTAAAATTATTCTGTGATTGCTTTTCGGTGAAACCTAGTGTCAACCCTCTGCTGCTCGAATCCTACTTGCCAAGCCATAAATCCTTTGGAGAATGCCACTTGTATGACCTGTGGAATTCCCCTGGTTAAACGTTATTTATGGGCCGTGGGAGATTGGATTAATGCCTATCAAATGGGCGAGTTGATTGAAGAACGTTATTTACTCCAACGACCTCATGTTTTGTTAGATACGTTACCCGCCCTTAAGCCGAACCATCCAGAGGAAATGCCTAACGGGATTAAGCCCTATCTGAAGTTGTTCCCCTTACGGCTTTATATTCCCCAGGTTTACAGTTATTTGCCTAGCCCTGATCCAGAAATGAATTTGGAAATTTGGCTATTGGAGTATGGGTCTTTACCCCTCGATGCTCAGGGAGAATTGCAATATCCGAATTTGTTACCAGAATTATCAACGCTGTGGGCTGAGGCTTCACCGTTACAACAGTTAATTTGGTTGTGGCAGATGGCTCGACTATGGCAACCCCTACAGGCCAAAGGAGTTGTTTCCAGTCTGTTACAGGCTTCTTTGTTGCGAGTTAATGGCTTGAATGTACAGTTAATGGAACTGCGCTTAGATGAGCATCGGTATCATACGATTAAGGAGTTGGCAGAGGTTTGGTCGCCCTTTTTGAGTCATCCCCAGGCGGCGATCGCTGATTTTTGTCAGGGACTTAAAGACAATTTTGGAAACGGGAAAATTCCCCATGCAGAATCTTTAATTACTTTATTAGAAAAAGCGATCGCTGAACTGGCCAACCATTATCAATATCGTTACCAGATCGTTACCGCTACGGACACGGGCCCTAATCGTGAGCATAATGAGGATTTTTGTTATCCTGTCCCCATCCCCAGTCCCATTCCCACCCCTGTTCCTGAAACGGCTTTGCCAGAAGAAGAACCGGCTGTTACTCGCCCTGTTAGCAAGCTGAGAGGGAGAAATCCCATTAAAATTTCCTTTCCTAAGGATGAGCCATCCACCCCAGAGCCACCCACCCCAGAGCCATCAAATCCAGAGCCATTAGACCCAGTACCACTGACGCAAGATCCACTAGTGGAAGTCAGCATGGTGGAAAATTCTAAGCCTCAGGAGTTATCAGTCGAAACCGTGCCCACTGAGTCGGAAGTGGAAATTCCCACCCTTGAAAACTTAATGATTATTTGTGATGGAGTGGGTGGTCAAGACGGTGGAGAAATTGCGTCCCAATTAACGGTCAATCATCTCGTTCAAGAAATTGCTACCCGTTTACCCTTCTCTCAAAAATCTTCTCCAACACCTTCTGAACAATTGCCCTATCAGCAAGTTTTACAGGAGCTTGAGCAAGGGATCAATCAGGTTAATGATCGTCTCAATAACCGTAACAATGAAGAACATCGCACGGATCGGGAACGGATGGGGACAACTCTCGTGATGACATTGGCCGAACATCAATCCCTCTATATTGCCAATGTGGGAGATTCTCGTTGCTATTGGATTACGGAAAATAGCTGTCAGCAGGTAACGGTGGATGATGATCTAGCCTGTCGAGAGGTGCGTTTAGGTTATGCACTTTATCGAGAAGTGGTGCAATTACCCCGATCTGGTGCTTTAGTGCAGGCAATGGGAATGGCAGCTTCTGGTTCTCTTTACCCTGCCTTACAGCGATTATTAATCTCTGATCGCTCCCTCTTTTTACTCTGTTCGGATGGCTTGTCGGATTTTGATCGGGTTGAACAGTATTGGCAGACGGAATTAGTTCCCATTTTGACAGGGGAAGTGGATTTATTAACAGGCCGCGATCGCTTAATGGCTCTAGCCAATGAAAAAAATGGCCATGACAATACCACGATTGGTCTATTGCTTTGTCAAGTGGAGGCCCCCGAAACCTTACCGACTCTTTCCTATCAGGCGGTTGAAGCCCAGATCCCTAGGGGGGTTACTTCTAACACCCTAAATGCGATTACTGCCGAAGCAAAAATTCTGACTCCTTTGCCCATGATGCCTTCTCCTCCTCGCAGGCTACCGTCTGTTTTATATACACCCATTTCTCTCAAGGCGGGAATTGCTCTTATTTTTGTTGGTACTGTGAGTTTATTGGGGCTTTTCGGCTATAGTTTTTTTCTCTGGTTTACGGCGCGATCGCTGGAAGTTGCTCCTCAAGAAAATGTATCTTCCACGCCGATTCCCGATAGCTCTATTCCTGCAACACCTGTTCCGACAACACCCGTTCAAACAACACCTATCCATGCGACACCAATTCCTGCAACACCAATTCCCGATAGCTCTATCCCTGCAACACCTGTTCCGACAACGCCAATTCCTACTTCCCCATTGCCGCTTTCCCCTAGCCCCTAATCATGGATTTTCGGAACGTTAATACTCTTTGGTCATCGGTTTTAGTGGAGACTCTTCATCGGCTGGGATTGCAGTTTTCCATTATTTGTCCTGGTTCTCGTTCTAGTTCCTTGACCCTAGCTTTTGCTCAACATTCTCAGATTGAAACTCTTCCAATTTTGGATGAGCGATCGGCGGCCTTTTTTGCCTTGGGACGGGCCAAGCGATCTAGAAGACCTGTTGTTCTTGTCTGTACATCAGGAACCGCCGGAGCCAATTTTTATCCAGCGATTATTGAAGCCACCGAAAGCCAGATTCCTTTACTGGTATTAACGGCCGATCGCCCACCGGAATTACGTCATTGTCATGCGGGCCAAACCATCGATCAACTTAAGCTTTATGGCTATTATCCTCGATGGCAAAGTGAGTTAACTCTGCCCAATTCGGCGTTAGAATCATTGCAATATCTTCGACAAACGATGGTTCATGCCTGGGAACGCAGTCTTTACCCCCAAGCCGGTGTAGTGCATCTCAATTGTCCTTTTCAAGAACCTTTAGCCCCCATTTCTGATGCTGCTGTTCTCTCTTGGGCTGATAGTTTTCCCCTGGACTCTTTTTGGGCAATGGTTCGACCAATCTCCGGCAATTTAAGGATCTCGACCCTCGTTAATTCAGACTTAACCCTTCTGCTTCAACATTGTTCAGGTCAGGCTCCCTGGCCCGCCAAAGGTATTATTATCGCCGGATTGTATCAAGGAGATGATCCTCAGTCTTATTGTCAAGCGATCGCCGCTCTATCCCAGCATTTAGCCTATCCTGTCTTCGGAGATGCCCTTTCCCCCCTGCGGAATTTTTTTGATGGTAGTTATCCCCTGATTACGATCTACGATTTTGTGTTACGCAATCCCCAAATTGCTCAGACATTAACCCCCGATTGCATCATCCAAATTGGAGAATTACCAACGAGTAAAAACCTGCGAATTTGGTTAAGTCAACTATCTTGTCCCCGTTATATTGTTGATACTTCTAGAGATAACTTTGACCCTTTACACGCCCAAACCCAGCATCTCAGACTTTCCCTTTACCAATTTGTGACCATTCTTGCCGAGCAGAAAAATCCAGCCCCTAGAGAAAAAGAATACCTGCAAGAGTGGCAAGTTTTGGAACAAAAAATCCAGCAACAAATGACAGTGATAATGACAGAGAGAGAGGAGCTATTTGAAGGAAAAATTGCCTGGTTACTTTCTCAATCCTTACCGCCTCAAACCCCAATTTTTATTGCCAACAGTATGCCGATTCGCCATGTAGAATTTTTCTGGCAGCCTAATCAAACCCGCAGTCAACCCTATTTTAATCGAGGTGCAAATGGCATTGATGGTACACTTTCCTCTGCTTTGGGAATGGCTCACCAAGAAACGCCCAGTTTACTCTTAACGGGGGATTTGTCATTATTGCATGACACCAATGGCTTTTTAATTCGTCCCTATTTCCGAGGGCATCTAACCATTATCCTGATTAACAACAACGGTGGCGGTATCTTTGAAATGTTGGCGATCGCGTCTGAAGAATCCTATTTTGAAAATTATTTTGCCACACCCCAGTCTATTGACTTTGCCGAACTTTGTGTAAGCTATAATATTGATTATTTTCTCGTCAATGATCAACAGACCTTTGTCGAACTAATCAGCAATCTTCCTCAAGAAGGGATCCGTTTATTAGAAGTCAAGACAGATCGAAAAGCTGACGCAGCTTGGTTAAAGAAGATTGGTTATCAATTAGCTCTCCTCACCCCATAGAATACTCATTAATTTCTTTTTACTCTAAACGCTTAACTTAAATCCTAAACGCCTACCTGCCATGAAAATCAATCCCCTTATTCTACTCACTGCGATTCTATCAACAGTTATTATTCCTATCCAAGTTAAAGCAGATTCACCAGCAACCAGTCCTTCAGGCTGTATTCGGGAACCCCAAGACTATATTGGAGCCGTTACCCTTGGTCAAATGGCCTATCAGGGTATGTTTCAGTCCCAGGGAATTCCCAGTGCAGGGGGGTTAATTGAAGCCTATTCTGTGGGTAATGTTACCCCCACCAGTATTGTGCAAGCCGCTATCAAAAGTTGTATTTTATCCAAAGATTATCAGTTGGATCAAAATCAGGGCTATTTGAATGATCTTAATCAAGAGTTACGAAGTTTATCTCGCAATAATTAGCACTAATTAGTAATAATTTAGAGCATTAAACTTAAGCTAATTTTCTAGATTAATCATCATCAGGAAAACCGATAAAAAACTGAGGCAAAGTCAAAAAAGCCAAAGATTGATAATATTGATCTAGAATAATCCAGACTAAATTTTATGCAATTCATTGATCAGGCAGAAATCGAAGTAGAAGGCGGTAAGGGAGGAGATGGTTTAGTCGCCTTTCGTCGGGAAAAATATGTTCCGGCGGGAGGGCCCTCTGGGGGCAATGGCGGTCGAGGTGGTTCTGTTATCCTAGCGGCAGTTAACGATTTGCAAACGCTCTTGGACTTTCGGTATGCTCGTTTATTCAAAGCGGATAATGGTAAACGAGGAGGGCCAAATAATCGCACGGGGGCAGCCGGAAAAGATGTGATTATTCAAGTTCCCTGCGGTACTATCGTTTATGACGCTGAAACGGGAGAGATTTTAGGAGATTTGGTGGTTGATGGTCAAAGCCTTTGTGTTGCCCAGGGTGGGAAAGGAGGATTGGGTAATGAACATTTTCTCAGTAACCGCAATCGCGCCCCAGAATATGCGTTACCAGGACTGGAAGGAGAAAAACGGCTGTTACGTTTGGAGTTAAAGCTATTGGCAGAAGTAGGGATTATTGGGCTGCCTAATGCCGGAAAATCGACCCTGATTGCTTCTCTATCGGCGGCCCGTCCTAAAATTGCCGATTATCCTTTTACAACTCTTGTTCCTAACTTGGGTGTAGTCCGTAAACCAACAGGAGATGGAACGGTATTTGCTGATATTCCTGGTCTCATTGAAGGAGCCCATGCCGGTGTGGGTTTGGGCCATGATTTTTTACGTCATATTGAACGCACTCGGCTGTTATTACACCTAGTTGATATGACCTCAGACGATCCCCTTAAGGATTATCAGGTAATTGAGGAAGAGTTACGGGCCTATGGCCATGGTTTAGGCGATCGCCTACAAATTATTGCCTTAAATAAAGTGGATGCTGTTGAGGCTGAACAAGTTACCGCCATTCATGAGGCTCTCGCAGAAATAACATCGGCCCCGATCCTAGCAATTTCAGCCGTAGCGAGAACCGGTTTAGAGAACTTATTACAGGTTATTTGGGATCGATTAGATCAAATGAAAGAGCAAGAGGAAGAAGAGATTAGAATCTAAACTAAACGTTCTGCCGCATTAGACAATTCCATCACCACCCGATCAGAATAGGGTTTAATCAACCACCAAATAAAAGGCGAAAGCCAACCCCGTAGGGTGACAGAATAGGAGATATAAGTGCCGCAGAGAGTCGATTCCATCTGGTAAGTAATCTTCTGCTCCATCCCAGGAAACGCTAACACCCGCAAACTCAGTAATTGTCCTGGGCGTACATTTTCTACAAATAGACGAATAGGAATTGGAGTTAAACGAGTAACGGCTTGATAAATAAGGCCCGGTTTAGCAATTAATCCTAAAGGAAGATTGGTTTTCGCAAAGAGTGGGTGCCAGGATACGTCCGCCAAATTAACCAGTTTGCACCACAACACGTCGGCAGGAGCCTTACTGACAACCCGATAGGTTTTATAAAGAGAAAAAGAGCAAAATAGCTTTCCCTTAGCAGCAATTAACTTAAGGTCAAATTGGAGAATGATCATCGCGCTCACTCAATGTTTTCTAAATATAGGCGGAAATATCCTCCTGACAATCATCAGCTAGATAGGAAAGGGCCCGAAAACGCAGACCGACCAACTGTTCATAGAGAGGGTTGAGCTTACAAAGGGGAGGGATATGAACCAGCTTATGGCCAAATAGCTTAACATCTCGTTCAAAAGGACATTGGGGCGGAATTAATTTACACACAAAGCGGGCTAAACGGGGATCATGAATGGCCATTCCATCCAGCCAATCTTTAACCGGATGTAATAAATCGGGGTGGGGATCGGCATGGCCGCTCTGGCTATAGTCACCATGAGGATCGCAGAGAGTGTGTTCTAGAGCTTCTAAGGCCTTGATTTTGATCCCTAATGCCTGGCTAAATTGCTGGAGGATTTGGGATTCGGGGGGGGAATAAAGACCATCGGCGATCGCCACCAAAACCGCCGTGCGGAGAAAGTTTTCAGCCGTAATCTTTTCTTTGCCTAGACCCTCTACTAATTCATCCGGTGTAATGGTTTTAAAGAGAACCGTATCCGTATCCTGAAAACCCATTTCCTGAATCAGTTCAGTGATAAAAACTTGTTCTTCTTGCGTAAAATCCCCATCAGCCCAAGCAATGGTTAATAGACCCCTTAGCCAGGTAGCAATTTGAACATTGGTATAGTGAGAACGAGTGACGTTAACCATAAAAATTTAAGGGCGATGCTTAACAATAGTTAATCAAAAAGATAGAACAGATAATGTAGCTTGCCTTCGGTATAGTGACTTATTTTGAATGCCTGATAACAAGGGGCTTAAGCCCCCTGTGCATCGGTGTTTTAGATCATCGAATAGCTTATGTCTAGTAACAAAAGAGAAGTCTATTCCACAAGAAATAATGACTAATTGTGGTTAGCAAGACTATTTATTTTTGACGATGACTGGAGTACCGGGTTCAATCATTTCAAATAAAGCCACCACATCTTTGTTTTTCATTCTGACGCAACCATGAGATACGGCCTGACCTAAGAGATGCTCGCCTGGAGTACCATGGAAACCAATGGTATTTTTCCCATCCGTCCAGAAACCAATCCAACGAATACCAATGGGGCCATTCAAACTAGCAGGAACAATTTTGCCATTCCAGGGATTTTGCCAGACGGGATCTTTAACTTTTTGGATAACTTGAAAATTACCAGTGGGGGTTTCCCAACCTTTTTTGCCAACGGCCACAGGATAACTGGCTAGGACTTTATCCTCTTGGTAGGCATAAACGCGACGTTCACCTAATACCAATACTAGACGGGTGGCCAATACTTTTTTATCTGTTTTATCCGTTGCTGTTGCTGTGGTCTTGGTTGGGGTGGCCGGGGAAGTGGTGGCTGTGGGTTTTGTGGAGGAAGGAACGGTTGTGGTGGGAACTGTCACCGTGGGCGTAGTAAGGGCGGGCGCAACGGTTTTAGGGATAACCTCTGTTGCAGTAGATGTGGTTGCTGAGGGGTGTGTGGGTAGTGTTGTGGCAGATGGGGTTGTAATAGTCGGAGTCGTTTGAGCCGGTAACGTTGTTGTAGAAGGTGTTGTGACGGCAGGTATTGTAACAGAAGGTGTTGTGACGGCAGGGGTTGTTGAGGATGGTTTCGTTACGGCTGGCGTAGTTGTTTTTTGGAAAGGACTATTGGGATTAACGCCTGGGGGAGCAGCGATCGCCTGGCTTGCTAGGGTTGCAAAAACCAGAGTTGTACTCCAAGACACCGTAGAAAGCTTTGATACTAGGGATTTCATCATTCTCCTCATCTAAAGTTCATCAATAAAGTTGAGTGCTACTTTTTGAAGGACACAACTATACAACTCTTTATATTAATTTATTGTTCCTGCTCTGGGGTGTGATGTGGAGCATGGATAAGCCCTTCGTGTAAATCATTAGGAAAACCGAGGAGAGGCGATCACCACAATTCCTGCTACCGTAAAACCTTGAGCCTGTAGAATTTTCTGCGCTTCTAGGGCGGTGGTTCCGGTGGTGTAGATATCATCTACCAGTAAAATGGGTCGTTTGGCTCGAACTTGTTTAAGGGACTTTCCCACCTGTAAAGCTTGATCCAGGGTGGCTTGACGTTGTGCGGGCTTGAGATTAAAAAGGGGAACGGTATCTTTCACCCGCACCAATCCCTGGGCCAGGAGCGGATAGCGGGTGATTTGACTAAAACCCTGGGCCAAACGTTCAGCTTGATTAAAACCTCTCTCCTGGAGTTTGTGGGGATGGAGAGGAATCGGAACCAAGGTCAAAGCTGGTAAGTTTTTGAGCATAGCCGACTTTAACCAACTTTCCCCTAGAAGATAACCTAAAAAATCACCCAATTCGGGATGGTTATCATACTTAAAAGCAGCGATCGCCTGTTTAAGTTTGCCCTCATATTGTCCCCAAATAAATCGAGGTAAATCTCCCTGCCAACCCTGCCGAGGATTGGGCCATTGACAGGCTTCTAATTGCCCTTGACAATAGCGACAAAGCTCAGTGTCACAGGCTCTTTGACAGAGAGGACAGGTAGATTTTAGAAATAAGGAAAGTAGAGATTTAAACACGCCGATTATCCTTGCCATTAAGGGCGATAATTCGCAATCAATTGCCACTTGTTTTGCTATTCCTCTGCTCCAATCGTTAACTGTTGAGGGCGGGATTGTTCAATGGAATAGGTAATACCTTCTGCTCCTTCCATTTGTAGATCCAGTAAATAATCTTGATAATGCGATCGCGCCTCTTCTGGGGAGTCAAAGGGGCCAAAATAATAAGTACAGGATGGAGACTGGGTATCAATTTTAATCCACCATTTTTGCTGCTGGAAGAAAATCAGGCTAATGAAAACGAGATACACCAAAAATAAGACAACACTGAACATACCGCTTAAGCGTTACTCCCTGAATTGAGGAAAATGACTAATCAACGTATTAAATTGCCTTAACCTTAACTGATCTTTGCTTTCTAGGGGTTGGCTCATGGTAAATTTCTGGTGCGATCACTGAATCAAAAAGATGTAGAATTCGCATAGTTCCAGAAACTTTCCTTAATCTGCGTCTCCTCCCACTACCACATCCCGAATGCGGAGACTAGGGCCGCCACAACCCACCGCCAAACCACTTTGACCGCCTTTTCCACAACCGCCGGACTCATCCCAATAAAAGTCATCGGCGATCGCCTCAATATTCGCCAGGGTTTTAAAAACATTGCCCGATAGGGTTACATCTCGAACGGGTTCTGCCAATTGGCCCTGGCGAATCATCCACGCTTCCCCCGCCGTAAAAGTAAACATTTCACCATTCGTCATTCCCCCTAACCAATTGCGAGCATAAACACCTTCATCAATGTCATCCAGAAGGGTCGCTACCGGCGTTTGACCCCGTTCAATCCAGGTGTTGGTCATGCGGACAATGGGAGGATAGTGATAATTGAGGCAGCGAGCATTCCCCGTCGGCATTTCGCCCAATTTACCGGCGGTTTCCCGTGAATGGAGACGACCCACTAACACACCGTCTTTAATCAATTGGGTACTGGTCGCTGGAACCCCCTCATCATCATAGAAGTAACTACCTCGATGACCTGGAGGAACCGCTCCATCAAAAATTTGTAAGTCAGAAGGGCCAAAACGTTTCCCTAAACTCATTACTTCCAAAAAGTCTGGATTTTCGTAGAGCATATCGGCTTCGGAAAGATGGCCAAAGGCTTCATGCACAAATAAACCCGTCAGAATTGGATCAATGACCACCGTATAAGTATTGCCTTTTACCGTCGGCAGGCTCAAGGCATTCACGGCCCGTTGGGCAGCAGCCTGGACAAAGGGATCTAAATCGGCTAAATCTTCGTAGCCGCGACGGGAACCCGTTGTTTCTCGTCCTGTTTGTACCATTTCTCCATTGCGAGCCGTGGCGGAAAAACGCATTTCAAGATCACACCAGCTTTGTTCAATTAACGTGCCTTCTGAGGTGGCTAGGAGAATTTTTTGCGTTGTATCGCCGTAACGCACAGTAGTCGTGGTGATCTGGGAACTGACACTTTTTAAGATTTGGTTATAGCGATCGCAGAGTTCCTTTTTCGTGGCTAAGGGAATGTGACGAGGATCGGTTCCTGTTAGGGGTAATTGACAGATAGTTTGGATCGGATCAACGGGGGCAAGTAGGGTTTCTTCTTCTCCTACCAATTTGGCCGCTGCGATCGCTTCTTCAATCCGTTCTGAAAGGGTAGAAAGTCGATTAAAACTGGCAAAGCCCCAACCACCTTGATGACAAGCCCGCACCTGACCGCCAATGGCAATGCCTTCACTGAGGGTTTCAATCTGATCGCCCCGTAAAACAATGTTGGTTCCTTCTGCCTGTTCTACCCGAATGGCCAAAAAATCAACGCGATCGCGATATTGGCGAGTTAATTCGCTCAATTGGTTCTTGAGTTGGTCAAATAAAATGGCAGTCATAGGTTTTTTGTTTACAGGGGTGGTCGTGACAGAACTAAGCTGGTTCTATGATAGGCGATCTGCTCTAAACTCTTAGCAAGACAACCGCGATCGCCCCTTAATCGAATCGTTTCTCACTATTACCATGAATAATACTAAGCAAAAAAATCCCACCTTTCCGAAAAATCGACGACAATTCCTAACCTATCTGGTTAGTGGGACGGCGGGAACTCTTGGCATGGGATTGCTCTTTTCTCCCATCGCAAAAAGCCAGGATGAGGACAATTTAGAAAGTCTTTGTTCTTCTTTTCCCTATAATTCTCGCTGTCAGGATTATTTGCCTGGAGTGCTTGCTGTTGATTCTCAAGGAAATGCTATCAAGCCCAATTCCTTATTAACCAATGCCATTCCGGGGATTCCTATTCCAGCTAAGGGGCTACCCAAAACAACCTATCTCGTTATTCAAGCCGGCCCCAAAATTGCGACCTATGGTATCTCTTCTGTCTGTACTCACTTAGGCTGCACAGTAGAATGGAAAGCTGAGAGTAATCGCTTTATTTGTCCTTGTCACGGCTCTGAATATAGCGCGATAGGACAGATAGAGAAGGGGCCAGCTACCCAATCCTTACCCTTAGTCACGGTGGTGGTCAAACAAGATCAAATTCGTCTAGTCAGCCGAGAGCCAGCGATCGATCCTCGCCCTTGAAACCAATCAAAACGACTCATGATTTTCGAGTTCGTGTGGGTTGGGCATTTTACTCTCATTTTCCCAGAACAGCGATCGCTCTTTAACCTTAAATTATATAGTAGTTTTTACATTAGTGAGGTCTAAAAATAGCCTTCAAAGCCTTGCTGTATAAGCGTTCTTGTGATTTCATCCTTGCTTAAAACGCTATAAATTACTTGTCATTACCATTAACCCAGGAATCGTTTTAGGATCAGAAACTTTTTCTAAGGTAATTACTAAACCTGTTACTTCTTGGGCAGAAGGAGTTGGTAATTTCACCAAAACGCTTCCATCTTGATTCGTATTAAATTGACCAGAGGCAACTTTTTTGCCATTAACAATTGACCAAAGTTGATAGTATTGATTTTGCGGTAAGATAGGAAGTTTTTGGAGAATCAGAACAGATTGAGGTTCGCCTGGTGTCATAATAATGCGCCCCGAAGCTTTGGCTGCCATATCCATTCCTTTAAGAGAAACTAAATGGGTTGCAGGATTTTGTAACATGGCGACAATATCTTTCTGATGAGCAATTTCTGCATTAGCAGTGACCAGATTTTCTCTTAAGATATAGTTACTCCAACCTAAAGAGAATGCCAAAATGCTGATCATAGCAATAGTCACCTGACTGCCTATTTTTTTCCAGCCCAAGGAAAAAGATTTAATAGTGGATTGGGGCTGAATATCAGTAGTTTTAAGTTCAATTGGAGCGTGAATAGAGTTTGCTCCTGTTGATTCAGCGATCGCATTCCAAAGATTTTGAGAGGGTTCATGGGCGGGTAAAGCATAGACCATTAGTTCAAGGGTTTCTTGTAATTTTTCTAATTCCTTTACTTGTTCAGGCTGAGAATCGAAAAAAGATTGTAATTCTTCAGCTTCCTCCGAACTCAAATTACCGAGAACATAGCCTGCCATTAATTCATCTAATTTATTTTCTGACTCATTCATAATTAATAGTTAATAATAGACAATGGATAGTTAACAATGAATAGTTACGAATAAACAAGTAGTAGTTAAATATAAATCATCTAATCAATCAGATTATGGAGATTTTTTCGGAGTGTTAATAAACCTTGGCGTGACCAACTTTTAACAGTTCCCAAGGGCGTTTCTAACTTTTTAGCAATTTCTGATTGGGAAAATCCCTCAAAATAAGCCATCTCTAAAACTTGACGTTGATTAGCCGGTAATTGAGCGATCGCGGTTTTTACCTGTTCAGAACGTTGACTAAGGGAAGCCATTTCTAAGGGAGAAAGCGTCGATGATTCGGGTGTAATCATTTGGCCCCAGCGTTGTAGAAATTTTAGTTGAGTTCCCCGCGATCGCAGTTTATCAATAGCTCTAGAACGGGTTAGGGTCGTTAAATAACTGCTCAGAGAACCCCGAAGAGGGTCATAGCCGCGATTACGCCAGAGGTTGAGAAAAATTTCCTGGGTCAAATCTTCCGCTTCCTGGGCATTGGTCAGGATACGGAGAGCTAACCGATAAACTAAAGAAGCATAACGCTCATAGATGATACGGAGTGCATGGGATTGACCCGCTTTTAAAGCTTGCCAAACTTCAGCATCCGTGGCCTTCGCTGCAACATTAGAGTTAGGAAAGACAGAATCTGTTGAGTCAAGATCCATAGGTTGGGCAAAATAAAGGGCTGTTCTTAAGCTCAAAATAGATTCCATTTTAAGCGTTCTCCCCCGTAGATTAAAGAACCTTTACTCTCTATACGATAGATAGGCTTTGATTGGATGTTTTAAAATTTGCTCATCCAAAATCAGGAGGGATGCGTATATCCATTGTAATCATCGAAAGGAAATGCTCCATGAATTTCAAAGTATTGGCTGTCATTGCAAGTTTAACCTTAACGGTTGGATTTAATTTTCCCGCTTCTGCTTTTAACTCTAATCCTGCAAATAATCATCTCACTTCAAAATGGGACAGGGCGATCGCCCAAACGAAAACAACTGGAGATTCCATGAGTAACCCCCACGGCTCGATGAAAAAAACAGGGGATTCTATGGGTAAGACAGGGGATTCTATGAGCAAATCCCATGATTCTATGAGTAAGCCCCAGAATTCTATGAGTAAACCCCAGAATTCTATGAGTAAACCCAATGATTCCATGAGTAAGCCCCAGAATTCTATGAAAAAAACAGGTGATACAATGAAAAAGTAGGCGATCGCTCGTTT
>JAYKJI010000149.1:0-6244 GCA_035285405.1 Snowella sp. | reverse complement strand
TCAGATTTCACGCCAGTTATTTATTCCTGTTATTCGCCAATTTATTCTTGACCATCATACACAAACTCCTCCTTACTTCTGTCCCTAGCACATTTTCTTGTTTTTGACAATGCGTAACTCCTAGTTTCTAGCCTGTAGCTTGCCCTGAACTCAAATGTTGGTAGCTGTCATACTGTATCTGCTCAAGTTTGTTGGTCATGTTAGGATTAGAGGGAGAGATTGAAAATTCAAATAATCAGCGTCTTCCTATTTTCTACTTAGGAACTGTCTTCATTTCCATGGCTGCCCAATGTCTAATCCTAACTCAAGATCTTTTGGTGCTTAAAGGCTTGTTAAAGACCCTTATCTTTCACCTGGTCCTTTTGCAATCATTAGGAATAGGAGTTTATCACGGACATTGATATAAGCGATCTTAGTGTTGCCTGTGAACTCTATTTCTGTCTCTTCAGTGTTGGCTAGAGAAGGCAATCATTTGCGGTGGTTATATTTAACCCTGGAACTGCTCACTTTTGTTTTAGCCTTAATGATGGCCTGTTGCACTAAAATCTATGCCCAAGCCTCGCCGATGGGAATATCTTTGCCAGAGGCATTTTCCTCCGAACCGACACAAGTCATTCCATTTCAAATTGAACTTTCTGCTGCGTCCTCAACATTGATTCCTATTCACTCGGTCGAGTTAACTACCCAGTCCGAGGTTGAGGTTGAACCTGGAATAAGGGCAGAATCCTTGTCGTCCTTGAGAAAAGATGTTGAAGATATTGATTTAATGGCTTCTGACCATCAAGCCCAAATCAGTAAAGTAACATCAAAAGCCTTCTACCCTATTCTAGAGCAGTCATCAGGACAGACGATGATTGGTGAATCCTGTGATGAACTGGCGAATACTGCCGATGTTGTATCTAGTAGCGGTATGGCATTATCGGGTTCTTCTCAACCCATCATGGAGCAAGCAAGACAAACTGCACCATCAGGATTTGAGCACGTCAATGGTCGCATTGATTTAGTAAAAAAATGGAACAAAGAATCTTTTGCCCAACCTCCTTCTCCAGTTTCTGCCACTCAAACCACCACTCAATATTCTGTTCTCCAATCTCCTCCCCCTAAGTTAGAACAGATTAATGGTCGTGTTGACTTAATTGAACAGTGGTTTCACGCTCAGAAGAGTCCCAGCGATGACTCATTGTCCTTTTCGCTCGCCCTAGAAGGGCTAGTAGAGAACCTTTTTTTTCCCAATCTGGAAAATCCCATCTTTGGCGATCAAGTGCCATTAACCTTTGCTCCCACTGTTTCGCCTGAGTCTGAGTCATCTCCAAATATTTTACCCCCATCCCGACTTTCTTTACCGACAGCACCTACTGTTCCCCGCCTTAATCCCACTCAACCGGGTAATATTGCCCCTAGAGATAACCGTCCATTGGATACGGGCAGTAATACCCAAGAACTTTTAAATCTGGTAGAAGAGTCTCAAAATGCTTCCCCATCCCGGCCGCCTAGTTATGTACCGGTTGTTCCAAAGGAACAACCCCAGCCCCC
Source organism: Snowella sp. (assembly GCA_035285405.1). Taxonomy (GTDB): domain Bacteria; phylum Cyanobacteriota; class Cyanobacteriia; order Cyanobacteriales; family Microcystaceae; genus Woronichinia. Next base: position 4,711 of record JAYKJI010000149.1, on the reverse strand, counting down.
TAGTCCCATGCCGAAGGAATCTTCCGTTTCACCCCTTCCGCCTAATGTGCCGAAGGAAATGGGTTGGCAAATTTTAGATATTATTATTGAAAATCTGATTACCGATGCTGCAAATAAATATCCCTTTTTAGTCAATACTAGCGATTTATTAACGATTAACCCCAATAGTTTTAATCCTCAAAAAGCGAATAACTACTTAAATGTAAGCTTAGATTTAGATAATTTTTCGTCAGTTAGTTCTACTTCAACAGAAGCCTTTAGTGATCCCATTTTAAGTAATTTAACTATGTCGAGCTATCCTAGTAAGACGCAATTTTATTGGATTTTATCAGGCAATCGAGTTGTGATTGAAACCCAGGGGGGACATTTTAATATTGGTTATCAAGGGAGATATTTTTCTCGTTCTTTTTTACAACGGGCAACTTCGAGTTTTGGCTTATTTGGGCAGCAGGCTGTTTTTGCGATTCCCCAGCCTTTGAGTAGCCTAATTGGGACAGAGAAGGGAGTAAGTTTTTTTAGTGGAGTAGCGCAATTTTCTTTACCGACTAACGTTGCTTTAAATACCGGACTCGAAATACAATTTAATCTACTCAATGTGGACGGTCAGGGAACTAATATGACTAAAATTGTGCGTGTAGATAATATTAATAAAGCGACCACGAATGAGAAGGAAGGGGGAGGGTCCTATTTTGTCAATTTGGATGCTAGTAATGCTCCCCGTTTTTTACAGGCTTTTCCGACGGTTAACTTACAAGCTTTTTTAGCGAATGGTTTGCACTGGCGACGGGGTGAAACGGTTGCTGTAGAAGATTTCGCTAGGATTGGAATCACTGTTGGTGATCCTTTTTCAGGCCAAGGATTTCGGTTTGATCAGCCAGTATCATCAAACCCTGGACTCAAAACCTTACAACTCAATGCTACCGACAATAATGATCTGGTGCGGTTATTAAGTAATCCTTTTCTCAGCGATCGCCAGCGAGAGTTGTACTATCTCAATTCTTTGATGTGGTACTCAGGTGGACAAGCTCCAGCTACGATTGAAAATATTGAATTAAATAATACGGGAAAAGACTGGTATCAAGCAACAGTGAGTTGGTCACATAATCGCTCCTTATTAACCTATGATCCTGAGAATATTGAATTGAACTATGTTAATGTGTTTACTAATCCAGGGCTATCTTTAACTTATACTGATTTTGACAACACCGATAATAAACAAATCTTAAATACCAGCGTAGGTCTATTATTAGGCGGATTATTTTCTCTGATTAGTCCTGAGGTATTCAATGCCAGCTTTGATGAGGCCCATGCTAATTATGAACAGGTCAAATCTTTGGATACATTGAAAACAAAAGCGACTTCCCAAGAGCGTCGGGCCATGAATTTTCGTTTGAATCGAACGTTACAAAATGCTAGTAGCAATAGTGCATTAAGTCAAATATCGGGTAGTTACACTTTCTATGGAAATACTGCCCCTGATAACTCCTTTATCATGCAAATCCGTTCAGGATTATATCCTAGGGCCGTCAGCTTTTATGAGCAAACGGTTAGTGATTGGACCAATCCGCCTTGGCGTATCAGTTCAGCCCGTCCTATCAACCTTAAGCCTTTAGTTTTTACGGGAGTTAATGTTCCGATTGAGGAGACAAATATTGACTATAATCCCGTTTTTACTCTAGGTTTTGTCATGGCTACAGATCAAACGGGTCAGGTTGTTTTTGACCAGACGACCACTTTGGATCGGTACTCCTTAACCGCCGTTCCTTTTATTGGCGGAAGAGCCGCTACTATTAATTTTGGTCGTATTAGTTTTACTCGTGTCTTGGAAAGACACATTAATACGCAAAACTATCAGGGTTATCTTTATTTGCCTTCTCTGGAATTTTTATTGTCGGGAACTATAGATGATTTGAGCTATAGTTTAAGTCTTGGGAATTGGTATAATTTCTATCCCCAATCAGCACCCGGAATTGATCAGAACCAACCACCACCAAAAAGTTCAATTACGACCGAAAATTCCCTAGGTGTTTTTTTCAAAGGTTTGATTAAAGCTGACATTAATAATATTTTCTATGATGATAATAATCAATGGAACCTTATTTTAACCCATACCCCTGCGCTTAGTCTAAATGCCAGTACGAACCCTAATCGTCTCAATATTTCGAGTATTAGTTTAAGCTATACTTTACAACTATTAACAAGGGATTATGGGGGGTCTTTAACACTTTCTACAAGCTATAGTCCCCAGGGTTTAAATGCGGTGTTTGAAAATAGTAGTTTAGGTAAAATGGGATTGTTCAGTGCCTTGAATTTTTATCATCAAGCCGGTTGGCGATTTTATGGCTCTCTTTCCCTGGGAGATACCAGTTTTTATTACTTGGAATCTACCTATGATGTACTGCACGACGATCAATGGGGAACAGTCAGTATTGGCCCTTATGTCAGTAATTATGTGACGGCAACCAGAGGATTTAATTCTCAGATCAAAGATAATAATTATGGTGGGGTTGTAGTTTATACGTTACCCAATTCCGGTTTATCTCTACGAACACGTTTAGGGATGGGAGAAACAGGTTTACGTGGGGAAGTAAGTATCAATGGTCAGATTAAATTTTAAAATGTTAAAAAGACGATCGCCCTACTAAACTACTAAAATAAAATAAAATAAACATAACTGATTAAATAAGAGATCATCATGGATCAAGTCAATCCAATACCGCATAAATTCAGCATTCCCCAGGGCTACTTACTAGTGGATGGCGTTTACCTTGCTAATTTAGAAAGGACGATAAATGCTATTCCTAAATTTGTTTATCTTTGGCATAAACTGAATCATGAGCAGCGTATTGCAGTTTCTTGCTACTTACCTTTTAGCAAATCCCAATTTGCTCAAGATTTGTTTGTTATTAGTGAACTATACGATAAAAAAATTAATCCTTACTTTGTGGAATTTGGTGCAACCAATGGTATTGATCTCAGTAATACTTATTTATTGGAAACGCAACTGGGATGGCAAGGTATCTTAGCTGAACCTGCTAAAATTTGGCATGAATCCTTAAAACACAACCGTCATTGTGCGATTGATTTTCGCTGTGTTTCTAACAAAACAGGGACAACCGTTGACTTTTTAGAGGTGCTGAACCCCAACCCCCAGCATACCGTTTCTTCCCCTGAATTATCTTCAGTAAAAGCCTTTGCGAATCATGGGGATTGGGCTTCTGAAATTCGGGTCAAAAATTCGATTGAATACACGGTGCCGACCATTTCTCTGAACGATTTATTGGCGGAGTATAATGCTCCAAGGGAAATTGCCTATCTTTCGATTGATACAGAAGGGGGTGAGTTAATGATTCTTCAGGATTTTGACTTTTCCCATTATCGAGTTCACTTAATTACGGTCGAACATAATTTTCAAAATGAAGCGAGAAATGAAATTTATAAGTTGTTAGTGAGCCAAGGCTATCAACGCAAATATGAGGATATTTCCTTTGTGGATGATTGGTATGTTTATGCCGATGATTAGGACTTTTTCTTTCAGTTATCGCGCATTGGGTAATTCATTGTCTAACTGGGAGGTACTCCTGAGACTTGTTGAAAAACCTGTTCGCGCCAGGGCTGGAGAACAAGATCTAAAGGGGGATTCCATTTCGGGGAAGGAAACAGATCGGTAAACCATAGATTGATGGGCATATTGTCTATGGTTACTAAAAAGTCTTCGGGATTGGGGCCGTCTTGGTGACGACTATTGAGATTATGGCCAACCCGTTGTCGCCGATAGGGAATGCTTGGAGCTAGTTCAATTAACCACTGGGGAAGGGTTTTAGCCTGGGTAAGAGAGGCCAAGAGTTGATTCCGAGGCTTTTCACTGATAAGGGTTTCACTCGCTAGAATCCAAGCCTTTTGTAGGTGTTGCAGACGTTGTTCAGTATTGACGGTTTGCCAGGCGAATAAAATTTGTTGGGTCGCGGCGGGTAAATTAGTAAATTGGGCGCTTGGGGTTTGGGGTTGCAAAGTCAAGGTAAGTAAGGCTTTAGCTGTGGGGGTTCCATACTGTAAAATTTCGGGTTGAGCAGCAGTAAGGTTGCCTTGCCACCAGTAGATTCCCCCCCGTACTTGATGCAGAAAAGCAACTAAATCGGGAGTCAGGGTTTGATCCTTGAGTAGCCGATCGCTGTCTTGGAGAACTTGCTTTAGAACGAAGGGATAGTAGGGCTTTAGTAGGGGCCGTTGCCAGAGGGGACTGGTAATCCAGAGGGGATCTCGTAGGCATTCCAAACTCAAAGCGAGGATGGCTGTAGAGGTTTGTTGTTGGGCGAGGAGACTAAGACCCAGTTGATGGAAAACGCCTTGACGAGCAGGAATAAGTTGTAGAGCTTGGACAAAACTAGAAGCAGCTAGTTGGGGACGGTTACTGACCATTTGTAAAACCCCCAGGTTATTATGGGCAAATTCTCGATAGGGAGCCAGATCAATAGCTCTCTGAAAAGCCGCGATCGCCCTTTGTAAATAGGTCTGTCGCCTTTGAGTGTCAGGGGTTTTGAGGGCAATTTCTCCCAATCCCCAGCCCAACATTTCGGGGTAATAGGGTTCCCAGGGAGCCAACTTCTGAGCCTGTTGGAGAGATTGTTCAAAGGACGGATAATTTTGCTTGTCCCAGGCAGAGAAAGCTTGAGCAGAAAAGTACCAAGCCGTTAAAATGGGAATGAACCAC
>JAYKJI010000148.1:0-3730 GCA_035285405.1 Snowella sp. | reverse complement strand
AAATAAGCTCAAAATCCTTGAAACCCTTAACTGGCAAGCTTTTGAGCGGCCTCCTGTCATAATTATTGAAACCCAGACCACATAAGGCTTTGAGCCGTTTTAATAGTTATTTCCCAACAGGTCTATTACACTCATGCTCATAACTGGAAAACGTTGTATTAAGCATGTTGTTGGGATTTAAAACAGAGTTAAAGCTAAATAACAAGCAACGGACAACACGAGCAAAACACGCTTGCACTGCCCATCAAACAGTCAAAAACAACATTATCAGTGACCGGCATGGCAAGGTACTCTATCTAAGTGGTACCTAGATCAGAAAAAAGTACGACAAGAAGATTGCCGATGAAGAGAAATACAATTTTCCCGAAGGGAGTCATTGGTGGAAAAATACAGGGTTTCAGGGGTATGAACCAGAGGGTATAATCCCCCCATCAACAGAAGAAGAAGCCGTGCAATGCGGAGTTAACATCCGAAGAAAAAGAGGTCAACCGGGAGATAGCCCAAGAGCGTGTGATTGTGGAGCATCATATTGGAGGGGGAAAGCGCAGCAAGATTGTGCATGATATCCTTCGCAACCGTAAGGATGGGTATGGCGATTTGGTGATGGAAACTGCATGTGGATTACACAACTTGCGAATTGATGAGCGACAGTTGATTGCTTAAATTCAAGAATGAGGTGAAGGGAAAGATGAGTAATTTTTATCTGTCGCTATTTTCAATTAAGTCTAGTTAAACTTTTTCTCTCTTTTTGGTATTGAAACCGATCTAGCGACAACTGTTTACAATAGAAAGATTAAAATTTTGTAGTCTTTGGAGAGTTACAGTCAATGAAAGCCTTAGTAGTTGGCGCAACAGGGGAAACAGGACGGCGGATTGTGGAAACCTTGGTGGCTCGACAGATTGCTGTACGGGCAATGGTACGAAATTTTGATCAGGCCAAAACGTTATTACCCCCCCAGGCAGAAATTGTAGTGGGTGATGTGCTGCAACCTCAAACCTTAAAGGCCGCGATCGCTGACTGTGATGTGGTCTTCTGTGCAACGGGAGCTAGACCCAGTTTAGATATGACTGGCCCCTATCAGGTGGATTACTTAGGAACTCGCCATTTAGTCGATGTAGCCAAGGCCAATAACATTAAAAAATTTATCTTGGTTTCTTCTCTTTGCGTTTCCCAATTCTTCCATCCTCTCAATCTCTTTTGGTTAATTCTTTTTTGGAAGCAACAGGCGGAAGCCTATCTACAAAAGAGCGGCTTAAATTATACGATTGTGCGGCCTGGGGGGCTGAAAAATGAAGATAATGCCAATGGAATTGTGATGGCTGGGGCCGACAGTTTATTTGAAGGGAGTATTCCCCGTCAGAAAGTAGCACAAGTTTGCGTCGAAGCTCTTTTCCAGTCCACTGCGGATCACAAAATTCTGGAAATTATCAGTAAACCCGATGTTTCTGCCCTGCCCTTAGAACAACTTTTTGCCCAGGTTTAAAACAGAAAACCCGCCAAGGGTCGTTAAACCAACGGCCCTGTTATCCAGATTTGTTATTTGACTTGCTATTTACAGTTCTAACTATGTCCCTAATGCCGAGCAGTGTAATCGAAACCTATATTGAACGGGTTACGGAATTAAGTCAATCGACTAAACGCATTCCCACCCCTCATGAACTCGAAAAAATTGTAACGGAGCTAGGTATTGCGCCCGAAGAAATTGCCAAGGCAGAAAAGGAGGCGCAAGCCCATTTTACCCGCGCCCAGGGTTATTTGCGTTTGAAATATTGGGATGATGCCATTTTAGAGTTACAAGAAGCGATCGCCTTTAATCCCAGTTCGGCAGCCATGATGTTAGCCTCTGCCAGTGCTTATTTAGGACGCTGGAGACGATCCCATAAACGGGAAGATGCGACCCAATTCCATCGGCAAGTGCGTCAATGTTTAGCCATTCAACCGGACTCGGAAGAAGCACTCAATTTATTACAAACATTTCAACGTGATCGCCAAAAACGTCAACAACGCTGGCTTTATCTCGGGATTTTTAGTGGCGCTGTCGTGCTAGGAGTGATGGGCTACCTATTAAGCCACAATCGTTTACCTTACGTCCTACAAAGCCGTACCGATCTAGACCAGATCAACCAAAAACTAGATCGGGAAATCCAAGCACTGCATCGGGAACAAGCCGCCTTGCGACAAGAATTAATCAACCTTCGCACCAATCAAACAGAAGCCTCCCAACTAGAGATCGCCAGACTGAACAGCAAAGTTAAAAATTTAGAGAAATCCCTACAAACACTCCAACAAAAGCTGTCCTTGACCACTCTGCCTCTGTTACCTCCCTCCCGTGACGCTAATTGACCATTGCTATTTCCAAGGTTCTCTATATATATTTCTCAATCGTTATCGCATTTATCCCTCGACAAAGCTTGCTGAGAGGCGGCTCCAGGCTTTTGGGATTAGACAGAGAAGCCTGGCTGTTCTTGTTTGGGTCGCAGTCAATTAATGTTACAAAAATGATACAGAAACAAAAATAAATTCTGTCATGAATATGAATTTTTGATAAGATATTTGGACAAATCGGTTTAAACTAGTGAAAAGTTTATTCCCATGCTTAGTACTAATACGATTTCTGGCTCCGCTCAAGATCAACGGTTTACTGAGGATCGCTCATGAATATGGAAACCCTAGAATTTGTGATTTACCCAGATGGCCGTGTCAAAGAGATGGTGACAGGGATCGTGGGAAGCTCTTGTCAGGAAGTTACGGCGGCGATCGAAGCCCAATTGGGAAATGTGCTCTCCCAGGCCACAACGGCTGACTATTACGCCCAAACCAATGACCAAACGCTAAAGGTCAATCAGGCCAACGATTATCATAATTGGTAGTTTTCACTGCCAGCCTTTTGATTTTCCGATTCCAATGTTGTTTCTTTTTATCAAAATAACGCCATGTCACACTTTAGTAATATCAAGACTCAAATCCGTAACTTAGATTCTCTTAAAAGTGCTTTAACCGATCTAGGGATCGATTGGCAAGAGGGGCCAGAAATGGTCAGAGGCTATCAGGGCCAAACCCTACAGGCGGCGATCGTGGTCAAACAAGAGAATAATTATGATTTAGGTTTTCGTTGGAATGGTCAGGAGTATGAACTTGTGGCCGATCTACAATATTGGCAGCAGCCCCTTTCCGTAGAAGGTTTTCTGAAAAAAGTGACCCAGGGTTACGCGCTACAAACCATTTTGTCGGAAACCAGTAAACAGGGTTTTCAGGTGGCGGAACAGCAAAATAACCAAGATGGTTCTATTCGCTTGGTGGTTCAACGTTGGAGTGCCTAATGGCTGACTTTTCTTCTCCCCCCGATCGCACGGGTTTTGAGCCAGAGTTGGGGGGGATTTTACGTAATCTATCTGACCGCACTGGATTCGAGCCAGAGTTGGGGGGACTAGACCGACAGAAGGGGGTTTATGTGGATGAAATCACCTGCATCGGTTGTAAGCATTGTGCCCATGTCGCCCCGAATACTTTCTTTATTGAGTCCAATCATGGGCGATCGCGGGTCTTTAATCAGGATGGTGATACCGAAGCGATTGTGCAAGAGGCGATCGATACCTGTCCTGTGGACTGTATTTATTGGGTTGACTATACGGCCTTAAAACAATTGGAAGAGAATCGTACAGAACAGGAAATTAAACCCCTGGGCTTCCCTCAAGTCCATCGCGATCCTAAAAATCTGAAGAAAACACT
>JAYKJI010000147.1:0-6234 GCA_035285405.1 Snowella sp. | reverse complement strand
TATTTAGCCCTGTCATCCCCCGTATTAAGCGATCTTGTTTGAATATCCTTTCTATATCTAGCATTCTTGGATTTTCTGGTCATTGCTTTTTTTCTTATTATCCCTTATAACCCAACAAGTCTATTGCCTGGGAAGAGATGGCTCGCCGTTTGAATGATTTGGGTTTGTAGATTAGGCTGATATTCGGAATTAAAGATGGGTGATAAGAGACACTTAAGTGGTGACTAAAACGTCTGCAATTTGAACAATCAAGCTATAGTCTTAGAGTGTATCGTGTGAGGAATGGTGGTTTATGAGCATTTCTTTGGTCAAGCCAGAAAATGAATTGGGATTAGGGGCATCCTCTCTGGGTTTTCCAGAATGGGGCTGTCAAGGATTTGTTTTACCGAAAACGCCTTTATTCGGGACAGATGGCATTCGTGGTAAGGCAGGAGAATTATTAACGGCTCCTTTGGCTTTGAATCTAGGTTTTTGGGCAGGTCAAATTCTCAAGCAGAAGGCGAAGGGGTTAGGCCCAGTCATTATTGGTCAAGATTCTCGAAATTCCAGTGATATGCTGGCCATGGCGATCGCGGCAGGACTAACTTCAGCCGGTTTAGAGGTTTGGCAATTGGGACTTTGTCCTACTCCCTGTGTGGCTTATCTAGCGAGGGAAACGGATGCGATCGGTGGAATCATGATCTCCGCCAGTCATAATCCCCCAGAGGACAATGGCATTAAGTTTTTTAGCAAAGATGGGCTGAAACTAGGGAAAACTGCCTCCCAGGAAATCGAATCGGCTTTAAGAGGTCATTCTGCCCTGGCGACGGATGCCCATAGCCATTGGGGAAAAACGCTACACGCCCCCTATTTAGTCAATCACTACGTAGAATTTCTCATTAATAGCTTGCCCACTCAGGTCAATTTTACGGGTTTACGGGTGGTATTAGATCTGGCCTGGGGAGCTTCGGTGAGTGTGGGGCCAGAGGTTTTTCGGGCCTTGGGAGCCGAGGTGATCTGTTTAAATGAGTTTGCTAACGGCGATCGCATTAACGTGAACTGTGGCTCTACTCACCTAGAAGGATTACGTCAGGCAGTGAAAGAATACCAGGCAGATCTGGGCTTTGCCTTTGATGGAGATGCGGATCGGGTGATGGCGATCGACGGGAACGGAAAAATTGTGGATGGCGATTATATTCTCTATCTTTGGGGCAAAACTCTTAAGGAACGTCAGGAATTACCCGATAACTTGATTGTTGGTACAGTCATGGCGAATTTAGCCTTTGAACGAGCCTGGGAAGATCTAGGAGGAACCCTACTCAGAACAGCCGTGGGAGATCAACACGTTCAAGCCTCTATGTGGGAGACCGGAGCGATGTTGGGTGGAGAACAATCGGGTCATATTATTTGCCACCATCATAGTTATTCCGGTGATGGCGTACAAGCAGCACTCCATTTAACCTCTTTAGTAAAGCAGTCAGGATTGGCGTTAGCTGACTTATTAGAAGAAAGTTTCTATCCCTATCCCCAAATTCTTCGCAATGTGCGGGTTGAAGATCGCGAACGTCGTCTTCATTGGCAAAGCTGTGATCCTCTCCAACAGGCGATCGCCACTGCCGAGGCTGCCATGGGTCATCAGGGCCGGGTATTGGTACGAGCATCGGGAACAGAACCACTCATTCGAGTTATGGTAGAAGCCAACTGCTTAAAAACGGCCGAGCATTGGACAGAGCAGCTCATTCAAGTTACTCGGGCCCATTTAGCCAATTGAGGCCTCGTTTTCATGCCCAAATCCTTAGTCAATAAAGCCAAATCTAGCTCCTTGGGAACGGGTTCGGCATTGAATTTAAAGGAGCAATTACAGCAGAAAAAGGCAACGCGAGAAAATCGCCAAAAACTGTTAAGAAACCTTATTCCTGCCTTAGTGGTGGGTTTAATCATTGCCTGTATTTTAGCTGCCTTCAGAAGTTTCTCATTGGCGGCGATCGCTGCTTTAGCGATTCCTGTCATTTGGCTGAGTTATTGCTATCCCCTGACAGCCTTATGGTTGTTTTTAATCTATATGCCCTTTAGTGGCACTGTCACCTATTGGATTGGTAATGGCAACGCTCTCTTTCAATTAAGTAAAGACGCTTTGTATCTTCCCGCCCTAGGAGGATTAATACAACGCTGTTGGCAAAAAAAACAGCCGATTTGGGTTGTTCCAACCCTTATGCCCACTTTTGTATTGTTAATCGGTTTTGCCCTCCTCACCCTGATCTTAATTAATGGACAGCAACAATGGCTGATTCCAGACTGTGATCTCGGCAATCCATCGGGACAGGCACTACACAATGCCAATGGTGACTATCTCATTGATACCCAAGGCGATTTTGTTGCTGGAGCCTGTAAAAGCGGCATTCCCATTATTCAAGGTTTACTCGGATTAAAAGTCTTGGTTGGTTATGTTCCTCTAATTTTTTGTGCTTATTACCTCATTGAAGATCGGCAAAAATTAAATAGGTTAGGGCGTTTATTGATCCTGATTACCTTAATCACCTGTAGTCTAGGGATTGCCCAATATTGGTTACTCAAAACAGGTCATTGTGTGGGAACGCGAGGCATGAGTGGAGTCGAGCTTTATCAAGCAAGCTTAGAAGCGAAATGTTTAGTGGGAGGGTCTCTTCTTTACAGTCCTGAGGAGGGACAGATCCGTTTACCTGGAACTTTTGTTTCACCCTGGCACTGGGCTTGGTTCCTGGTCGGTAATGCGGCCATTAGTTTTATCGTCACCTTCTGTGAACAAAATCGATTTTGGCGGCTCATGGGGTTGTTAGGTATGGCCCTAGTCTTCATTAATACCGTCATTTGTGGCCAACGATTAGCCCTTGCCTTAGTTCCCACCCTAATTTTTGTCCTTCTAATTTTAACGGGTCAATTTGTCAACCTTAAACGCTTTTTGCCCTTGATTATTGGTTTACCCTTAGTCCTATTCATTGGCTTCTCGTTCTTTAACCCTAGCTTTATTCAGGAACGTATCAACAGTTTTGTGGATCGCTGGAATCAAGCCCCTCCCTACGTTTTTATCCAACAGCAGTTTAGTTTTACCCTCGCTAAAAGCAAAGGAATTTTGGGACAAGGATTGGGAACTGCGACTAATTCAACCCGTGCTTTTGGCCCTGTCTTTTTTCTAGAGACTTATCATCCCAAACTACTCTTCGAGCTTGGTTTTGGTGGCTTATTTTTATTTATGATTTTTATTACCCATTTAACAATCTTAACCTTTAAAAATTATCGATCGCTCAAAGATAAAAATTTGCGGAGTTGGGGATCAAGTTTTTGGGTATTCATATTAATTATCGGTTATTTTCCCTACTGGTATCCCCTAGATACGGATCCCGTGGCTGTTTACTATTGGTTTTTTGCTGGTATTATTTTTAAGTTACCCGATTTAGAGAAGATGCAAATAAAAAATTCAGACGTAACAACATTTACGCCTCCTAAAAAACTGATCCGTTCTCGTCAGGAAAAATCCCTGTCTGCCTAAATTTTTATCTTAATTTTTACTAAACTTATGAGTTTCAACCCACTTATCTCTGTTATTGTACCAACTTATGGTCGAGAGGAGATTTTAGTTGCTTCTCTTCAAGATCTCCTTAAACAAAATTATCAGCCCATAGAAATTATTGTTGTTGATCAAACTCTCCAGCACCAACCAGCAACAATGATTTTTTTAGGCAACCTTCATGAACAGAAAAAAATTCAATGGTTACAAGTTTGTTGGGCCAATTTGCCAGGGGCCAGAAATTATGGTGTGAGTCACGCCACAGGGGAGATTCTGATTTTTATTGATGATGACGTAAAATTAACCCCTGAATTTGTTGCCAATCATGTGATTAATTATCAACGTGATTCTGCCATTGGTGCAGTAGCTGGACGGGTTTTTGATCGTATGAAATTACAGGATGCTCAACAAATTCATCAAAATGATTCCTATAGCCTTGACTTCTTGCCTCCAGAAGCTCAGGATCCAGGGATTGCTTGGTATTATCTAGATCTTGTTCATACCACTAAACCTCAACAAGTTATTTCTGCTAGAGGATGTAATATGTCCTTTCGACGGGAAATTTTTAGTCAATGGGGACTCCGGTTTGACGAGCGATTTCGTGGCAGTGCAGTACGAGAAGAAGCTGACTTTTGTTTGCAGTTACGAAAAACTGGTTTCCATATTTGGTACGATCCTAACGCTTACTTAATTCATTTAGGGGAAGAAACGGGCGGTTGTCATGAAATAAGTACCCGTTCTCTGGAATATCAATTGACTTTTTACCATAATCACTTTTTAATGGCTTTTAAAAATCTCACCTGGCCAGAGCAATGGCGACTCTATCAGAAACTATTTGATTGTCATGTATTAGGACATCCTCCCTGCTATAAGGATGGATCGCCTTTAAAAATTTTAGGGCGTGGCTTGTTTTTCGCTTTAGGTTTTCTCAAGGCTGTCATTACCCAAGTTACATCTATTGGGAATGATGGCCAAGTCTATACACGGCAACATGTAGCCCCTCAATTCAATAGACTAGCCTCGAAATCATGAGAATTTTAGTTGTCAGTCATACTTATATTGTTCCTCTCAATCGAGAAAAACTCAGATTATTGAGTTACCTAGAACCAGATCTAGACGTGACCATTGTTGTTCCCCAAAGTTGGCAGCCAGGGGGAGTGCAAAATCGCCAAGTTAAAACAGAGTTTTATCAAGAAAATAATTTTCGTGTTATTCCGGTTCCTAACTGGAGCCAAAATAATCAGGGTTTACTGACTTTTGGTTGGCCAATTGTAGGGTTTTTACAATCCTTTAAACCAGATATTATTCAGGTCGAACAGGGGGTAAAATCCTTGGCCTATGCTCAATTGATTACGCTCAATCAATTCCTGAAGCTCGGAGCCAAAAATGTCCTTTTTACTTGGTGGAATATTCCCTATCACCTCAAATTTCCCTTGGCTTGGCTAGAATCCTATAACTTACATCATACGGATGGTTTAATTGGGGGCAATCAGGATGCGGTCAATATTTTGCGATCGCATGGTTATCAGCAACAAGCAATGGTTATGCCTCAATTAGGGGTAGATGAAACCTTATTTTATGCTCAAGATCAATCTACTTTAAGACAAAGCCTAGGGCTAAATAAAGAGGATTTTGTGATTGGCTACATTGGTCGTTTTGTCCGCGAAAAAGGATTATTGACACTATTAGAATCCCTTGCCAGAATTACAGATCAGGCTTGGAAATTGTTATTAGTGGGTCGCGGTGAGTTCAAAACCGTACTTCAACAGGCCGCTAATCAACAGGGAATCAGCGATCGCCTAATTTGGGTCGAAAATGTTGCCCATGATCAAGTTGTTAATTATGTAAATATAATGCAAGTCTTAGTTTTACCCTCAGAAACCAGTCATGCTCAAACCAGTTTAACGGCCAAAGGTTGGAAAGAACAATTTGGCCACGTCTTAATTGAGGCAATGGCTTGCAAAATTCCTGTTATCGGTTCTGATTCTGGAGAAATTCCTAATGTGATTGGGGAAGCCGGCTTAATTTTTCCTGAAGGTCAAAGCGATGAATTAAGCATTTGTTTAAAAAAAATGATAGAACAACCTCATTGGCGAGAAGTTTTAGCTCAAAAAGGTTACGAGCGAGTCATTAAAAACTACACAAATCAGGCTCTTGCCCAAAAATTACTTAATTTTTATAAGAATGTTTTGACAGAAAATACGGTGGAAAAACAGTGATTTTTTGACTGCTAACATTGAGCTTAAAATAAACCAGAAAGAATTAAGGAAGGGAAGAAGTTCTGGCAGAAAAGCGATAGCTAAAAAAGTCTTTTAAGCAGAACTAATCTCCCTGATCAATTTAACTGATTAGTTAACCAATTTTGTCTTTAATAGCATCTAATACACCTTTGGACTGATCTTTGACATCTTCTACCACTTGGGCAGCAGCAGCTTGGGCTTGTTTAGCTTGGCCCTCCACCTTCATTTGGGTGTCACCCGTCAATTCTCCGGCAGCCGCTTCAAGTTTGCCTTCTACATTTTTGGCAGCAGCCTTGATCTTGTCTTCGAGACTCATAACTTATTCCCTCCATTAGGAATGATTATTATTAATTAGGGCTTGCTGAAAAAGTCAAAAAACGAAAGAAATGTGGGTTAGGGAAGTATAAACTGAAAAAGCAGAGATAACTTATACTTATGATGAGAAGTCAAAATACGAATTTTGTTTAATCT
>JAYKJI010000146.1:0-8769 GCA_035285405.1 Snowella sp. | reverse complement strand
AGGGACGATAGATTAAACAAAATTCGTATTTTGACTTCTCATCATAAGTATAAGTTATCTCTGCTTTTTCAGTTTATACTTCCCTAACCCACATTTCTTTCGTTTTTTGACTTTTTCAGCAAGCCCTAACTAAATGATCTTCCACAAAAGCAATAACCTCTGGTAGTCCCTGCTCGGTTTTGAGATTGGTAAAAACAAAGGGCTTTTCACCGCGCATTTTCTGGGCATCTCTATCCATGACCGTTAAATCGGCTCCAACCAAGGGAGCTAAATCAATTTTATTAATCACTAATAAATCCGATTTGGTAATGCCTGGCCCACCTTTGCGAGGAATTTTATCACCGGCGGCCACATCAATCACGTAAAGGGTTAAATCCACTAATTCAGGACTAAAGGTTGCGGCTAAATTATCCCCTCCACTTTCTAAAAAGACTAAATCCAAAGGGCTAAATTGACTTTCTAATTGTTCGATCGCTGCCAAATTCATAGAAGCATCTTCTCGTATGGCAGTGTGGGGACAACCGCCTGTTTCAACGCCTAAAATGCGATCGGGGGTTAGGGCTTGGGAACGTACCAAAAACTGAGCATCTTCCTGGGTATAAATATCATTGGTGACAACGGCAATGGAGGCGCGATCGCGGAGAGCTTTACAAAGATGATCTAAAAGAGCCGTTTTTCCTGAACCAACGGGGCCAGCGATGCCAACACGCAGAGGAGTAATCATTTGTCAAAGGTTCCAGAATAACAGAGAAGACAAAGTCGTTAAGTTTAAATATCATCGTTTTCTCGGTATTGGCAGAGAGCAGATTCCATTTAAGCTAAATCAGGAATAACTTGTACCTTAATATCCTGATAGAATTCTTCCTGGGATAATTCTACTTTGGATTGAGAGCAAAGTAATAGTAAGGCCCAAAATACCCCCACCTTATCCTGTTTAGAAATGGGTTGCTGCATGGCTTGATGTTGATGCCACCAATGTAGTAGGGTCTCTAGTCCAATGCCTTCTCCCTCGGTTTCAAATTCCGGTAAACGTCCCCGTAAAAAGTGATCTAATTGGGCGGCTAACTCGGTTAGATTTTCCTGGTGAGCTAATTCGGTGATGATTTGTAGAGCTTCTTTGCGAGATTGGGGACGCGGACGCTTGGCCGGTTTGGGGCGATCGCCTTTGTCAATCTCCTGAGCAATTTGTTGGATTTGATCAATTAATTCCTGTAATGTGACCCGTCTTCGTCGTAAAGGTGGAGCGGCAGTTCTGCGCCGTAGATGTTGCTCTAGGTGGAGCGGCAGGGTTCGCAGTCCATTTTCGTCCGTTAAAAGTTCTTCTAAGGGCAACTCTGCTTCAGGTTCGGGTTCCTGACCCCAAAATTCCAAGGTATCCGCCTTATAACGTACTAATAAAGAAGCCCAGAGAAAAGCTTGACCCGATCGCGGTAAATTGCGTTGTTGATAGGCCAGATCAAAACTATTTAAAATCCCTAATTCTTGCAAAAAACGATCAATCACCTCGATTACCGAGACATCCCAGGGATTGATATCCCCCCGCTCGGCAAGGTCAATTAAGGTGGCGATCGCTTCACTGGCAGCTAATGTCGTCATAATATAACTATCTTAATCTTTAAAAATCGTCTTGTCCTCTATGGCCTTGTCCCTAGCCGATCTACGCTTAAACTACTGTAAAGCTGAACTCAACGAACATTCTGTGGCCGATCATCCTTTTGTTCAATTTCACCATTGGCTAGAAGAAGCGATCGCGGCCCAATTGCTAGAACCGAATGCCATGAGTTTGGCCACGATTTCCGCTACCGGCAAACCCCTGGCTCGCATGGTGTTATTAAAAGCCTTAGATGAAACTGGTTTTGTTTTTTTTACTAATTACAACAGTGCCAAGGGCCAACAATTAACGGCAAACCCTGATTGTGCATTGGTTTTTTGGTGGGGAGAATTGGAGCGACAAGTGAGGATTGAAGGTTCAGGGTCAAAAATCAGTGCGGAAGAGTCGGATTTCTATTTTCAATCTCGTCCAAGAGCCTCTCAATTAGGAGCCTGGGCTTCTCCTCAAAGTGAAATAATCAGCGATCGCCATTTACTAGAGCAAAAACTGGCTTTGGTAGAGGAAAAATATACCAACCAAAAAGTTCCCCGGCCAGACCATTGGGGCGGTTTTCGAGTCATACCAACGGCGATCGAATTTTGGCAAGGCCGTCCGAGTCGTCTGCATGACCGTATTTGCTTTCAGTTAGATCCCCAGGGTAATTGGCAAAAATATCGCCTAGCACCTTGACTTTTTTAGGCGTTACGCATAGACGAAAATTGCGTATCTACGTGTAGGTATAAATCGTTAAGGGGTAATCAGCGATCGCGGTTTAATCTGCTGTTTCATGGCCGGGAAAACAGGTCTAAGGAGGCTCTCAAGGTCGGCCAGTACAAGATTCACCCTTAACGAAGCGGTTTTTGTAGTTGTTGAGCCAATGGTTGAGTGGGATCAATCACTAGTCCTGATGCCAACGTTGAAACACGAGGATAAGTCATCTCATTTTGAGGAAAATAGAGCCAACGGCTATAGGTCGCTAAAAAGTCTAGATTATTAACAGAATTGGTTAACCAGAGTAGCGGAATTTTAGCGGGGATTTCGTGACATTGTGCTTCCTCTGGTTGGATAGCGGCCAAGGTTTCTAGCACAGTGCGAGTTCCATGTTGTAAACCCGATCCCGCCGTCCACAATTTGACATTGAGTTGACAACGCGTTGCGTAAAAGTAGAGAGACGCTGCGGCAATCACGGCCTGTTCAAAACTTTCGGTTTGCCAAGGGATGGCACTATCCACCGCAATAACAATATCCTGGCCGCCAGTAATAATTTCTAATTCTCTGACTTTAAAATCATCAAAACGGGCACTGGTTCGCCAATGAATTAAACGGGTTGAGTCACCATAGCGATAGGGTCTTAAGGTTTTGGTGATCCCTTCCGTTGCGGCTTGATAACGGCGATCGCTTTGCAGTTTAGGACTATCTTCCGAGCCGATCGCATCCACAATCGGACATTGAACCAGGGGCAAAACCTGGGGATAGACAATGGCCTTGGCGGGTAAAGACTTAGTTCGACGACACCAAAATAAACCCAAAGGTGTTCCCGTGCGAAACTGTAGAGCCTGCCAATGGTAAACCCCCCGCTGTTGAGTCGGTAAATAATAATGCCAATCGTGAGATCCCTGAGGCGGAATTAATTCGATCGCTGTTCCCTGGGGACGACCTAAATTTTCCGGTAAAACATCCCAAACTTGCAGTAAGGTTTTAGGAATCTTGGTCGGGTTGGTAATGCTAATTTCAATGGTCAAATCTTCCCCCGCACTCACCGGCTGAAGGGGAAAACGTTCTAACTTTAACTGGCGCAGCGATCGCACCGGAATAATAGCCCCTATGGCCAGGAGGGAAAAAATCATGCCACTGAGGACATAGAGCCAACCGGCCATCGTATTGGTTGCGGCTCCAAAAAAACAACAAGAGAGCGCGAACAGTAACCACCCACTATAGGAAGGAGTAGCCCAACGGCTTTCTAGCCAATCCATCAAAGAAAACCGCGACTTCATGTGGTTCGTCCATTTTCCTTCAAATTAGGAAATCAGCCCAATCAGTCAAAATAAAACAGTGTTACAAGTTTGCGTTGTTCTTCTGCTTCCTGACAGGTTTGCATCAGGGTATGACTTTCATGAAAAGCAAAACAAATTAACTGTTGACAACGATTGATAATTTCTCGATTACAAATAGCACTAGCTTCCCCTAGGGAAAGATGATCGTTTTCGGGACTTTCGACCAGATGCACGACTTGGCTTAACTGCTCCTGGGATTCCCTAGGTTGACGGTCTAAACTCTGGGGTAAAATGACCGTGAGCAAATTGGGATCGGCCCGCATGGCCCCTTTAATGGCGGCGGCATTGGTTCCTGATGCCCCAGACGTAACCAAACGATTTCCCGCTAAAGCGAGGGCATAACTCATCATTTCGATGATTTGTTGATGCGTGATCGGGACGTGACGCGAACCTAACAAAGCAATACGCTTAGAACCAGTTTGCTGAATCGCAGCAAGTTCTTGCGCTAAGGTATCAAGGGTAGGAATATTAACGACTTGAGTCAAAGACCTTCTCGACCGGCTGAATGACCGCTTGTTATTGTAGCAAACTGAGTCAGATTAAGCGATGCTATCCCCTAAGTTTCTTTATCATTTTGCCGTCCATGCGTTTTTGGTTATCTCCCTCTGAGTTTTGGCAATGGTTTAGATCTCGGCATTTTGGGCGTAATTCCATCGACAGTCGTTATGCTCTGATGGAAGCCTGTATTATCGGGTTTTTCGCCGCCCTGGCCGCCTTAGTGATTAAGGAAGGTGTTAATTGGCTGGGAACTTGGCGATTGCAGTCGGCCCAACTTTACGGGGCTATGGGGGTTTTACCCCTGGCTGGTTTTTGTTTTTGTTGGTTGGCCGGTTGGCTCCTAGAACAGTTTTCTCCTTCGGCGGCGGGAGGAGGAATTCCCCAGGTAAAGGCGGCTTTAGCTCGTTATCCGATTGAGTTGTCCTGGCGAGTGGCGATTATTAAACTACTTGGAACGGTTTTGATTTTGGGAGGAGGAATAACGTTGGGTCGTCGTGCGCCGACGGTTCATATTGGGGCTTCTCTGGCTGGCCAGTTAAGTCGTTGGTTGCCCACTTCCCCTGAACATCGTCGTCAAATGATTGCGGCCGGAGCCGCCGCTGGATTAGCGGCTGGATTTACCACACCGATCGCTGGGGTCTTATTTGTGGTGGAAGAGTTAATGCGAGATGTCTCTAGTTTGACCCTGGAAACGGCGATTGTGGCTTCCTTTGTTGGAGCGGTGACATCCCTTCTGTTGCAATCAGCCGATCTGAATTTTCCCCATAAATTAACGGAATCTGTCCTGATTCAATTTTCTGCTCCAGAGATCCCCTTTTACATTTTGTTGGGAGTGATTGCCGGAGGCTTGGGGGCCTTGTTCAACCGAGGAATTTTAATTAGTCAGCAACTGCATCGCCGCATGAATCTGCCCTTGCCCTGGCGATTAGGTCTAGTGGGCCTGTTGTCTGGCTCAGTCATTGCCCTGATGCCGCCCTTTTTTCGGGACAATGCCGGTTTAAAGGAATTTGTGATTACCGGCGAATTGAGTTGGGAAAGTATTTTAATGGCCCTAGTGGCCCATTTTTTCCTGACCATGATTGCCTATAGTGCAGACGCGCCTGGCGGTTTATTTGCACCGGCTCTGGTGATGGGAGCCGCCCTGGGCTATTTGGTGGGAGATGTGGGAGATTTGTGGATTAAAACGGGGACAGAGGCCACCTATGCTTTGGCGGGAATGGGGGCTTTTTTCACCAGTGTGGTTCGGGTTCCGGTCACGGCTATTGTCATTGTCTTTGAATTAACGGGGAATTTTAATATTGTGCTGCCCTTGATGGTGGCCTGTGCTGTGTCCTATATGGTGGCAGAAAGTATTTTTCCGCGATCGCTGTACGAACATTTATTAGAAGCAAAGGGCATTTTTTTAACGGAAGACAAACCCAGTCGAGATTTTATGGCCCAGATGACGGCCAGACAGGTGATGCAAAGTAATGTCGAGAGCTTGGATGCCCATTTAACCCTAGAACAGGTATTGCCACTGATGTCCCGTTCCCATCATCGTGGTTTTCCGGTGGTGGAAGATGGTCGTTTGGTGGGCGTTTTTACCCAAACCGATTTAGCGAATGCCCAAGTCCGTTCTCCCCAAACCCCTTTACGGGATTTAATGACTCCTCGTCCGATTACGGTGTTACCAGATTCTCCCCTCAGCGATGTCTTGTATTTATTAAATCGTTATCAACTTTCTCGATTACCCGTCATTCAGGGGCAAAAATTAGTTGGCATCATCACTCGCACTGACATTATTCGTGAAGAGGTGAGTCAATTGGGAGGAGAACTGAGTCATAAATCTGTCCCTTCCTATAGTACCTATCAGACCCGTGGCCCTGCCTTGGGAGAAGGTCGTATTCTTGTGCCTTTACAGGATGTTAACCAGGCTCTGGCTCTCTTTCAAATTGCGAAGGCGATCGCCCAAACCAACCAGGCGGAAATGGATTGTTTGCAAGTTTTAAAAATTCCTAAATATCGTCAACCCTCTGAATTTAGCCTACCGACCCAAGAACATCGTAAGTTACTGCAACGGCTAGAAAGGTTGGGTCGCCATAATCATCTACTGGTCAATACCCAAATTTTATTAGCTCATAATATCGCTGAGGCTATTCTTGATACTGTCCGCGATCGCCAAATTAATTTGTTAGTCATGGGCTGGGATGAGCATAGTCGTAGTCCAGGGTCGATTTTTGGACAAACCGTTGACACGTTAATTGAAAAAGCTCCCTGTGATTTACTGTTAGTTAAGTTAGGCACAACGGCGATCGCCTATCCTCACGATTTGCAACAGACAACGACTTGGTTAATTCCCATGGCCGGTGGCCCCAATGTACAACGAGCCTTTGATTATTTGCCTGGATTGCTGTCTCTTTATCCCGATAAAACCTCACCAGAACTCATTCTTTCTAAGGTCTTTCTTCCCTCTGATACTCAACCCGCCTACAGTACTCTTTATGAAGTTAGCCAGACTCTTCAGGAAAGGATCAGTCAGCCGATTACCTCAGTTCCTCTCTGCTCTCGCTCTGTCTCCGATGCTATTATTAGTCTGGCAGAAATGCGGCGTTGCAGTGTGATTTTGTTGGGAGCCAGCCGAGAAGGTTTACTAAGAACCGTGTTGCACGGCAATATTCCGGCTCTGATTGCGGATCAAGTAGATAGTACTGTCTTAACGTTACGTGCGGCTCTCACGGTTAATCAATTGGATATTACCGCTACCCATTATTCCGATGCTTTGTTTACAAATTTTAATCAGGTTGATGATTGATCTTCCTAAATTTCCCTAAAAAAGGGAGACTAGCTCTAAAATATCTCTAAAAAATTTAGTTTTTAAAATAGATTTGGTTTGGCAGTCAATCTCCCTAAATCTCCCTTAAAAAGCCGCCATGTACACACATCTATCCGTTAGAGTCGTTTTGCCCCCCCGGCCCCCCAACTTTGGGGGGAGATCATATCTTTCTCGGTTCAGAGTCCCCCAGAATTGGGGGATTTAGGGGGCTAAATTAAGATTAAACAGAAAACCAAAGACTTATGTGTACATAATAGCTTAAAAAGGGAGACTTGCTCTAAAATATCTCTCAAAAATTTAGTTTTTAAAATAGATTTGGTTTGGCAATAGATTCAAATCCCTGTTGCTCTAGTTTAGCTTGAATAGAGAGGTGATGGGTGACTAATTGTTGCTGAAAATCAACAGAATCTAAACCATTTTTCCACAAGACCAGAGCATCTTCGCCGGTCTCTTGGTAATAGCCTTTACGAGTTCCAGCTACTTTAAAGCCATATTTTTGATAAAGAGCGATCGCAACTTGATTGGAGGCTTTAACTTCTAGGGTGGCTCGTTCTAATTTTTGTTGAATGGCTTGTGCTAATAATTGTTGTAGGCTAAAACTGCCTAGACCCTTCCCTCGATAATCAGGATGCACCATTAACAAGGTAATATGAGATTCTTCTAAGATTTGCCAAAAAGCACCGGCACCGATAATCATTTGCTGATCATTTTCTCTATTTTTCAGCATTAAGGTAAACAAATGACTATGGGAATGATCAAATTCCTGTTGATAGCCCGTTAATGTCCACATTCCCCCTAGACAATGGCGATCGAGTTCGACTAAGACGGGAAGTTCTTCTAGGTCAGTTGGTTTAAAGATTAGTAATTTTTTAACCATATTTCGATTGATAAGCTCTTGAATTACTCTGTTTTTAACTTTATCCTTGATCTTTGATGGGATTATAGCCGAATCAAAATAAGGTTTTTTAATTTTATGTCCCAACCTAATCTACAGGTGATCGCACGACAAAATTGAGGAGAAGACAAGATTGGCGATCACACTTAACGAAGCTATTCGATCGCTTTGATGGTAACAATTCCCCCTTCCAATGTCCGAATATACAAATCGTAGCCGTATAGTAAACTCATCCCAACTAGGGAAATGGTTGCTTCACCTCTGTGATTCACGACACCCTGCATCATAGGGGTTTTCTCAAACTTCGTGCGCCAAAACGATGAACGGCTCGATGTCCAATGCGTACAATCCAAGGTTGAGCATCTGGAATACGCTCGAATAGGCGATCAGTTGCGGTCAAGATTTCGTCTGCCACCTCAAAGGCTCCAGTTTCGATGTCGATCACGACAATTTTGTTGTTATTCCCAGCCTCAACTTGAGATTTTATTTGGATTTCATAAAGATAATCGCCTCTTTGGGCAAATTCTTCTTTGCTATAGCGGGGTTGACGAGTTACCATTTTTTAACTTTTTTTGCTGTTTAATGGGATTATAGCCGAATCAAAATTATGTCTTAACCTAATCTACAGGCGATCGCGCCTTTGAGACGGGTTGGAGAATGCGATCGCGAGTCGTTGGTAAACGGAAAAATGGGTATGACCGAAATAACCTACCGCTCAGGCTAGAATTTGATTAAGGTTTTTTGCTACTAAATCAGATTATGCAGTCACAAAAATTCTCAATTTCTTTACCCCTAGAGATGGTGAAATTTATTGAACACTATAAAAATGAAACGGGTTGTCCTTCTCGTTCTCAGGTGATTTCCGAAGCTCTTCATCTTCTGCAATTACGGGAATTAGAGCAAGCTTATCAAGAGGCAT
>JAYKJI010000145.1:0-10198 GCA_035285405.1 Snowella sp. | reverse complement strand
TCTCTCCTCTTAATGCAAGGGTTTTGAGCCATTTTAACCTATTTTCCTGCATTCTAGCTGTTCTTAATTTGGCTACTATCTTTTCTCCGTAAGGGTTTCAGCTTTTTTCAGCAAGCCCTACTTAATTATTGCTTAACTTAATTTGGAGTATATTAAACTTGATCAAATAGGCTAAGGTGAAAATGAGTTGGAAATAATGAATATCTTGATGATGTTGATGGATCTTAGCAATACTTTCCCCCTTGGTGGTTTGAACAACTTCTAAAATCGTCTGGATAATTTGGGGTGACAATCTTTTATCTGCTCCGAAATTCGTCACCCAATGTTGACTAATCATTGCCAATCCTTGAGCATTGCTTAAATCACCCACTTCCAATACCATTTCATTTTTTAAGGGTGTTGTTGGATAATGGGCAAAGACACGGAAAGGGTCATCACAGAGGGGATAGGGAGAACTCTGGGGTTGCAGAGGAACGGATATGGTCGCAGAGCTACGAATCTCCTTTAGGGTTTGCCAAAGTTCTTCATATTGAGGAATAATTCTTTGCCAATCATAGATTTCTTTGATCCGTTGCTGGCCATTTTCTCCCATTTTTTTTCTCAGTTGGGGATTAGTAATTAACGTAACTAAGGCCTGAGCCGTAGCATTAATATCGACAATGGTTGCCATGGAAGCTTCAGCAATATAGGTACTGTAATTAATTTTTTCGGTTAAATAGGCTGCCGCAATCCCAAATCCTAAGGTGGGAGGAGGAGATAGAGAGGGAATTCTAAAACCATCAATCTCATGGCGTACAGATTCCTTATAGCCGTCCCAATCAGAAACAATAACAGGTAAACCAGCAGCCATCGCTTCTAGCGGCGTTAACCCAAAGGTTTCTTGAATATTATCAACTAAGGAAATAAAAATATCAGCCGTATGCCAAATGTCTCGACGGATGTCTGGTTGACGGCCATCAACAAAAATACAGTTAACAGTGGGACAAAAACTCTTCGCACTTTCTTGAAATCCCTTCTCTTCCCTGTCATCTTCAAACCAACCCGCTTGAATCAGATGAATTTTTTGATGGGTCATTTGGGCAGCTTTTTCCAAAGCAAGATACATGGGTACAGGATGCGCTTTAGCGTAAAAACATAAGCGACCTACAAATAAAACAACAATATCTTCTGAAGGAATATTGAAGCGTTGACGTAGGTTTTGACGGACATTCGGCTGACTATTAGCAGGGGCAAAAGCATTCAAATCTATCCCTAAAGGAATAATCGGCAGTTGAATATTAATATTGGGCTTTCCCCCCGTTCGTTGAGCTAGATAATCAGCCCAATGCTCCAAAATATGTAATACAGCAGTCTTGACAGATTGAGACGTACAGATTAAGGCATCCCAGGGTTGTATGGGAGCAATGAGCAAATCGCCGATCGCTTCCATGACTCCAATACTGGCAATGGTGTGAGTAATGCCACATAAACTATAGGCCTTTTGGTCAATAAATCTTCTTTGCCAGGCGAGTTTGGAAAGTCTAGGATCGGGATGATACAGATTGCCTGGCACAGCAAGCGTTGCTGGATTATCCCTGGGAATCCATACCCCTTGACGAGTCCCGACTATCCACGGTTGAACCCGTTGACAAAATTCGTGAAACTCAGCCTGGGTATCGGTATAACAATAAATAGAATCAGCTTGGCTATATTGAACAAACGCTTTCAGAAATCCTTCCCCTGCGGATTGGCGACCTAACAATCTTTTTTCCTGAGTATTGTAACTATCCCGTTTATAGAAAATTGCGGCTGTCATATTCATTGTTAGTCGTCAAGCTTGACTGATATTTTACAATAAAATAAATAAGAATCAAAGAGCATTATTTCATCATTCTATCTCTAGGAGACTCAAACGATGGCTGTTCCCCCCTGTCTGTCCAATCAGGAACTTAACCTTGCCTTAAAATCTTTGATGGGTTGGCAAGTCGTCAATGGTAAACTGCATCGTCAACTTCAATTTCAATCCTTTGTCGAAGCTTTTGGTTTTATGTCTAGTATTGCGATCGCGGCGGAAGCGATGGGACATCATCCTGAATGGTTTAATGTCTATAACCGTGTCACCATCGATCTCACGACCCATGATGCCGGCGGAATTACCGCCCTAGATCTGGAACTGGCACGTAAAATTAATGCGATCGCTCCCTAGGAGAAGCATTAAAGATCTCAATGCGTCGAGTCGAACTGAACAGGAAAGCAATCACTACGATGATGACAGGGGTATTTTCCCTCACAACCTGGTCAGATTTTTTTCTCAACACTGCTAGATTATTTTTATGTTTACTGCTCTTCGTCGATTTTTGAGTCAATTTCTGAATCGCTCTAGAACCATCAATAATCAACCTTTAAATAAAGTTAGTTTAACGGTAATTATTTTGATTGATCTTTTTATTTTGATCAATGTTTTTAGCGGTCTAGATCAGATTAGTCAGTGGCATTTAAGTCCTAATCAGGTTTATCCTTGTTATGAAGAATGGAAAAGTTATCAAGGCCAGAGCCCCTTAAACCGTGACTATGACCTAATCCGAAGAGCATTATCTGATAAAATAGACAGACAATCCAGCTTTTTACAGGGTTATCAGCAAGAACAAGAAGGACATTTAGGTCAGGTTAGTCCTATCTGTTTGAGTTATGCAGATTATCAGGATAAAGTGAATACGATCAATAACCAAAATCAGCTAACGATCATTAATAAAAAACAACAAGAAATTAGAACTTTAGAAGAATTTAATAATACGACTCGCTCTCAATATGATTCAACACTGTTGGAAAAGCTGGCTGGCCAAGATCCCAAAAAATCCATCAATCAAGTCAATGCAGAGAAAGCCAAGCAAAAACTGAATCAGAATACCATTAAAATTACTACTCTGCACCAGGAAATAAATCGTCTCAAACAGGAGCTATTAACTAAATCAGAAAGCCTTAATTTACTGAAATTTGTCAATAACAATAGCCAATTTGCCAGCCTTGAAAAAAGTTATCAGAGTGCTCTGTTTTGGTATCCTAGTATTCAAATTACTTTTCAGACTCTTTTTCTAGTACCGTTAATTCTTTTTACATTTTTTGTTTACCATCTGGCACAGAAGAAGGGATATGGATTAGTTTCTCTAATGAGTTGGCATCTTCTGGTTATCTTTTTTATTCCTCTAATTCTTAAATTATTTGAATTTCTCCAAATTGGTGCTATTTTTCAGTTTATCTCCAAGATCATTCAAGCAATTTTTGGTAAATTACTGTTTCTCGTTAGCTATGTTTACATTTTGCTTATTCCGCTGATTGGCTTTGGTATTATTAAATTTTGTCAAACCATTGTCTTTAATCCCAAAAGTCAAATTTTTAACCGCTTTCAACGCTCCTGTTGCGTTCAATGTGCCCGAAGAATTCGTCCTCAGGATGCCTATTGTTCATTCTGTGGTGAGTATCAATATATTGAGTGTCCTAATTGTCAAGGTTTGACCTATAAACATCTGCCCTACTGTAAACAATGTGGACATCCCCAAGGGTAGTTTGCTTTGGTGGAGGAACACCCCATTCCCTGATGATGAAAAACCTTAGCTAGAAAGAGTTGTACAGAATTCTCGGTTTTCTAGCCATAGATCTAGGATTAGCTCTAATATTAATAGAACGGACAAGACAAAAAAGACCTTTACACTTTAACCACGAAAATATCCAGAGGGGCATCACCATGACCTTAAAAATTGTTGGACTCAAAAGAAACTCCAAGCCTGAGGCAGAAAAACCGCCAGAACCAGAAGTTCCCAGTCAACAGGTAACGCCGGAAACGACTCCAGTTAAAGAGTCAGTTCCTCCCAAGGCGAAAAAGACCAAAGCAGCAACTAAACAGAAATCGAAATCGAAACCAGAGGTTATTCCTGAAACTAAGGAAATTGTCTCAGTGGAGCCAGAAGTTGGCCCACCAGTAGAGTCAACTGTAGTAGCACCAGTACTAGAAAATCCAGAACCAGAGACGGCGGTGCTTGGGGAAGCGGACTCAGAGCAACCAGAGAAAATAGAAAAAGCAAAGTTGTTTTTCCAGGGAGTTGGCGTGATCAAGGGGCTGATTCAAGCTGCGGAAGAGGGGAAATATCAAGTCAAGATAGGAGACAATGTTTATCCCTTGATGGGCAAAAAGTTACTGTTAAAACGGGCTCTAGCTCTCGAAACGGAACTTTACCTCCGAGTTTATCCAAAAGCCTGGTATCCTCTTAAAGGCGATCGCATGACCGTTAACCTGGGTTTCCAATTGGTTGCTTTTCAGACTGAACTCAGAGAAGCCGATACTCTCAATATTTTTATTCTGCGGGGTCTTTGGCAGTTTATCCCCCAATATAAACGCCCAGTATTAAGTATCTATCGTAATGAAAAGTTAGGGGATTGGGATAAGTGTAAATCCAATCATTTACCCTTGCTATGGCAGGATTCTCCCGTTAAGCCTTTCTACTTCAATCCCAAGGCTCCGAAAGAAGAGGATAAAAAACCCGAACGCTACTTCTGCCAATTGGAAGCCCGTTTTATTCCAGCCAAAAATTGCTTTGGTTTCGTGACGCTCTTGGATGAACCTACTCTCAGAACGCCTAAGTATCTAAAACCGATTAGACAACCTGCTCCGAAAAAAACAGCTTAGGGTCAGGCCTGTTAATTTGACGCTTAACTTTACCGGCGTAGCCGCCATTTCTACTTCAGATCGGAATCGTGGCGATCGCCCCAGCTTGTTTTCCCTTAACTTTCCCATTGTTATCACCCCATTTTGTGCCGCGATCGCCTAACCAGAAACATGACCCTGAGCCTGTACAACACCCTAACCCGCCAAAAACAAACCTTTGTCCCCCTAGAAGCGGGAAAGGTGAAGATGTATTGCTGTGGGATTACTGTCTATGACTATTGCCACTTGGGTCATGCCCGCACCTGTATTACCTGGGATGTGGTTAGACGTTACCTAGAATGGCTAGGTTATACCGTGCAATATATCCAAAATTTTACCGATATTGACGATAAAATTCTCAATCGGGCTAAACAGGAAGGCTCAACAATGGAGGCCGTTTCAGAACGCTTTATTGCCGCCTATTTTGAGGATATGGAACAGTTACAGGTCAAACCCGCTAACGCCTATCCCCGTGCTACCCATAGCCTAGATGGGATTAAACGACTGGTTGCTGAATTGGAACAGCAGGGTTATGCCTATCCCGCCGCAGGAGATGTCTATTATTCAGTACGTCATTTTTCCAACTACGGTAAACTATCGGGGCGCAAATTAGAGGATATGCAGGCCGGAGCCAGTGGTCGAGTCACCGATCCCGAAGAAGCCAAGAAAAAAGATCCCTTTGACTTTGCCCTTTGGAAAGCAGCTAAAACTGGCGAACCGGCTTGGGATTCCCCCTGGGGAGAAGGGCGGCCCGGCTGGCACATTGAATGTTCGGCAATGGTACGAGAATATTTAGGCCCCACCATTGATCTCCATGTGGGAGGCAGTGATTTAATTTTTCCCCATCATGAAAATGAAATTGCCCAATCCGAAGCCGCGACAGGTCAGCCTTTAGCGAATTATTGGTTACACAATGGCATGGTCAGGGTGGAGGGCGAAAAAATGTCTAAATCCCTGGGGAATTTCACCACGATTCGGGAGCTATTAGCCAAATTTGATCCCATGGCCGTACGTTTATTTGTTCTTCAAGGTCATTATCGCAAACCACTGGATTTTACGGATGAAGCCTTACAAGCAGCAACTAATGGTTGGCAGACCTTACGGGAAGGTTTGGCTTTTGGATATAGTTTTGGCTCAAGATTTGGCTGGGATTTAGACTTTTCCCCTTTAACCCCCCTCGCCAATGATTGGACGCAACGTTTTGCCGTAGCCGTTAATGATGATTTTAATTTTGCGGAAGGGTTAGCCATTCTCTTTGAACTAGCAAAAGACTTGCGGAAAGAGGGCAATGTCCTTGTCCATCAAGGTCAGACGGAAACAGATCCAGCACAATTGCAACTACCTTGGCAAACCTTAGTTACTCTGGCTGGAGTCCTGGGATTAGCGATCGCGCCGATTAGTGAGGAATCCATTACTGAAAATCACCTGAGTGATCAAGAGATTGAGCAATTGATTCAACAACGGACGATCGCCCGAAAAAATAAAGACTTTGCAGAAAGCGATCGCCTACGAGATCAACTTAAGGAGCTAGGCATTACCCTCATTGATCAGCCTGGCGGTGTCACTAAATGGCATCGTTAAAATATGCTGCAACGAGAGGAGTCAATTACTTTTCCCGCTAGAGACTAAATCCGCGATCGCCATGGTTCCTGTTGTTTACCATCCCCACTATGTCGCGCCCTTGCCGCCTGGTCATCGCTTTCCGATGCTTAAATTTCAGCTATTGTACGAGTTACTGCTGAAAGATCAGGTGATTAGCCTCGATTCCTGTTTTACGCCGGCGATCGCCTCATCGGCAATATTGCAATTAGTCCATACCCCTGACTATGTTGAAGGCTATTGCAATGGCACATTAGATGCCAAAGCCCAACGTCGTATTGGACTACCCTGGAGTCCTGACTTAGTGCGACGTACTTGTACTGCCGTGGGAGGAACGATTTTAACGGCCCAGTTGGCTCTCGAAACGGGCCTAGCTTGTAATACCGCAGGAGGAACCCATCACGCTTTTCCCAGTTACGGTTCAGGATTTTGCATTTTTAACGACCTGGCGATCGCCGTGCGCGTTTTACAGAATCAGGGGCTTGTAGAGCGGGTGCTGATTGTAGATTTAGATGTTCATCAGGGCGATGGGACGGCCTGGATCTTTCGGGATGATCCCCAGGTATTTACCTTCTCTATGCACTGTGAAGTGAATTTTCCTACTCGTAAACAGACCAGTGATCTCGATATTCCTCTGCCGGAAGGCTTGGATGATGACGGTTATCTACAAATTTTGGCCCAATATTTACCCGATCTCCTTACCCAGGTTAAACCGGATTTGGTGCTTTATGATGCTGGGGTTGATCCTCATATCGGCGATCGTCTTGGTAAACTCGCACTCACGGATATGGGTCTATACCGACGAGAAAGACAAGTTCTAAGTACCTGTCTTGCCGGTGGATATCCTGTTGCCTGTGTAATTGGGGGGGGTTATGCCGAAGATTTAACGGCCTTAGTTTATCGTCATTCTCTTTTACATCGAGCCGCTAGAGATGTCATGACGGGGAAAGCCTTCAAGCCGACATTTTAGGGAAGCAAATTCAGGTTATCCTTTTTGTTGAACTAGACTTTCTAGGAACTGATCTCCATGTCCGATCTCACCAGTCCAGACCCTATCAACCCGTCAAATCTCTCTGATCCTAGTCAACAATGGGCTGTCCTCTCCGAGCAGGTAGCAACCTTGACCCAACGAGTAACCAGTTTGGAAGAAAAACTTCTCTTAATTCCAGACATTGAGCGTTACAGTCGGCTCCAGCAATTCCTGAGTTCAGGACATTTTCGAGAGGCTGATCTAGAAACAAACCAAGTGATTTTGGAAACCGTTGCCATGAAAAGAGATGATCTGGCTCCTGAAATCCTATCAAAGTTTCCCTGCAATGTTCTACAAGTGATTGATCGTCTGTGGCGTACCTATAGCCAAGATCGCTTTGGATTTAGCATACAACTGGAAATTTATGAAAAAGGGGGGGGGAACTTAGATAGCCTCAGAACCCAAGATAGAAAAATTATGGCGAGTTTCGCGAGGGAAGTCGGTTGGATGGTGGATGGCCAGGTTCGTTTTGATGTCTATGATCAATGGGATTTCTCTCTAAACGCTCCTCGTGGTTGTTTCCCTGCAATCTGGTGGAAATCTCCCTATGGTCTCAAGATGGTCACTTTTTTCTTTATGCGTCTTTTTGAATGCAATATCTAGACGCTTAATGAACAGATCTTCGGTAATGTTCTAGACTGGTGGATCGCTTTTCTAGAATCTTGTCAGTGTACTAGTTGCGATTGGTCTTATTCACAGATTCAGAACACTATCAACTATCAATTAATTGGCGATCGCGTTTTGGCATTTAGGCTTAGGCGGCGATCGCCGTTAAACTTTTTAGGCCTCGTCAGGGACAAAATTAAGCGCAACCCCATTCATACAATAACGCTTACCCGTAGGAGCCGGGCCATCATCGAAAACATGGCCAAGATGCCCACCACAGCGAGCACAATGCACTTCTACCCTGGTCATAAATAAACTGCGATCGGTGGAAGTGGCCACAGCCTTTTCCAGAGGTTGGTTAAAACTGGGCCAACCTGTCCCGCTATTAAACTTTGTTTCCGAGGAAAATAACGGTAAATCACAGCCGGCACAATGATAAACCCCCTGACCATACTGTTTATCCAGGGGACTGGTATGCGATCGCTCCGTACCATGTTTCCGAAGCACATTAAACTGTTCTGGAGAGAGAATAGCACGCCATTCAGCTTCCGTTTTAGTCACTTCAAAGGTTTCTTTTGTAGTTGCCATAGAAATTTCAGAGTTAGAACGAAGAGAAAAAGCTTGAGCCAACCAGGCGGCTCCTAGGGTAACTGAACCCGCTTCTAAAAGGTAACGTCTTTTCATCGATTAAGGATTACGGATTTCTCGCTATAGCAGTCTGTTGTCATTAGCCGCGCCATACTTGCTCTAAAATTTTCTCCGGTTTGATATCGCCAATGTCGCCACTGGGAGATTGAATACCAATAAAACGGTCTTGGCCAGGAGGAAGTAATTTTGCCTGATCAGTCGGGCCAAAAAGGGCGATCGTATAGGTTCCAACCGCTACGGAAAGGTGCATCGGTGCGCTATCGGTACAAATCATTAAGTTCGCCCCAGCAATCATGCCGGCTAACTTGCCCAAATCTCCAGGTCGAGTAATTTTTAAATGGGGATGGTTTTTCTGCATTTCTGTCAGCCATTCGTCACTGTCGGGGCCCTGAAGTAGCACAATACCCAGATCCGGCTGTTTGGCTTGAATATCTTCTATCACTTGATGCCATTTAGCGACGGGATAAATTTTATTGAGTCCCTGAATTGATGCTAAACGACTGGAACTATCGTGAATTAAAATATAGCCGTTATTTTTGAGGTCTAAGCGTTGTTGTTCCGCTTCTGCCCAAACAATATCTTCCTTAGGAACGGTGACTTTTAGAGCTGGACAAGGGGATTGAATGCCAAAGCCTTGTACTAAATCATGGTAAAGATTGGCTGCGTACTGCTCAGGTTTGAGGGGGACAGGATTGGATAAGAACCAAGAAGCCTCAGTTTGATAACCAACTCGCACCGGAATACCGTTTAGCCAAAGTAATAGTCCCACCGCCCAATTCCTGCCGACACTCACAGCAGCTTCATATTCGCGATCGCGGATAATGCCAAGTAAATTTAAGTAATCTGCTAAACCATTGCGGTCTTTGAAGTCAAAGAGTAAAACTTCATTCACGTAGGGACAGACCCGATAGGCTGATTTAGCGCGAGGTTCAACGATCACATCGATCGCCGCATTAGGGTAAGTCGCTCTGAGGCTTTCGAGGGTGGGGAAAAAGAGCAGTTGATCGCTAATTCCCCCAGGGACAAGTGCTAGTATTCGCATCATGATCGGAACCTTGAACAGTAGCAGTCAGCTTAATGGGTTTACCAATTAATCAGCTTTACTATAGCAAGTTTTGAGCCTTGCACAAGTCCGATGAGCTTTAAGAATGGAATATTGTCCAGCCAATGCCGACTAAGGCCCCAAACAATAACGTCAATCCACTCAGAGAACTAATTGCAAAACCGGCAATCCGTTTTTCGGCAGCTTGATAGTAACCCCAGGCATAAACAATGCGACCTATAACCCAGGCGGCTCCGATCGCCGCTCCCCAAACAGGACTAACGTAGAAGGAAAACAGCCATAAAGCAGGCAGAAAAGCCACTAATTGTTCTAGGGTATTTTGCTGCACCCGTAAAACCCGCTCAAAATTTTCGTCACCAGAGGTAGCTGGCGGCATTACCTTGTATTTGGCTCTAGCCCGTCCCACATTGATCACCAAAACTTGATAAACCACTAGGGTTAATACCGTAACTAGGGCTTGCTGAAAAAGTCAAAAAACGAAAGAAATGTGGGTTAGGGAAGTATAAACTGAAAAAGCAGAGATAACTTATACTTATGATGAGAAGTCAAAATACGAATTTTGTTTAATCTATCG
>JAYKJI010000144.1:0-13007 GCA_035285405.1 Snowella sp. | reverse complement strand
CGATAGATTAAACAAAATTCGTATTTTGACTTCTCATCATAAGTATAAGTTATCTCTGCTTTTTCAGTTTATACTTCCCTAACCCACATTTCTTTCGTTTTTTGACTTTTTCAGCAAGCCCTAGTTAGTTTCTAGGTTCTGTAAATGGAGATGGGATGGCGGTGAATATTTTCTGGGTCAAGTGGCGATCGCTGGTGAGTTTAATGCTTATCTTCAATGCTTCACTGTTCTCAAATGGTTTGGTTCAAGCTCAAAGTTTAATTCCCTTGGAACTCTATCGACAGGATCGGCTCAAGGATACCCTCTCGACGGCGACTAAAACCGGGAAACGGGAGGCGATCGCTACCAGTTATAGCTTTATTGGCGTGGATGCTTGTCTTTTTCCCACCTCTCAGCCGCAAACAATCGCCCTTAATTTGTACCGTAATAGTCAGTCGGGAGAAACCTGGACAGCAATAGATACAAAGGCAAATAAAACAGGGGCTAGTTATGGATTAGTCAGAAAGGAAGGCTATGTCTATGCCACTGCCCAGCCAGGAACAATTCCGCTCAATTTATATTGGCATCCCCAACGGAAAGACTATTTCACCGCCGCCTCTACCCAAGGCGTAAATTTGGCCAAAAGAGAAAAATACGTTTTTGTTAGCGTTGAAGGCTATGTTTATCCTGCTGGTTATTGTCGCTAAAAACCAGGACATTTATCCTTGCTAAGGTTTAGAGATGTAGGGTTGAGTGATTTTGGAATAATTTATTATTTGTTTTTTTTCGGGACAGGACTTGGAGTGGCAGGCAATACGCTTGGTAGGGTTGGAATCGTTACCAACTGACAATCACTAATTCGTTTAGTTAAGTTGGTATAGTCTAAGCGACCGCCATTAATTTGATATTCATCCCTGGGATTAGGAAGATGACCTCTAGGGGCATTAAGACTATAATCTAAACCTTGTTTAAATAGTATCCATTCGTTGTTTTTCCGCCAGCCGACCTGATCTCCAAATTTATCGTAGGCTTCTGGTGCCATCAATCGTCCTGGTTTATTTCCTGTACTGATGAAGATGCCGTATTGGACGCTAAAGCCAAAACGTCCGTTGGAAGCCTGAGTCCAAAGATCATCCACGGTTTTCAAATCCCAACAAGCTAGTTTCGCAATATCTTCCGCCGTGAGCCAGCCCTGGAGATCACGATTCATCGCTTTGAGCAATAGCGATCGCGTCAATTCATTAGCCTGTTGCCACTTTTGCTCGGCCAGTAAATTTTTTAACGGAGTATAGTCGATGCCTGTGTTTGGAGAAACTAGAGTTGTAGTCGTGGGGAGAGAGGAAGGGGGCACCGTTGGTTTTGGAGATATTTGTGATGTAAGAGACTGAGCAAAGACACGATTGAGGGGACAGAGTAAAAGCAATAATGCTAGAACTACTTTGTTGATTGCCACTATTTTTGTCATATAATTTGCCCTGAAAATGGGAACTCCCAAGAAGAGACATCCGAATCATAGAATAACATAGGAGCCTGTGGATTCTGCTCCTCAGAGTGACAATCAATGATGGGTTTTACTTGGACGCGATCGCATATTTTAGGCTTGTCGGATTGGCAAGGGTCGGAATATGATGCCCTCTTACAAACGGCAACGGGCTTTCGGGATGTATTAGCCGGACGGACAAAAAAGGTTCCTGCCCTTCAGGGTCAGGTCGTTACTAACCTATTTTTTGAGCCTTCCACTCGTACCCGTAGTAGTTTTGAGTTGGCAGCCAAACGGCTCTCGGCTGATGTGATGAACTTTGCTCCCGGTAGCTCTTCGCTCACCAAAGGGGAAACCATTCTAGATACAGCTAAAACCTATCTGGCCATGGGAACCGATATTATGGTTATTCGCCATCAACAGGCAGGAGTTCCCCAATTGATCGCCACAGCCATGGATCAGTTAGGGGCGGGGGTGAAAGTTTTAAATGCTGGAGATGGTCAACACGAACACCCTTCCCAGGCTCTGTTAGATCTCTATACCATGGCCACGTTACTAGAACCAGAGCAACCCTGTTTAGCTGTCTTAAAAGGCAAAAAAATCGCGATCGTGGGAGATATTCTCCATTCCCGTGTAGCACGTTCTAATATTTGGAGTTTGACAGCCGCCGGAGCCGATGTGCATTTGGCTGGGCCACCCACGCTTTTGCCTGCACTATTTGCCAAGATGATCGATAGCCAACCCGCCGGCAAATTAACGCTCCACTGGCAATTGGAACCCGCCCTGGTTGAGGCAGATTTTGTGATGACCCTACGCCTCCAAAAAGAGCGGATGACAGCCCATTTATTGCCCAGTTTACGGGAATATCATCAACAGTTTGGCATTACCCGCGATCGCCTCAAAGTCTGCCGAGAAACGGTTAAAGTGATGCACCCTGGCCCTGTCAATAGAGGTGTGGAACTGAGTTCAGATCTGATGGATGACCCCCGATTAAGCCTCATTCAAGATCAAGTCACCAGTGGTGTAGCTATTCGCATGGCCTTACTCTATTTGATCGGAACATCCACCGATACTGAATAGCTACGTTTTAAACTTGCACTGGTCTAAAGCTCAATGGTCAGGGTTAGGTCGTTCACCGATGGCCAATGCCAATGTAACGAAAACCGGCTTTTTGTAGTTCTTCAGCCACGAGAAAATTACGACCATCAATAACGAGAGGGTGGTTCATCAGAGTCCCCATTTTCTGGAAATCGAGCTTCAGAAATTCTTGCCATTCCGTTACCAAAACTAAAACATCACAACCATCTGCCAGCATTTCGGGGTCAGTTTCAATAATCACATTAGAAATGGCATGACTCAGGCCAGATTGAGAAACAATGGGATCATAGGCTTTAACTTTCGCGCCTAAACGATTTAACTGCTCAATAATGTTGAGAGCAGGAGCATCGCGCATATCATCCGTATCGGGTTTAAAGGTCAAACCCAGAAGCCCCACGACTTTTCCCTTCAGGATTTTAAGTTCCTGTTGTAATTTTTCAATGATAATAGTGCGTTGACGGGTGTTAACATTAACGGCCGCGTTCAGCAATTCAGCCTGATAACCATAGTCTGAAGCAGTGTGAATGAGAGCGGAAACATCTTTGGGAAAACAGGAACCACCCCAACCAATCCCTGCCGACAGAAATTTGCTACCAATACGGGAGTCTAGACCAATGCCCTGGGCAACCTGGGTGACATCAGCCCCAACGCGATCACAGATATTGGCAACTTCATTAATGAAACTGATTTTAGTCGCCAGAAAAGCATTGGCTGCATACTTGATCATTTCTGCCGAATTGAGATCGGTGACAACCACTGGCACAGGATTCTGGGAAGATTCTTCCGCAAATTGACGATTAACCAAGGGTTCATAGAGCTTTTGCATCAGGGCGATCGCCTTAGGACTATTACCGCCGAGAACAATGCGATCTGGATTAAACGTATCATAAACCGCCGAGCCTTCCCGTAAAAACTCAGGATTACTGACCACATCAAAATTCAGAGTACTCTCTTTTTTGGGCAGATTATCTGAGTCAAGTTGACGTTCCTTGAGACCATCTAACACCAGCATTCGTACCCAATCTCCAGAACCAATGGGAACCGTTGATTTATTAACAATGACTCGATAGCTATCATCTAAATGAAAACCAATACCTCGTGCGACAGCTTCTACGTAACGGGTATCACTTTCACCCGTCGGTAAAGGTGGTGTGCCTACCGCAATAAATAAAATCTCTCCGTGCTTAACCCCTTCTCCCAGATCACTACTAAAGGTAAGGCGATTAGCCTGCATATTGGCCAGCATCAATTCTGATAGTCCAGGTTCATAAATAGGGGATTGACCAGACTTCATCAGCTTCACTTTTTCTTCGTTATTATCGACGCAAATAACCTGATGGCCAATCTGAGATAAACAAACCCCTGTCACTAAACCGACGTAACCCGTTCCGATTACACAAACACGCATAGTTAATAGCTCCTCACTGTAAATTAAATAAACTCAATCTTGGCCATATAGACTAGG
The DNA here is from genome assembly GCA_035285405.1 of Snowella sp. Taxonomy (GTDB): domain Bacteria; phylum Cyanobacteriota; class Cyanobacteriia; order Cyanobacteriales; family Microcystaceae; genus Woronichinia. Next base: position 8,985 of record JAYKJI010000144.1, on the reverse strand, counting down.
AAAAATCTAGGTTTTTGTCAATTTTTTCTCTTCAAGTTCTAGTCACCCGTGTCTGAAAATCGGCGATCGTCGTTTTTAAACCGTCATCAAGGGGAATAGTGGGTTCCCAGTTCAAATAGGTTTTTGCACGGGTAATATCAGGCTGACGTTGCTTCGGATCATCCTCAGGTAAGGGCTTATAAATGAGTTCAGCATTGGGGTTGATATAGCCCTGGATTTTCTGAGCCAATTCTAGAATAGTGTATTCTCCTGGATTGCCTAGATTAACGGGCCCAATAAAATCACCATTCATCAAGCGTATTAAACCTTCTACTAAGTCTGAAACAAAACAAAAACTGCGGGTTTGAGAACCGTCTCCATAAACGGTTAAAGGATTTCCTTGTAATGCCTGAACAATAAAATTACTCACAACCCGTCCATCATTTTCCAGCATCCTGGGGCCGTAGGTATTGAAAATGCGTGCCACTCGAATATCGGTTTGATGCTCACGATGATATTCAAAGGCTAAGGTTTCTGCCACGCGCTTACCTTCGTCGTAACAGGCCCGACTACCAATACAGTTCACATTACCGCGATATTCCTCTGGCTGGGGATGAACATCGGGATCGCCATAGACTTCTGAGGTAGAGGCCAATAAAAAACGCGCACCGACCCTTTTCGCCAACCCCAACATATAGAGGGTTCCCATGACGTTGGTTTTAATGGTTTTGACGGGATTGAACTGATAGTGTACGGGAGAAGCCGGACAAGCAAGATGGTAAACCTGATCAACTTCTAAACGAATGGGTTCAGTGACATCATGGCGCACAAGTTCAAATTGAGGATTCCCCAACCATTTGACAATATTTTGTTTAGTGCCTGTATAGAAATTATCCAGGCAAATCACCTCTTGGCCCTGAGCCATTAGGCGGTCAATTAGATGAGAGCCGATGAAACCAGCCCCACCTGTAACAAGAATTCTCATAGTATCCCTTAAGTAGTATTAGAACGGGAGGAGTTCCTTTCTAAAATAGCTTGGGTTGTAACTTTTGCACCTATCTTTATTCTACTTTTGATAAAGAATTCAGTCGCGCAGCTATTTATTGATGATGTTGCTCTGGGGGTTGAGCTCGTCAATTTGTTTTCACGGTAAGAATTTGGGGAGGGGTCGCATCGGGAGGATAAACGAGATCAACTTGTACGGTACGTCGATCGCCGGGGGGCATGGTCAGGGTAACGAGAGGGTCTCCCTGTTGGCCACGACGTTGAACAAGATGAAAATAGCGGTTCTGCAATGTGCCACGCTCATCACGATAGCGAACTTGTACTGTTCCTCGGAAAAAGACATTTTTGGCGGGGGGGACAAGGAAATGGAGGCCATCCGTTAATTGATCCTTTTTAAGCGGGGTTTCAATGGCGATCGCCACCTGTTGAGTCTGGGAACCCTTATTTTGCAAGGGTAATGTTAAGCTGTACTGAACACCATAGTTGCCGTGGGCCTCATAGGCGGTGTCAGGATACCGTTCTGCCATTTTAGCGGCTTGATTTTGATTCGTGCCTAACCGCCCGCCTTCTAGTGTACTAATTGCATAGGAATAGGCTTGACCTGGAGCCGGAATAGCTAAAGTGGAACCATTCGGACTATCGGTTAAAGTGGCCTGCCATTGAGATCCCAGAGAAACCCCAGCTACCCGACTATAAATACGCCGTTGACTGTTGCGAGGAATGCGATCGCGGGGAGTCATCAAACTCGCATTTTTCAAAAAGGCTTCCCACTCCTCTAAGGTAGGCGGACGTTCGTTCCCTTGGGCATCTAAAGGCGCGTACATTGCCAGGCTGGCCCCATAAACATCTCCATTGCTCTTGAGGCGAAAATAGGCAGAAAAACCATTGCGGGGCAATTTTAATGGCGGTGGTTGACTCGGATCAGGCGTATATTTAACCGGAATAGGCGCGTTTAGCAACATTTGACTTTGACCCGGAGCAAGAATTACTTGAGAGGGAAGGTTAGAGGAGCGTTTTCCCCGTAAGATATCTCCCATACTACGGCTGCCGGGCCCTGAATAAATAGTTCCTGTCGGATCTTCCACTTGAGGGGGTAAGTCTAAAAAGAGAGCATCGGGTGAGGTTAAATAGGCAGCTCCTTGCAAAATATCTACCGTCACGGTTTGCCGACTACCATTAAAGAATAAAACCCCTAAATACAAGGTGCGTCCTTGGGGAGAGGCCTGCACAACATGGTGAGCGAAAACATCAAAGCGACCTCTAAAAGCAAAATTGAGATGGGCATAGGGACTTTTCATGCCAATGGATGGCAAGGTCGAAAGAATAATACCTTCATTAAAAATAAGTTCAGGATTATTACTATTGAGAACAGGAATGTTATCGAGTTTGCCTGATAAAGGTCGGACGGTTTGGAAACGAATAATCTCCTGGGGTTCTTCAATCACCGTCGGAGAAGTTGGATTGGGAGAAGGTGCGGGAGATAGCGGTGGTGGAATTACCTGTATCGGAATGGGATTGACTTGGGCGAGGAAAAAAGGGAGCAACAAAGGAAAGGTCATAAGGTCAGGACGTGCAAGATACTATTTCCACAGGCATTAAAGCATGTCAAAACCGACTAGGAAAGGCTTTTCTTTTTTCGAGGAGAACGACGGTTTTTAATGGGCAGATTGGTGATCGCCTTTTTTTTTGTGTTGTCTTCTCCTTTTCCTTCTGGCGCAATTGGTACCGTGAAATGAAACTGACTGCCTAGACTTTTACCGAGGGATTGGGCCCAAATTTCGCCGCCCCAACCACTGACAATTTGCCGACAAATGGCTAATCCTAAGCCGGTTCCACCTTTACTGCGTCGTAAGGCTCCTTCTTCTTGATAGAAACGATCAAAAACTGTTTCCAGACGATTGGGTTCAATGCCTCGTCCCGTATCTGAAATCATGACCTCTAGATAATTCAATTGGGTTTGAATAACTGCGATCGCAATTTCCCCATCAGGACTGGTAAATTTCACAGCATTGTCGAGCAGTTTGGCTAAAAGTTCCACTAACCATTCGCCGTCAGCTTGCACTAAAGGTAAGTCAGCAGAGACCCCATTATGAATTTTAGGGAGTTTATTATGGCGATTATGGGCATTGATATGGCTGAGGGATAATTCTACACATTCCAATAAAGATAAGGCTTCCGTGTTCCATTCAATGCGACCACTTTCTAATTGGGAGAGGGTCAAAAAGTCTTGCACTAATTTCCGCATCCGTTCCGCATCATTGAGCGCGGTGGAAAGCATCACCTGTCGCAATTCCTGGGGCATATCCGGTTCCGTAGCCAGGCTTTCGAGACAAACTTGAATAGTGGACAGGGGGGTTCGCAGTTCATGGCCCGTAATAGCTACCAGATTAGAACGAGTTCGATCTAGGGCTTCTAGTTGTTCATTGAGTTCTTGAAGATTGGCATAGGCTTCGGCCTGAATCAGAGCGACCCCAACCTGGGAGGCGATCGCATCCACTAGGGCCACATCATCGGGACTCCAATTCGTAGGTAAGGGGCCACAGTGGTGTAACTCCATCATCCCCAAAAGGCGATCGCGGTAAAAAATGGGAACCAAAAGCCAGGACAAAATCGAACAACTTTGGACAAGATGAGCGAGGGAGGTGCCAACCTTCGGGGGAATTTCTAGCACAATGCGGGGATCGTTGAGAACATTATCAATGGTGATCGCATCCTTTCTCTGTACGACTTGTTGAAAAAGAGGGTTATCTCGCAGAGGCCAGGATTGTCCCTTGAGGGAACTGATTCCAGTGTTCAAAAACTCATGGGTAATGGTAGCGGTGAAATCATCCTGTTCACAGCGATAGATCAAACAACGACAAACTCCTAAACCTTCTCCTAGATATTCCACTGCCACTTGCAAAATTTCGGCTGGATCGAGAGAACGACGAATTGCGGTGGTAATCGAGTTGAGTAACCGCTCCTTTTGCTCCTTAATGGAAAGAGAACGATTCGCCTTAATCAGCTTATATTGTCCTGCTTGCAAGTAGGTAACTAACCGCTGAACGAAGGGATCGGGGTTATTATAGGGAGGAGTGCTTAACAGAGTAGGGGCAACAACCTGAAGATAACGAGAGTGAGCCGCTTGGATTTTTGGGTTTAACTCTGGCCGATAATCCAGAATTTTCTGTAACAACAACGCTGCTGCTTTTTGACTGACCTGACGCTCAAATGTCCAAATCCCTTCAAAACGTCGATTATTATCAATACTACTGGCGGATATCCTCTCCCGACAAATTAGACAACTGGCGTAATGATTACCGATCACGACTAAATGCCATTCCTGGCTTAACGTGTCTTCTGGATCAAAGGCGATCGTTTCATAGCAATCCGAATTATGTTTAAACTCTGTTTCTGGAGCCGCTAAAACATAAACCTGATCGGTCTTTTCGGCAATGCGACGATAACGATGGGCTTCCTGACGGTAAAAACGTTCTCGCTGAAAACTAGCAATAATCAACGGTTGATCACTGTCCGCCATTACCTGATCTTCCATCGCATGGGAAAGGGCCGTCAGGGAAGACTTAAAGTACATTTGTTGCCGCCACTGGGGGAAGACCTGTAGCAGTTCTGTTAGGACAGAGGTTGAAATGCTCATTGCTCCTATGTTTAGACGTTCCAGGGAAAGATAAGTCAGTCTAATTCGGTCTATGTATTCAGGATAGCAGGCAGGGAGTTCTATCTCACAAATCCCCCACTGTCTTTCCCGTCACAAATGACTCTTATTGGGATGATCCATCTAGTCAGCGATCGCCTCTGGGATAGAGGACTAAATCTATCAGCAAGTTTAATGGACAGGATAGACAATGGGTTTAGTCGTCTGTTACGGATAATCTAGGCATTTTCAGGGTTTAATTCCCTTATCTATTATTAAAGTTTAGGCTGTGAATCGTCTATAATTAAGAGTATATCTCAACGCCAAAAACCGTTTCGTTCATTAATCATTTTCAGATTTTCTTTTAATCACTAATTTTTATCTATATTGTTGCGATGAATTCAGATTTTGTTCTTTCGCTTCCGGCTAAACAGGTTGAAGGGGAATTAATCACTGATCCCGATGAGTTTGAACTGCTGGCTGTTACGGAGTCGATGATTCCCGTGAATGGGAGTTCAATGCTCTACCCGATTGTCTCTTTACCATTAAATAACCTTCAGCAACTTTTAGAACGCCATCGTCAAGAACGTCATATTTTAGTCATTCAGGATTTTCCCGATCCTGATGCGCTTTCTAGTGCTTGGGCCTATCAATTAATTGCAGAACAATATGCAATTCAATGCGACATCGTTTATGCAGGAACCCTATCTCATCAGGAAAATATTGCTCTAGTTAAGTTAACCGGACTACCGGCAAAGCGTTGGGGGCCACAAATCTTAAAAGACTGTGATCTTTCTGTCTATCAAGGTTGTGTTTTAGTGGATAGCCAGGGAACTAATAGTCAACTGATGCCCCTGGTCAAACAAGCTCAGATTCCTATCCTGGTCGTCATTGATCATCATAGTAAGCAAGAAGAACTCCATGCCGAATTTCTAGATATTCGCCCCCAAATACGGGCAACAGCTACCATTTTGACCCAATACTTACAGTCAGGATTATTAGATTTTAATAATGCTAATCCGACCCATGTGAAATGTGCCACAGCGTTAATGCACGGTATTCGCTCCGACACCATTAATCTGCTCCAAGCTCAAGAATCTGACTATTTAGCAGCGGCTTTTCTCAGCCGTATTTATGACCCGCAATTGCTTAATTCTGTTCTTCAATCGGCTCGTTCCCGTCGTGTCATGGAAATCATTGAGCGATCGCTGAAAAATCGTGTCTTACAAAATAATTTTTCCATTGCAGGCGTTGGTTATTTGCGCTATGAAGATCGAGATGCCATTCCCCAAGCGGCCGATTTTTTAGTCACAGAAGAAAATGTTCATACAGCCGTTGTTTATGGCATTGTCCATGATCTTGCTAACGATATTGAGTTGGTAATCGGCTCTCTACGTACCAGTAAGTTAACCCTTGATCCCGATGAATTTTTGAAGGAAACCTTGGGACAAGATAATCAAGGTCGTTATTATGGTGGCGGCCGTAATATGGCCGGTGGTTTTGAAATTGCTGTCGGCTTTTTAGCCGGTTATCATAATCAATCAGATTATACGAAACTCAAATGGGAAGTTTATGATCATCAGATTAAGCAAAAGTTTTTAAGATTTATTAATCCTGATCATAAGGTTATTCATTCTTGAGATCATGATTGTTTCTTAAGGCTCAAGTTTAAAACAGCGATCGCCCCCATTGAAACCATGCCCAAGTTTTTCCAATACCTTGCGATCATGAATCCTCTGCGTCACTATATCGCTATTATTCGTGGCATTTTGCTGAAGGGGGTGGGGTTAGAAACCTTATGATTCATGCGATCACTCTGACTGGTTTTGCCGTTATTTTATTAAGCATTAGTATCAACTGCTTTCGGAGTCAGTTAAGTTAAGTTGCCGCGATCGCCCAAACAGTTAACTCTGTTGATCTAACTTTAAAACGGCCATAAAAGCCTCCTGGGGAACATCCACCGTGCCGATCGCCTTCATTCGTTTCTTACCCTTAGCTTGTTTTTGGAGCAACTTTTTCTTACGGGAAATATCTCCCCCATAACATTTTGCTAAAACATCTTTTCGTAAAGCCGCAATATGTTCACTGGCAATCACTTTTGCCCCGATCGCCGCTTGAATGGGAACCTTAAATTGATGACGGGGAATTAATTCTTTGAGTTTTTCCACCATGGCTCGCCCCACATAGTAAGCCTTATCCCGATGGGTAATAATTGCTAGGGCATCCACCCCATCCCCATTAACCAAAATATCTAATTTAACCAGATTATTTTCCCGATAACCAATTAATTGGTATTCCATACTGGCATAGCCCTTCGTGCGGGATTTTAACTGATCAAAAAAGTCTGTTACTACCTCTGCCAAAGGTAACTCATAAACTAAAGCGGTGCGAGTTTTAGTGAAGTAGTGCATATCCTTAAAAACGCCTCGCCGTCCCTGACACAATTCCATTAAAGTCCCCACATAGGTCTCAGGCGTAATCATCTCTACCTTGATATAAGGTTCTTCAATTTTTGTCCGTTTTTGAATGTCCGGTAAGGCACTGGGATTATCAATTTCGATTACTTCCCCATCTAAAGTGGTAACGCGATAAATAACCGAAGGCGCGGTGGTAATTAGGTCTAAATTATATTCCCGTTCTAAGCGTTCTTGAACAATTTCCATGTGCAGCAAACCCAAAAATCCACAACGAAAACCAAAACCCATCGCGCTTGACGTTTCCGGTTCGTAGGACAAAGCTGCATCATTTAATTTTAATTTTTCTAAGGCATCCCGCAGGTCGGGATATTGATCGGCATCAATGGGAAATAGCCCGCAAAATACCATCGGATTCGCTTCGGTATAACCAGGCAAGGGTTCTGCCGCCGGTTGATTGGCGAGGGTAATGGTATCGCCCACCCGCGCATCGCCTACAGCTTTAATGGCCGCTGCAAAATAACCCACTTCCCCGGCATGGAGTTCTTCCACTTGAATTTGAGTTGGCGATAATATTCCCAATTCATCAATCACATATTCTTTTTGCGAAGCCATCAAACGCACTTTATCGCCTTTTTTAACGCGACCATCCATAACCCGAAAATAAACAATAACGCCTCGATAAGCGTCATAATAACTATCGAAAATAAGAGCGCGAAGAGGCTGATCAACAGTATCCGGTGGCGGCGGAACTAAATGCACAATGGACTCTAAAATATCGTCAATGCCAATACCCGCTTTGGCTGAAGCTTTCACCACCTGGCTACAATCTAAACCGACTAGTTCTTCAATCTCTGCCGCAATTCTTTCGGGTTCGGCACTGGGCAAGTCAATTTTATTTAAAACGGGAATAATTTCCAGGTTATTTTCTAACGCTAAATAGACATTGGCAAGGGTTTGGGCTTCTACGCCTTGGGTGGAATCTACTACTAACAAGGCCCCTTCACAAGCTGCTAAAGAGCGCGAAACTTCGTAGGAAAAGTCAACGTGGCCGGGGGTATCAATCAGGTTCAACACATAGTCCTGACCATCCCTGGCTTTATAATTCATACGAGCTGCTTGAAGCTTAATCGTGATACCCCGCTCCCGTTCCAAGTCCATATTATCGAGGAACTGCTCTTTCATTTCTCGCTGTTGAACGGTTCCCGTCATTTGCAACATCCGATCCGCCAGGGTAGATTTGCCGTGATCAATGTGGGCAATGATGGAAAAGTTACGAATGCGGGAAACAGGAACGTCGGTCATTTTGGCTGCACTGGTCAGAAATCTTAATCTATTGTAATGGTTTTTACTCCGATCCTTCCATTCTCGTTACGGTGACAGGCGATCACGGTTTCATTGACACCGATTAATATTCTGGATTGGGGCAACCCTACGCGACGAATTGACAAAACAAAAATGTTGTGTAAGACTGTGATTACGTTAAGCCATTAAACATTATGTCAACTCATACTATTTTTAATTTTTCAATCTTCAGAGGTATTACTAGACGATGGCTATTCCATCTTTTGATACGAACGGGCATTTACCCGCAGGAATTCATCTGGCCACCTGGCAAGAAGTTGAAGAAACTCTGGCTTTCAATCCTCGCCGTCAAGAATTATTGTCAGGCTTAAAACGGGCTTGCGAATCCCTAAAAGAGGTTGGCTGTCTACGCATTTTTATCAGTGGAAGTTTTGCTACTAATAAAGAATTCCCAGGCGATTTTGATGTTTGCTGGGCAGATGAAAACGTTGATCTTGAAAAATTAGCAGAAATAGACCCAGTTCTGCTAGGGAGACAAGAAGGGTTAAAAGTCTTGTGTGGCAAAGACTACAGCAAAAAGAAAAAAGACAAGATACTCTGTAAAACAGTACAATGCTCCTCAAAAAGAACATGATAACAAAAGAATAT
>JAYKJI010000143.1:0-4896 GCA_035285405.1 Snowella sp. | reverse complement strand
TCGGAGTTTTCATTAATTCCTCTCCTTGATAAGCTTTATCACCACTAAATCTTTGTTTTTTATCAAATTTATTTCTCCTTTCACGAAATAAATTTACATCACTTTTTGGACCAGGTTTACCTGCTACTACATCAACAATATCTTTACCATTTGGTAAACAGATGTTGGGTTTAATCAACCCAACCCACACTATAATCACGCACCCATGTCCCTACCCCAAGATCTCCAGCGACTATATTGCCTGCTCCCTTTAATTCTCCATAAACGAGTCATTGCTCGTAGCAGTCACTCTTGATTCAGGATGCGGTCTAAGTTCAACATTGATATCACCCCACTTGTCTGCTTGATTATTATCCCTTATTTTCCAACAACTCTATTGAAGCCATGAATCTCAGTGCGAGCAATATTCTTTAAATTTATTTTACATAACCACTTATGGCTCTAATTTCAGTTGTAATTCCCGTATACGAAGCCTCGCAATCTCTGGAGATTTTGATAGATCGATTGCATCAAGTGCTTAAACAAATGGAGGATGACTATGAAATTATTCTTGTGGATGACTGTAGTCGGGATGATTCCTGGTTAGTTTTAAAGACTCTCAAGCAACACTATGGTAAATCCCTGAAGCTTGCCAGACTTCTCGTTAATGTTGGCCAACATAACGCCATTCTCTGTGGGCTATCTTTATCTACTGGTGAGATTGTTATTACTATGGATGACGATTTACAGCATCCCCCTGATGAAATCCCCAAGCTCGTGGAATCAATACACCAAGGCTTCGATCTGGTTATCGGTGCTTACGAGTCGAAAAAACATTCTCGTATTCGACAACCCAGTGGTCAATTAATTGATTGGATCATCATAAAAATCTTCGGACTGCCCTCTAATTTCCAACTTACCAGTTTTCGTGCCACAACGCGCCCCGTTGTGGATAATGTTTGTCAGATGGGGGGTGTCTTTCCCTACATCACTGCCATGATGCTAGTCAGCGCATCTCGTTACACTAATGTAGTAGTCAGGCACGATCCGAGACCTTTTGGTAAATCGAACTATAACTTAAAACGCAGTTTTCGTCTGGCGGCGAACCTAATCTTTAGTTACTCGTCTTATCCCCTTTACTTGGTTATTCTATTGTGTTTCACAGCTTTTCTTTTGTCAGTTATTATTAGTGTGTGGACACTTGGGAAGGTGCTGCTCTATGGTGCATCTGTTCCAGGTTGGGCTAGTACAGTAGTTATTGTCTCCTTTTTCAATGGATTTATTCTGTTATGTCTGGTCAGCTTTGGGGTTTATCTTTCTCGGATAAGTCAGCAACTCACAGGTATAAGACGGCCTTATATCATTAGAGAACTAGATGAGTAAAAAAACTTTGTTAGTGCTAGCCGCTTCCCAATACCAAATTCCAACCATCCTCACTGCCAAGTGTCTGGGGTATCGGGTCATTACGACTGATAATGTTGCAGAAAATCCCGGTCACGTCCTGGCAGATAAAAGTTATGGAATTGATACGACTGACAAGCAAGCAATCCTAAAACTTGCACTTCAAGAAAGGATTGACGGTATTATTGCCGCTTGTACTGATGTGGCTGTCCCAACCGCTGCTTATGTCGCTAAACAACTGGGGCTTCCGGGAGTCCCACCTGAGTGTGCTAACATTGTCTGCGATAAGATAGCTTTTCGTGAGTTTTTGCGAGAGCAAGGCTTTCCCAGTCCGGACAGTTATCCCGTGACCCATGACTCTAAACCTGATCAAGCTCTATTTCAGCATCCCTGGATTCTCAAGCCTGATCGCTCGTCTGGTAGTAAGGGAATCTTCATGGTAAGTTCCTTAGAGGAATTCTTTCAATATATTCCAGAAACTCTTAGCTTTAGTCCGACAGGTAAAGGCATCTTAGAGAAATTTCTGTCCGGTTTTCAAGGGACGTGCGAAGGGGTGCTAAAACAAGGTCGGTTAGCCTTAACTTTTGTTTTGGATCGCCAAACGGTCAATCCTCCCTATGTCGTCACTTGCGGTCATCACGTCCCTTCAATCTTGTCCCCTCAATTACAGGAGAAACTCTTTTTACTTCTCGAAGAAATCTGGAATCTTTTGGAGGTTAGTGATGGACCATTCGATTGTGATTTTGTAGCCACTGAAGAGGAAATTTATATCCTAGAATTAACGCCAAGAATGGGAGGTAATTCTATTGCTAATTTGCTGCAAAAAGCTGCCGATTTTAGTCTGATTGAATATAGCATTAAACAAGCCTGTGGTGACCCAGTTTCTCTGCCGACGATAACGAGTATAAGACCGACTGCTGTAGTATTGTTGGGAGTGAAAAAAAAAGGATACCTGTCTTATAATCAAGCTGAATTAGAAAGACTTAAAAGAGAACCTTGGGTTGAATCATTATCAATTGATATGGATATTGAAACCCCAGTTTTTCCCTTTATTAATGGGAGACATAGAGTGGGTGAAGCTTTTGTTTTCGGAAAAGACCGTGAGGATCTAGAACTAAAAGTTAGAGAATTAAAACAGCGTTTGCAACTGGGGGCAATATGAAGAGATTTATAAATCGTAAACATCTCATCCTCCTAATTAGCGGCATCATTTTAAGTCTCTGCTTTAGTTACATTTTGACAAGTTTTCAATGGTTAGAGATCATTAAAATTTTAAAAAATGCAAAGTTGTTCTGGTTACTAGGAGCAGTCCCGGTGTCGATTTTAATCTACTGGCTACTGCGGACTTGGCGCTGGTTAATTATTCTCAATAATCTGAATGTTCATATTAATTTTGTCGAGCTTTATCTGTGCAATGTTTGTGCCATGACTCTCACGATTGTTACCCCACTCCAATCAGGAGAAATGCTAAAAGTAGAATTATTGAAAAGCAGAGGACTAATTGAGAGGTTTTCTGGGTATAGTTCTTTCTTAGTAGAACGCGTCCTTGATTTGTTCGTAGTTATTTCCCTGGCGGCTCTATTTACGTTAACTAGCTTTGATTTCAGCGTAAGCGATTCAACTATTATTGCTGCTTGGCTGATATTTATATTAATACTGATATTGAGTGTCTATGCCGTTAACAAAATCAAGGTCAAAGGCAAAATTGGTGAATTTTTTGCTAACCTAAGAGCCTATACTAGTAATATCCAGTCACTTTGGCCAGTTTTGTTGTTAACTTTTTGCAGTTGGTCAGTGGTAGCCATTGGTTGGCAGATTTGCCTTTATAGTATTTCGATTGATCTGGGATTCCAGAAATCTATGGCTCTCATGTCCATTCTTACTATTATTAATATACTCAGTATTGTTCCTGGTGCTATTGGCATTTCTGAGGTGAGTATTACTGAGTTTCTCGTCCATACGAATTCAGGTTTAGCTTCGGCACAAGCCGGTTCGCTTATAATTAGGTTTTACGGCCTTTTAATTATCTTTTTAGGGTTGGTTCATTTCTTGCTTTTTAAGCTCTTAAAAAACAAGAAAAATTTTGTTTGAGGGTGAAAATTAAATTAACTTTTAAAAAAATCGACAAGACTCATAATAGTTTGTTACAAGTAAATAAATACCGAAATGTTTTGTAATTCAAATAATAAATAATGGGGTGTTTCATGAGAATCCTTAATATCATATCCATGATCCAAAACCGAATAAACAGAGAAAAGCTCTATTCTACTGCTGATTATTGGGACTCAAAAGCTGAGGTTCACCAGGGCGATGCTGTTTCCATGTGGCCTAACAATAACTTAAATTACTACTACAATCGAGAACAATTATCTTTGCTTAATCAATATCTGCCCCAGATGGCAGGAGCAAAAGTGCTGGATGTGGGTTGTGGTACGGGGCGTTTGTCTCGGTATTTAGTGAAGAGAGGGGCCACTGTTGTGGGCATTGATTTTTCACCTAAAACGATTGCTATTGCCCAGCAACAATCTCCAGATGGAAATCCGACATACAGGGTGCAGTCAATCTTTGAACTTAATGAGGAAAAGGGGTTTGACATTCTGGTATGCTGGGGATCACTAACGGTGGCCTGCCGAGACAAAGCCGATTTATTGAATGTCATGTGTCGCATCAGGAAAGCCTTAAACCCAAATGGTCAAATTTTCTTACTTGAACCTATTCATAAAGGTTTTTTACATCGAGTTTTGAACATGGATACCCGAGAGTTTTGTGAAGTAATGAATCAAGCAGGATTTCAAGTCGAAGATATCTATCATCTTCACTTTTGGCCAATGCGATTGCTCCTATGTTATACAACTTGGCCAAAGTTTATTACTGCGGCGGGATACTATTTGGGAGAAGGGATTATGAATCTTTTTGGTCACAAATCCTTTGGAGATTACAAAGCTATTATCGCAAAGTCTAAGCAGGGGGGTAACCTCATCTAAAGAGTTAGTAAATCGTGGAAAAAACCTCCTCGTGTGCCTCGTTGATGGCGAGCCTGTTGCTTATAGACCCAGGTTAAAACCGAGTGGAACTAGGAATGCCAGTATGTTGAGGGTGATCTGAAACGTGGACATATGCTGTTGCCCATGCCCAAAATTTTGTCCCAGGTGATAACCGCGAGTTTTGAGAACGTACTGATGGTTCCCCAACATCTTTAAAGAGCCTATTACCATAGTAAAAAGTATTGGAATGGGGTTTATTTAGGTATTATTTTTGGTAGTCGGGGATAAAATTAAAAAAACTATTAACTTAAATGAAAAAATGCTTAAACTGCAACAACCAATTTGAAAGCCAGGATTGGCATTGTCCTGTATGTGACTATACCTCTGTGACCACAGAAGGAAATATTATAACCTTTGCACCAGACCTAGCAACCGAAAGTGAAGGATTTGATGCCGGATTTTTCCCCCAACTGGCAAAACTAGAAGCCAAAAACTTCTGGTTTCGTTCTCGCAATCGCTTAATAATTTATGC
>JAYKJI010000142.1:0-5113 GCA_035285405.1 Snowella sp. | reverse complement strand
CGGGTTGTATTTGCGCTTGTGATCTTCAATCCCTAACCGAACAAATTCAAGTCGCCCTAAAAGATCCTCAAGAACTCAAACGACGGGGGAAAAATGCTCGAATGTTAGCAACTGAACAATATACCTGGCCCGCGATCGCTGCCCAAACCATCACGACCTATCAAAACCTCCTGCAAAAATCCTGCCCACCCGCGTCCAAACCAGCCGATGTTCCTCTCTAAACACCGCCATAGCCTAGAACTCGAAATTCTCCTAAAAACTGTAAACTGTTACCATTAAGAAGCGTTTGCCTTAGATGTACTTTCTCCAGTTTCTCTTATTGCTATGATTCGCCGCCGTTCTGTCCCCTGGATTCATCGCTATTCCCGTCTAATCATGGGTGCGATCGCTGTTATTGGAGCCTTACTAACTACCTATCTAACAGTTGTCTCCTTCACTGGGGGAAAAACGGCCTGTCCTGTCAATCAAGCCACAGGCATCTCTGGCTGCGATCAAGTACTACATAGTGCCTATGCCAAGGTGTTTGGACTTCCCCTAAGTCTTTTTGGCCTCCTAGCCTATCTGGCAATGATTATTTTTGCCCTCAGTCCTTTTCTGATCAATGCCGAAAACAACAAGAAACAACGCAACCAACTCGAAGAAACAACCGGACGAATGCTACTGATTGGGGGGACAGCCATGGCCGTCTTCAGTGGCTATCTGATGTATATTTCCTTCTTTAAGCTTCATGAAGCTTGTCTATATTGTTTAACATCTGCGACCTGTTCTCTGGCATTATTTATCTTGTCAGTCATTGGACGAGAGTGGGAAGAAATGAGTCAAGTATTTTTTACTGGCATTGTTGTGGCCATGATAACCCTGGTCGGTTCCCTGGGATTATATGCCCAGGCCGAAGGAGGAAAAGTTGCGTTAGGAGGAAAAACCCCCATTCCCGAAGCCCAAACCCAACCTCAACCCCCTCATGGTTGGGAAATTACAACGGTTTCTGGCCCGGCAGAACTAGAACTAGCCAAATATCTCAAAACATCAGGGGTCAAAATGTATGGAGCCTTCTGGTGTCCCCACTGCTATGAACAAAAGCAACTGCTCGGTAAAGCAGCCTTTGAGCAAATTAACTATATTGAATGTGATCCCAACGGTGCTAATCCAAAAACCCAAGCCTGCATAGACGCTAAAATTCAATCCTTTCCCACCTGGGAAATCAAAGGTAAATTAGAATCGGGTGTTAAACTGCCTGAAAAACTGGGAGAGCTAACCGGTTACCAAGGCTCCAAAAATTTCAAATACACCATGCCCTATTAGGTTTAGCTTGTCTAGGTTGTTCTATCACAGTACTTGCACTAGTGGGGCTATTTAGAGCCGTGAGCCACCTCAGACGATTCAATATTGTTATCAAAAAAATGGGTTTAAAACCCCGTCGTTCTACGAAGGCTTTGTGTGCTAGGATTCTAGTGGTCACTGACCCACCCAGACGATGGAGACATAAAGCCTAACACCAAAGATTGTTGGAACCAGCAACGGCGAAGAAAAATCGGCAGACTGGGATAAGAGAATAGGGCAATGGGCAGTCCAACCCTAGAATCAACAAAAACCTAAGAATTCTCAATTTGAGACTTCAACCTATAGGAACCGCAGGACTTGCGGGAATAGTCTGTGGAGCGGACGTAAGACCATAAAACTCCTTGAGGGTAGAGGCGGTTGCTAAGAAGCAGAAACCTAAATCGTGAGGTTTAGGAATTGCCGTTGCTTTAGCGCGGTGAGGATGTCAAAGTGTCTGCACATAATTAAGATCGAACCGTTGCAATTTCCCAATCCTGAAGATTAAATCTGGGAAAAAGAGGCTGGCGGATCGAAAATCTGCCCCCTAGGTGGAAAATCCTGAAAAGTGTGTAAAGTATATATAACTTTTATAAGGGTTCGCCCCCATTTAAATTATCAGCCCGCCTTTTAGTCATAGAAAAAGCCGAATGTCCAGCACGATAAGCCCAGACCAAGTTAATCAAATTGTCTATAATCTTCATCATAATCCCTTTGAAGTTCTTGGCAGTCATCCTCTAGAAGATCATGGAATCATAAAGCAATGGGTGATTAGAGCCTATTTACCAACTGCTCAGGCAGCCTCGGTATTAATCCCCACCGAGCGTCAAGAGATCCCCATGCAATCTGTTCACCATCCTCATTTTTTTGAATGTGTGTTGGATACTCCGAGTCTGGCTAACTACCAGTTACGACTCAAAGAAGGAGAACATGAACGGGTCATTTATGATCCCTACGCCTTCCGATCGCCTAAATTAACCGAATTTGACCTACACGTCTTTGGAGAAGGCAACCATCATCGCATCTATGAGAAACTAGGGGCGCATTTGATGGAAGTTGATGGCATTAAAGGAGTCTATTTTGCCGTCTGGGCCCCCAATGCCCGTAATGTTTCCCTTTTGGGAGACTTTAATAATTGGGACGGTCGTCTGCACCAAATGCGGAAAAATAACAACATGGTCTGGGAACTCTTTATTCCTGAACTGGGTATTGGTGCAAAATATAAATATGAAATTAAAAATTGGGAAGGACATATCTACGAAAAATCCGACCCCTATGGTTTTTATCAAGAAGTACGTCCTAAAACCGCTTCTATTGTCACTGATCTAGATAACTATCAATGGCATGATCAGGAATGGTTAGAGCAACGTCGTAATACCGACCCCCTCACTAAACCCGTTTCTGTCTATGAATTGCATCTAGGTTCCTGGCTGCATACAAGTACATCAGAAACCCCTCATTATTTAACGGGAGAGGGAGATGCGGTAGAGGTATCGGAATGGAATACGGGAGCGCGATTTCTCACCTATTACGAATTGGTGGATAAACTCATTCCTTACGTGAAAGAATTGGGCTTTACTCACATTGAGCTACTACCGATCGCCGAACATCCTTTCGATGGTTCCTGGGGTTATCAAGTGACGGGGTACTATGCCCCTACCTCCCGCTATGGCAGTCCAGAAGACTTTATGTACTTTGTCGATCAATGTCACCTCAATGGTTTAGGGGTACTTGTGGATTGGGTACCAGGACATTTTCCCAAGGATGGGCATGGATTAGCCTTTTTTGATGGTACACACCTCTACGAACATGAAGATCCCCGTAAAGGTGAACACAAAGAGTGGGGAACGCTAATTTTTAACTATGGCCGCAATGAAGTTCGTAACTTTCTGGTAGCTAATGCCCTGTTCTGGTTTGATAAGTACCATATTGACGGAATTCGCGTTGATGCTGTGGCTTCCATGCTCTATATGGACTACTGTCGCAAACCAGGGGAATGGGTCACTAATCAGTATGGAGGACGGGAAAATCTAGAAGCGGCAGACTTCCTGCGTCAAGTCAATAGTCTGCTGTTTGGTTATTTTCCGGGTGTTTTGTCTATTGCTGAAGAATCGACTTCCTGGCCAATGGTTTCCTGGCCCACCTATGTGGGAGGCTTAGGTTTTAATCTGAAATGGAATATGGGCTGGATGCACGATATGCTCGACTATTTCAGCATGGATCCCTGGTTCCGCCAATTTCATCAAAATAATGTCACCTTTAGTATGTGGTACAACCACAGTGAAAACTATATGTTGGCCTTATCCCACGATGAAGTGGTACATGGCAAGAGCAATATGCTGGGTAAAATGCCAGGCGATGAGTGGCAGAAATTTGCGAATGTGCGTGCTCTCTTTACCTATATGTTTACTCACCCTGGCAAGAAAACCCTGTTTATGAGCATGGAGTTTGGGCAATGGGGAGAATGGAATGTTTGGGCAGATTTGGAATGGCATTTATTGCAGTATGAGCCACACCAACAGTTAAAACAATTCTTCACCGAACTGAATGCACTCTATCGTAGCGAACCGTCTCTCTATACCAAGGATTTTCAGGAAGAAGGTTTCCAGTGGATTGACTGTAGCGATACCCGTCACAGTGTTGTTTCTTTTTTACGTCGAGCCAGTGACACTGATGAGTTTGTGGTGACGGTTTGTAATTTTACACCCCAACCCCATAGTCATTATCGGATTGGTGTTCCGGTTGCTGGTTTTTACACGGAGTTATTTAACAGTGATGCCCGTCAATATGGTGGCAGTAATTTGGGCAATTTAGGGGGTAAGTGGTCAGAGGAGTGGTCTTTTCATGGAATGCCCTATTCCCTTGATCTTTGTTTGCCTCCCTTAGCAGTCTTGGTCTTTAAATTAGATATCACTAAGTCTGCCCAAGCTCTAGCCGCCTCGGCTGTTTAACCAAAAGCTATTATCTGTTTTAAGGCCCCTAGAATGGGGTCTTCTTTTTTGATATCGCAAAAGAGCGATCGCCCCTTCCTTAACTGAAAAAATCTATCAGATGCTACAAATAAGTCGCAATGGTGACAATGGACAAAGCAAGCTTTTTATCACATCTTGGTACTACTCAAAATTATCCGTAACTTCAATTGCTTACAAACAGAGGCGATCGCCTTTTAGACACTCATCAGAATAATTCCAGTATCTTTTTTAGGGCAACCAGTTCGCATCCAGTAAGTTCTCTAAACGATAATGACAATGGGTTGGAAACCGTTGCGATCTCGTTTTTTTGATGGTAAATCGTAGGGCATCTTGATAGATAGTCTCTAATTCCTGTTCAAGATATTGATGTAATGTCGTAGTCAAATGTCGTCTTAACTGAGTCCGAAAACTATCTATCTCCGCTTCCCAATGGGAGGCATTATTATCGTATTCTTCTGACCAATATTGTAACAATAATAGATGTCTAATAATCTGCTCTAGAAGACTGGCCGCTTTATTTTTATCCCGTTTACTCAAATCTTCTAGCTCCTCAATAAGGTGTTCAATATCTAGTTGATCCAGGCGATCGCTTTTTAAACACTCAATCGTTTTTTCTAACCACAGAGTTGGGTCAGTTTCGTAAAGTTGGGAAATATTGGAGCTAGAAGAAATAATAGGCATAGCTATAGTCAACACATAAATAGGGCTTGCTGAAAAAGTCAAAAAACGAAAGAAATGTGGGTTAGGGAAGTATAAACTGAAAAAGCAGAGATAACTTATACTTATGATGAGAAGTCAAAATACGAATTTTGTTTAATCTATCG
>JAYKJI010000141.1:0-15574 GCA_035285405.1 Snowella sp. | reverse complement strand
TTTTAAAAATTGTGCCTTTGGTATCATTGGTTGCAAACAAAATTCCCTCCCTCAATCAAGAATCAAACATAGCCTGTAATTACTGGTCAAGCTTTTTCTCACTTTCTCAAACCCAGAAAACACAAGTCATAGAAATCATCTATAGAAATCTCTCTCTTTAACCATGACCATCGCAACCGTAAACTTATCCAGTCAAATTAGCCACCCCGAAAGAACCTCTTTTGAACGTGCTCTCAAACGCTTAGAACAGGACGTTCTACGGATGGGAACTTTGGTTGAAGAATCCTTCCGCCTCAGTCATCAATCTTTATTTGAAAATCAACTAGAAAATATTGCTAAGATTATCGTTCTTGAAAAGCAAATTGATCAGTTTTATCGGCAAATTGAACAGGAATGTTCTACCTTTCTGACCTTGCAGGCCCCCGTTGCCCAGGACTTACGGCTGTTGAGTGCCATCATGCAACTAGTTCGAGATTTGGAGCGGATTGGAGATTATGCCCAGGATTTAGCAGAAATTGCCATGAAATTAGTTAGTTATCCCCCTCATGATTGCCTGGAAGAAATTGCGGCCATGTCCCGTCATGCTCAACATATGCTGGCCACGAGTTTAATTGCCTTAACGGAGTTAGATCCCTTTGCTGGCCCTAAGGTTAAGCAATTAGATGATACCGTAGATACGGCCTATGAACGTCTTTATAAAGTTCTGGCCTATCAGCGAGATATTAAAGGAGTGGTGGAGCCGATTTTGCTTCTGGCTTTGGTAATTCGTCATTTAGAACGGATGGCCGATCATGCTACCAATATTGCTCAACGGGTGTCCTATATTGTGACGGGACATCGTGGCTAGTTACAGCCATAACAATGGTTGTAAAACGATGAAAATTGTCCCCTCAGATTGAATATTGTCAAGGGGACAAGGCTAAGTCCTTAAACCGCCACCGCTAATTCATAGGGTTTGGTTAAACGCTCTAGTTGCTGTACCAACAAGCTCAGGAATAAGCCCACATCGGTAACTACCCCCACTGATTCCACAGAACCGCGATCGCTGAGTTTGGTAACAACGGCGGGGTTAATATCCACACAGACCATTTTCACACCGGCAGGAGTCATATTACCGACCCCAATGGAATGCAACATACTAGACAGCATTAAGACCATATCGGCTCCCTGTAAGAGTTCACTGTAATGGCTCTGGGCCTTAAGTAAATCCATTTCGGTGTCAGGTAAGGGGCCATCATCTCGAATCGAGCCGGCTAGAGCATAGGGAACATTATTTTTCACGCATTCATACATCACGCCCCTCGTGACGAGACCGGTTTCGACTGCCTGACGAATGCCGCCATAACGACGGATAGTATTGATTACCTTTAAATGATGGCGATGGCCACCACGGACTGGAATCCCTCGTTGCATATCCACACCCAAAGACGTTCCCATCATGGACTGTTCCATATCATGAACGGCGATCGCATTTCCCCCTAACAGAGCTTGTACATAGCCATCCCGAATCAGTCGAGCCAGATGTTGTGATCCGCCGGTATGAATGACAACCGGGCCAGCCGTCACCACAATTTTGCCCGCTTGATCCCGAATTTGCCGCATTTCCCAGGCGATCTGTTCGACTAGCAATTCTACCCGTCGTTCACTGGAAACCCCGGCCCCCATAAAGGAAAATTCTTTGGTTTCTTTACGGCTATTGTCGTGAGACTCTACTTTTTTAACGGTGCGAATCCCCTCTACACCCACCATGACGCGATCGCCGACCTGTAAATCTCTGAGCAAGACACAACGGGCGATCGGCCCATCAGGAGTGATTTGAGCCACAATGGCCGCATCCATTCGCTGATTTTGTACCCTGACCCATTCACAATTAACCCGTACTTCCGTTGGATAAATAGTACTAACATAGAAGTCATCCGGTGCAACCCCAGCCTGGGTCACAATTTCCGTATTGATATCACAGAGTTCCTGGGGAGGCGGAACAGCACCGAGATCAATCAATTCGGTCATGATCTCTTCCATGATGGTATGGGAGGGCGCGGAAATTCGCACTTCGGCGGTGGAAATACTCTGACGTTCAACCCCTAAATTAAAGTTAAGTACCCGAAAACTACCACTATTTTCGACCACCAAATCGAGGGCTTGATTTAATAAACCGGAATCGAGTAGATGGCCTTCCAGACGAACCACACGGCTTTCGATCGGCGCATTGGCATGAACGGTTTCTAAAATCGGTTCCGTCACCCGCAGTGTTAAACATTTAGCGGCTCCCCCCGCTTTTAAAAATTCACTTAGGGGGGTTTCCACCACTTCAAAGCCCACTTCTCTCAATTGTTGTTTCAGGCGATCGCTCACCTGATTCATGACAATTGTGTTATTGACATTAACCGCATTGCAAGCAAAACAGACCGCATCAGGTTCTTCGACGATAATGCGTTTTTCGGGGGGAATTCGCATCTCGATCACCCGATTTGAGTAAGAATCAAAAGCAGGAGGATAATAGAGTAAATAACCGCCCGTCAAAGGACAAAAACAGGTATCCAGGTGATAGAAACGTTCATCAATTAAACGTAGGGAAACCACTTCTGTGTCCAACCAACCGGCAATGTAGGGATGGGAATCTAATTCTGAGCGAAAACCGTAACCGGCCCAAAGCCAGCGTCCTTCCCGATCAAACAGTGCATCCCCTGCCCCTTCAAAGGGTAAATCCTTCGGCAATTCATAGACCGTAAAGCCATTTTGCTCAAACCATTCCTTGAAATAGGGTTCTTCTCCCTGTCGTTCTTTGTGGAAAAAGCGACTTAGAACCACATTATCTCCTAGAACTAAACCAGCGTTGGCGGTAAATACCATGTCAGGCCAACCCTTGGCGGGCGGAACTAAATCCACTAAGGCCCGTTCTTTGAGAACATGATATAGTTTTTGCCATTGCTCAACGGCGCGATCGCGGGAAGATTTATGAATATTGCCTTCCATCCAGGGATTAATCACATAATCCACATCGTAGTGGTCAGGCGCGCACATTAGAATACGAATAGCGTCAGTCATAGTTAGTTAACAAGAAAGGAAATTAATAAAGTCAGAAGAGACAGGCAAAAGAGTAACGTTTTTCCTGAATGAGGCCAATAAACCAATCGTTGATCCTAACACAGGAAGCTTGGCAATCGGCATCCTTAACCGTCAATTCTGTTTTTGCATTTAAGTTATGCAATGAGTGCAAACAACTATTTAGCTCTTTGTATTTCGGTTGGCAAATCTAGTTGAAAACTATCCCGTCGATGAAAGTCTGCTGCTGGCCCAGGGTGAGTCAAAGCCCAATAACTGAGATTGCCGTCAAGGGTTTGAATCACAGTGGTAATACCGGCCATCAAAGCTGAGGAAGATGATAACAGGCCACTCAGGTCAAGATTAATCTGGAGAGTGAGCCTTTGAGGTAAATGGTCAAACTGAAAGGGTAGAATCTTTAAAGCCGTTTCTGTCACCATACCTTGACGATAATCACTAAAACGATAGCAATTCCAGTGGCCCGATGGTGAGAGGTTAAATTCCCAGTAATCCGGTTGATCCGTTAGGCCGAGAAAGAACTCAAAACAGGTTGTTTGCCAGAGATGATCTTGACGAGTGGGTAAAGGGTTAGGAGCTGCGATCGCAATTTGATCAATTTCTCCAGTAATAAACCAGGTTAGGGAAAGTTGAGAGGTGAAACGTTCTATTTGCCCCGTAATAGTAATCTGAGGCAGCGTTTGATCGGGTTGAAAAGGAATAAGGGAAAAAGTTGTCATTTTAAATCGGTAATTAGTTTTTGGATGGCTATTTCTTGTCTTTCAATACTTTCTGTGAGCTTAAATTGCACTAAGGCTCGCGCTAGGTTAT
This sequence comes from Snowella sp., assembly GCA_035285405.1. Classification (GTDB taxonomy): domain Bacteria; phylum Cyanobacteriota; class Cyanobacteriia; order Cyanobacteriales; family Microcystaceae; genus Woronichinia. Next base: position 11,701 of record JAYKJI010000141.1, on the reverse strand, counting down.
GGTCAGGATATTTCACCTTAAAATAGACATTTCCTGCTAAATAATCACTGAAAAAACGCAATCCTAATTCAAAGGCAATCAGACGAATCGCATCAAATAAATAAACATAATCATTGTCCGTCAAAAAAGCTTTAGCTACCTGTAAATATCCCTGCAACATCGCCTGACAAAGATCGAGCTCAAAATAAACGCCTTGCCAATCCGTTGTTTCTTCTCCCTGGGGATTACAGCCCGATCGCAGACAATCGCCAATATCATAGTGAACTAGCCCTGGTTTAACCGTATCGAGATCCACCACACTCACCGCCTTCCCGGTTTGACAATCAAACATAATGTTATTGACCTTAGGATCGCCATGCATTAAGCGTAAGGGTAATTTGCCCGCTTCCTTGGCTTTTTCAAGCACAGAACAGGAATTAGCGCGATCGCTGACAAAATCAAGACAATACTGCACTTCTGGGGAAATTTTAACGACAGTTTGAGCCAGAATGGCCTGGTAATGCTGAAGATATTGAGGCGTAATATGAAATCCCACCAGGGTATCCACCAGGCGATCGGGGGATAAATCACTAATCAGATGATGAAAGGTTCCCAAGGCATAACCCACTTCCCGGGCATGGTCTTGATCCTTCAAAATATCAAAGGATTCTGACCCTTCAATATAGCTAATGGCCCGCCAGTAGGAACCATCCCCAGTATCCAAATGATCTTTTTGTTCCTTGGTTAGGATTACTCTTGGTACTTCCCAACGGCGATCGCCAGGCTGAGTTTGCAGTTTGTGGTGAATATGTTCCGTTAAAGTGTACATATTGGCCATGACGGCCTGGGGTTGCTTAAAAACCTGAGTATTAATACGCTGTAGGACAAAACAGGTTTGGGCCAAATCGTCTAGGGTAACGAGAAAGGTATCGTTAATATTGCCGTTACCAAAACTTTTCATGCCGGTAATCTGTCCTTGATGAGCAAAATGGTCGGCAATGGGGAAAAGATGGCTGGTAGTCTGAATAGGAAGGTTTTCAAGCATTTAAGCAATTGTCGCAGAGAGAAAATTTAAGCTTTCAAGGTTACTGTAATCTAGGATTGAGTAATTTCCAGTAATTGGCTGTAATCGACCTAAACTGACAAAATAACATGGTTCAAAATCCCAGGGTAATCATTATTGGTGGGGGAGCGGCGGGATTTTTTGGGGCCATTAACTGCGCCATGACCTTCCCTCAAACCCAAATTACGCTCTTAGAAGCGGGAAAGCAGTTTTTAAGCAAAGTACGAATTTCGGGGGGAGGACGCTGTAATGTTACTCATCATTGTTTTGATCCGGCTCAATTAGTGCAATATTATCCCAGAGGTGGTAAGGCCTTACGAGGGGCCTTTAGTCGTTTCCAACCCCAGGATACGATCGCTTGGTTTGCTGACCGTCAAGTGATTTTAAAAACAGAAGCCGATGGCCGGATGTTTCCGATTAGCGATGATTCTGCCACCATTGTTAATTGTTTGCTACAAACCGCGAGGGAGTACGGTGTCCATTGTCGTGCCCAGGCTCCGGTACAAACTGTTCAAAAAAAGGCTGCGGAATTTCTCATTACCCTAAAATCGGGGGAGACCTTAAGCGGCGATCGCCTCCTATTGGCCACTGGCAGTAATCCTTTAGGTTATCGTTGGGCCAGGGAATTCGGCCATCAAATTCAAACTCCTGTTCCCTCTCTTTTTACGTTTAACCTTCGAGATCCCCGTTTAGAAGATTTGGCTGGGATTACGGTCGAGCAGGTTCGTCTCAGTTTAGTCAGTCCTGACCGCAAAAAACTAGAGCAAACCGGGCCGTTATTAATTACCCATTGGGGCATCAGTGGCCCTGCGGTTTTAAAATTGTCAGCCTGGGGCGCGAGGTTACTTTATGACCAGCATTATCAGATGAATTTAATAATTAATTGGCTACCGAATCATAACTTAGAAACCTGCCAAGCTCTTTTATGGAAAACCAAACAACAGCAAGAACGGAAACAAATTTTAACCTTCGCTCCCGTTGATCTCCCTAAAAGATTATGGCAAAATTTAGTCAATTTTATCGGCATTGCGCCTAAAACCCTCTGGGCGGATTTATCCAAAAAACAAGTCCAAGCTTTGTCACAAGCTTTACTACTCGGAGAATATCAAATTGAGGGCAAAGGCGTTTTTAAAGAGGAATTTGTTACCTGTGGTGGGATTCATTTACCAGAAGTTGATTTTAAAACCATGAGCAGTAAAAAATGTTCAGATCTTTATTTTGCGGGGGAAATTTTGGATATTGATGGAGTAACGGGTGGCTTCAATTTTCAAAGTGCCTGGACAACCGCCTGGTTAGCGGGAAAAGCCATAGGAGCCAGACATGAAATCTAAAACCATTGGCATGATCAGTAGTTATCCGAACCTTAATCAAGCTGATTGGTTATGGAAACAAACCCCCCAGCCCTTTGGTCATTGGCAACAGATACAAATGTTGGCAACGGCTTCTGAGCCGGACTACTTATTACTTTATCAATTTGATCGTCCTGTTTCTATGACCTCTAGCCTCTGGTGGCAATGGTGGCATCAGTCTTCCCTCAAGCAATCGTCGGAGAACGTTGTAGATTTTCGGGGGGTTTCTAAAGAGCGCGTCATTTATTTATTAAGAGAACCCCCTCTAGACGCTAAAGTAATTGCGATTAATCAAGAAAATTATCATTGGGCTAATCGTCATTGTGGTTACGTTTCTGGCCCCGATGATGCTGCACCTCACCCGGATTATATGCCAGCAATTTGGTATTTGAATGTCTCATTTCGAGAGTTGAATGAGATGCCTAGTCCGTTAAAAGTGAAAACCTGTAGTTGGATTACCTCTGGTATTAATCGCTCTCTCAGTCATCAGCAACGTCTTAATTTTATGTCCCTTTTACAAGCCCAAAATCTAGAGGTTGACATCTATGGCCGGAATTTACCAACTGAGATCAAATCGGAGGGGAATATCAATAATAAATGGAATGTGATGTCCCCCTATTATTATAATTTAGCGGTTGAAAACTATGGGGGTAATCAGTGGTATGTGAGTGAAAAGTTATGGGATGCGCTCTTAGCTTGGTGTTTACCGATTTACTACGGAGGAACGGCGGCCGATCGCCTCTTGCCACCAGGGTCTTTTTTACGCTTGCCCAGTTTAGACGAAAAGGGATTAGGCTATATCCAAGCAGTGACATCAACCTTGGATGCCTGGCATGAGGCCAAAGAAGCGATCGCTGAAGCGAGACAAATTATTTTACATCGTCTCAATTTACTGAATTGGCTGTCAGATTTTGTTCGTCATCAGCGTTAAATCCCTAACCAAGCAGCAGCCACTTTGGGCAATGGTAACAAAATACTTACCAAAATCACCATCGCAAAAATCCCTAGAAAATCTCGTCGATTATCCAATTCCGTGACATCATTGAGTGCGGGTTGATCACTGACCGGCATTAATAATAGAATAATCGCCCACAGAAAGAAGTCACGACGGATAAAAGCCAAAATCACCACCACAATCCGCGTCATCTGACCGACGATAATGGCAACCCTCTGACCGAGCATGGCATGGATAATATGACCCCCATCCAATTGACCAAAGGGCATCAAATTCAAGGCCGTTACAATAATTCCGATATAACCGGCGATCGCTAAAGGATGCAAATCCAAGGCCATGCCTGGTTTTAAGGTAGCTCCCAAGGCGAGTTTACTGATTAAAGACAACAACACCGAAAAACGAGGATCAAGTGCCTGAAACTGGATCAGGGTTCCCTGGGAACTGATGGGAACTACTGACGATTGGCTTAACCCCCAATAGAGTAGCGGCAGAGCAATCACTAATCCCCCTAAAGGCCCGGCGATCGCCACATCAAACAGGGCACGACGATGGGGAACGGGGGATTTCATCTGAATAAAGGCCCCAAAGGTTCCCAAAAAGAAGGGAATGGGAATGAAATAGGGCAAGGTCGTCCGCACTTTATAGTAAGTTGCTGTCAAATAGTGACTCAGTTCATGAACACCTAAAATACTAATAATACCGAGGGCATAGGGTAAACCCTGGCTTAAAACCATCGGATCGGCTTGCAATTCCTTGGAGGTCACTCCGCTCATCTCAGCCCCAATAAAAGTAGTGGTAAGGATTGTCATCACTAACAGGGCTAGGGCTATCCAAGGTCGGGAAAGCGGTTCCGCAGTGGTTTCCGGTTGAGATTCCGTAACGGGATTGGGAATGAGTGCGAAAAAGGGTTGCCCCTGTAAGCTTTCCTGAAATAGGACTAAAAAGCGATCGCCAAAAACATTTTCCACATTATCCTTAATACGTTCATAGGCCATCTCTGGAGCCGTTTGCAGTTTACCTCGACAGAGAATGGCCTGGGGCCGATAGTCCAACTGTTGCAGATAATAAACGCCCCAGGGAAAACAGTCCCTTAAGGATTTTTCCTCTTGGACATTGATTGGGCGAACTCTTGTATCTGTTGTGGTTTTATCTTCTTCGCTGCCAGGGTTTAGAGGTGTCTCTTCTTTTTTCTCTGGAATAATTCGCCCCTTTTGAACGAGCCACCAGTAGAGTCCAGGGCAAACCAAAAATGGCCCCAGAATCAGTAGTAACGGTAAGGGTTTATCCTCCCCATAGATCACCGACCAAAGTGTCCAAATCAGAGCGGGAATCATTAATACAAACCAGAGTAGCCAAACGGGAGTCCGTGTAACATTCGCTGCACTGCTTTTGACGACAAAGTAGGTAATGAATCCGAGTAGAAATAAAAAGAGCCACATTTTGAAGTTAGTTGCGTCTGTTCGGTGACATTAAATCAGTTTAAAGAAGAACAATGATTAGCTAGTGACCATTATCTCTATCTTTCTATGATAAATAGGGTAGAACTTTATTGCTAATCTAAAATTCAGGCTATCCTATCCCCCTAACCCACTATGATTGATGAGTCGAATCTGCCAAGTCTTTCTGAGCGCAAGTTTAAGCCGCCTCGTCTCATTCTTCCTGGTATCTATGCCTTTCCACCTAATCGAGATATTTTAGGGGGGACAGCTTATCTGTTGGTGCATTCTGGGGGAAACATTTTAATTGATTGTCCTGCCTGGGATGAAGAAAATCAACGATTTTTAGAGGACTTAGGGGGCGTGCGTTGGTTAGCGTTGAGCCATCGCGGTGGTATTAGTCCATCTCTAGCTGTCCTACAACAGACGCTTAATTGTCAAGTCCTGATTCAAGAACAGGAGTCCTATCTGCTGCCAAATCTGGCAGTGACAACTTTTCAATACAGTTTGGATTTAAACTCAGAACTGCAATTAATCTGGACACCGGGCCACTCGCCTGGCTCGACTTGTCTTTACACCTCGGTTTTAGGGGGTGTTCTCTTTACAGGTCGCCATTTACTCACCGATCAGCAGGGTCAACCGCTTCCTCTGCGTTTTTCCAAAACCTTTCATTGGCAACGGCAGCTTAATAGTGTTGCTAAACTCCGCGATCGCTTTTCGCCAACTACCCTAAATTATCTTTGCCCTGGTGCGAATACCGGCTTTTTGCGGGGTAAAGGATTTATTGATCAAGCCTATCAACGTCTGGAAACGCTGGATCTCAAGGCCCTCAGACTCTCTAAACCCTAAGTTGTTTGTGCCGGTCAAGCTCTGTCAATGTCAGCCCATGACTTTTGCTTATGGCTTTAATCAGGATTGCTTTGTCAAGTTATCTTTACAATTCGCAATAAAGACGTTACATTTATTTACATGAGAGCAAACAGCAATCTCTCGATATAAAAACAAAATTCTATAACGACTCTTTATTTTCTCCGGTTCAACCCATCAAAGGTTTCCCATTGGATTTCTCCCACTAGCCTTGGCAATAGCCGGGCTTTTTTATTTTTGCTAAGATCAACTGGATTTTGACGATTACTGAGGAGACTAGTTTTTACCATGCGAATGCTTCATACGATGTTACGGGTTGGCAATCTAGAACAATCATTACAATTTTATTGCGATGTTTTAGGGATGACCCTGCTACGCCAACGAGAATATCCCACGGGTGAATTTACCCTGGCCTTTGTCGGTTATGGCGATGAATCTCAGCAAGCTGTGATTGAATTAACCTATAACTGGGGAGTCGAACAATACGAATTGGGTAATGCCTTTGGCCATGTGGCGATCGGTGTGGATGATATCTATGCCACCTGTGACAAGATTAAGGCCAAGGGCGGTAAAGTAACTCGTGAACCCGGTCCCATGAAACATGGCTCTACCGTGATTGCTTTTGTGGAAGATCCCAATGGCTACAAAATTGAACTCATTCAACACTAAGCTGCCTCGCTACGTTGATATTTAACGTTGACATTTAGCAGTAATCTCAAAGAATCTCTATGCGATTAGCGACCAAAATTGAAGCAATCCTCTATCTGAAAGGACAACCTCTAATGATTGCCGAATTGTCGGAATCAACGGGATGCGATCGCGCTGATATAGAAGAGGCTTTGATTGAGTTAATGGAAGATTACGCCCATCGAGATAGTGCCTTGGAAGTGATCGAAAGCGAAAAAGGCTATAGTTTACAATTGCGAGTTGCGTTTCAAAAACTGATTCAAGATTTTATTCCCGCCGAGTTAGGGACTGGTAGTTTGCGTACCCTAGCCGCGATCGCGCTTAAATCCCCCATACTACAAACTGATCTGATTAATCTACGGGGAAGCAGTGCCTATCAACAAGTACAGGAATTGGTCGAACTGGGCTTTGTGCGTAAACGACGGCAAGTTGATGGTCGTTCTTCCTGGTTAGAAATTACCGACAAATTTCATCAATATTTTGAGATAGACAAACTTCCTCCCCCCATCGCTTAAAATCGTTACAATTTTTAGCACTAGCCGCTATAGTGGAAGATAAGCAGAAGCAATTGTCCATTCTAGGTAGGGAGTTGTAATGGAATTTAATTTTGATTTTTTTGCCTCAGAAACCGAAGAACCACCCACCAATACCTTAATTCAGTATCTTCAACAACAACATCCAGAAACCCTAGCTTGGGTTGCCCAGTCTGCTAGTTCCGAGATCAAAGACATTATTCATCAGAATGTCCAAGGATTAGTGGGGATGTTACCTTCAGAAGATTTTCACGTTCAAATTACAACGGATCGCGACGACTTAGCGAATCTTTTGGCCTCTGCCATGATGACCGGTTATTTTCTAGGTCAGATGGAACAGCGGAAAAATTTAGATAATACACTATCGCTTTCAGACTCTTTAAAAGCGAAGAAAAAAAACAAAGAACACTAGGCGCATCACAACCTCAATAATGCTCCTAATGCTTAAACCCAAACCCTCGTTAAATCGTCTTTTCCATTGGTGGCGATCGCCTTAATTTGGACTAAAAGATCATCACCTAGCAAGATTAGAGGTTATCTCTCATTTCCGTTTCTCGGAGCAGTTCCACTAACCCCACTGTTCCCACAAAAAACGTGTAAATGCCATAAGCCAACGGCGATCGCTGTCTAGAAGGTGCATAAATGGCGGCGATAATCGCTTCGATACCATGACTGATCAGCGCAAATCTTCCAACCCAGAAAATGACAGTCAATTCTGGGAGTGGCGAATGATGAACCAATACGACATATAAGTTCCAGCCTTCTAGACTTAAAGCTCCTGTGATGAGAAGCGGAGAAAGCACTTTAATCAAACGGCTAAAATTTTTTTCAAAATTGATCATCATTAACAGTATCTTCTCTCCATTCAAAAAGATTAATGGCTAGTGAAAGCTCTTGTATAATACACCATCATGGTGAAGTTAGGCTTGAACTTGTTGTCATCCATCGATAGAGGGTGTGAAACTATCGGTTATAATATGTCTCAAGCTTATAGCAATAGACATTTAGTTCACAATTATTTATGGCTTCCACCTATTCCTTTGATATTGTTAGTGAATTTGACCGTCAAGAATTAGTTAACGCGATTGATCAAACAACCCGTGAAATTAATAGCCGCTATGATTTAAAAGATACGAAGACTACTCTAGAACTCAGTGATGATCAGATTACGGTCAATACGGCTAGTGATATGACCTTAACGGCTGTTCAGGATATCCTACAAGCCAAGGCAGCCAAGCGGAATTTATCCCTGAAGATTTTTGACTATGGTCAGGTGGAGTCAGTCAGTGGCAATCGGGTTCAGCAAAAAATTTCCCTCAAAAAAGGGATTAGTCAGGAGATCGCCAAACAAATTAGTAAGCAAATTCGGGATGATTTTAAAAAAGTTCAGCCTTCTATCCAAGGCGATATTCTACGAGTTAGTGCCAAAGATAAGGATGATTTACAAAAGGTAATTCAATTCTTAAAACAAGCGGATTATCCGATCGCCCTTCAGTTTACCAACTATCGTTAATGGGTCTGATTTTCAAATAAATAGACATCATCTTGCTGATAACGGAGCTTAAACGTCTGATTCTGTTGAAGGTTTTTGACAAGATTATTCACCGTTGCCTCAGAATTATCCCAGCCCGGATGACGGGTATTCAGCAAAATATAGGTAAAAGTATTGGGAGCAATGGGTTCAGCATCCTTAATCGCTAACTGTAAATTGACCCGTTGACTGAGATGGGGCGCGATCTGGGGAGAGGTGAGTAAACTATCCGAGGTTTTTACTAAACTAACGGCGGTTTGCATTGCCGCTAAATTATCCCAATTTTCCCAATACTTACCGAAAAAGTAACCGTATTTACCAAGGACTAAAAAGCCAATTAATGACCAAATAATAATTAATCTAGGCTGACGAAAACGATGGGGATAGTGAGCCAGGGTGGTGATGGCCATGAGGATTAAAAATGGGAGGATCGGCAAGGCATATTGATGGGTAAGATCCTTTTGGGGCTGATAATCCGTTAATAAATTTAACCAGAGGGCTGGAAGGGCTGGAATTAGACTACTGAGGCCTTTTAACGATAAACCCCACACCACAGGGGCAAAGAGTAAAATTAAATAGCCTAAATTCTCGCCGGTGAAAAGATAGCTCAGTAAAACCTGTGGTTTTAGAAAGAGATTTTGAGCAATTTCTGATACCGAATTGCCTAAAAATTGATAACGAGAAACGGCTGCTGCTTCTCCACCACTAAAAGCCGGAATAATGCCTTTGGTGGCAATGATAAACCAACTGATTCCAGTTAATAGGGCGATCGCGCCATAGCTACGTTTTCGATCAATTAAAAATAACCAGAATCCCAAGCCAATCACCGTTAAAGAAAGAACAGCTTTTGTACTCAGCGTAATCATTAAGGCGATCGCAAATCCCCAGTATTTTCCGGCTCTCGCTGTCCAAATCATCCACAATAGAGACGGTAGGGCAAAAACTTCGGGATGAAAGTCAAAAATACTCAGATTAAAAACGAGCGGATAGAGTAAATAAGCCCAGACCACTGCCTGGGACTCAGACTCTTTTAAACCTGCTTGTTGAGCCAATTGATAGGTGGGCCAGGCTCCTAAGGCTAAGGCGATCGCCTGTAGAAATAAGAGCCAATAAACCGAGGGAAACACTTTATAGAAAAGAGCCAGGGGATAAACAATTAGAGAAGCATGATCCCCAAAAATATGAAACCCACGAAAGGAAATGATCGGTGTTTGCCCTTGGCTAATCAAATAAATAGCCTGATCAAACCAACCCAGATCTAACGCATTGGATTGAAAAAGTAAATGACGGATTGTCACCGCCAGAAAAAAAATCAGCGTAGCTCCGGCAATTTTCCAAACAATTGATAAGGGAGGTAAGTAAGCTATTTTTGCCATGTTTAAGCACTTTTAATGGCAGTTGTTAAGGCCATAACCACTGTTTCTATTTGTTCCAGAGTAATGCCTGGAAAAAGGGGCAAGGACAGAATTTGCTGGCAAAGATTTTCGGAATAGGGAAAATCCCCCAATTGATAACCCAGAAATCGGCAACTAGGCTGAAGGTGACAGGGTAAGGGATAGTGAATTCCCGTTTCAATCCCTTTTGCGGCTAACTGCGTCTGGATACGCTGACGTTCTTCTGGGCCACATTCCTCTAAAACTATCACGTAAAGATGATAAACATGGCCCGTGCCACTGAGATTAGTTAAGGGTTTAACCTTGGGGACAAAAGCCAATAATTGATCATAGTATTGGGCTGCTTGGTAGCGGAGTTGATTCCACTGAGCTAAGTATCCTAACTTCAAATCTAGAATCGTAGCCTGCATACTATCGAGACGACTGTTGGTTCCCATTTCAGTGTGATAGTATTTGCTTTCGGCTCCATAGTTCCGTAAACGACCTACTCGCTTGGCCAGGTCTACATCATTGGTTAGTACCATGCCACCATTGCCCATCGCCCCCAAATTTTTACTGGGATAAAAACTAAAGGCTGCCGCTTTTCCCATAGAGCCAGCGATTTGTCCCTGGTGCTGGGCGAGATGGGCCTGGGCCGCATCTTCAAAAATGAGCAAATTATTGGCCTGGGCCAAACGCTGAAGGGCTTGGGGATTGACCATTTGTCCATAAAGATGCACGGGAAGAATGGCACGGGTATTAGGGGTGATGGTCTGGGCGGCTTTTTCCAGATCCATTAGGCCGGTTTCCTCATCGCAATCCACTAACAGGGGTTTTAAACCCGCCTGTAGGATGCCTAAAATCGTAGCGATAAAGGTATGGGTGGGGACTAAGACTTCATCTCCCGGTTCCAAACCGCAGGCTTGTAACCCCAAAGCGATCGCTGCCGTTCCTGAGGCCACACCAATGCCATATTTAACACCAGACTTTTCGGCAAAATGAGCTTCAAAATCGCGTACGGCTTGACCTAGAATAAAATCTCCACGTTCCATGACTTGAGTAATCCGGTCAGTGAGCTCTTTTTGCAGCGATCGATGTTGCCAAGCCAAATCAACAAAAGGAATAGTCATCGGGTTAAGCGTTAAAAATTAAAAATATTGGCATCATAAGGCTAAGGAGTAAATTTGAACACAAGATCCTGCCTCTTACAGCAATTCCAAATTGAAACGGCAATATAGAGCACTGGTTCAGCCTAGTTGTTAAATAGCCTGAAAGTCTGGCCCTGCAAGGATTTTAGTGATTCAGAGCAAAAGTCGTTGTATCTCTTGCTGCACAGGGGTTTGATGCAATTCCAATAATCAGACTGAACCATTGCCAATTTTTTCTTTGCTTTTTCGATTAAAGCATCCAATTTTCCTGATTGTCTATCGTCTTCGATCTGTTTATTCCAAAGAGATTCTTGATATTCTTTTAGCCAATTAAGCAGTTCCCTTAACTCAGTTTTGTTAAGATTTATTACGGCTGTTTTGATTTCGGTAGTTGTCATGGCTGATTGGATTAATGGTTTTCAAGTTTTCTGGAGTAATAAATATTAAAAAGGTGTGTTGAGTAATTAATCAGAAGAAAGTTGCGATCACTCACAAAATTAGCGATCATTGACCGATTCCTCTTTGAAAGAAGTCTTTAAGTTCTTTTCCAAATTCTTCTATATCTTTTCCAACGTCTTCCAAAGGATCATTTGGTGGGAGAGGGGGAGGCGTTTCAGGAATATGAGTAGATAATCGGCATTGTTTCACTCGTTTAATTAGGGCTTGCTGAAAAAGTCAAAAAACGAAAGAAATGTGGGTTAGGGAAGTATAAACTGAAAAAGCAGAGATAACTTATACTTATCATGAGAAGTCAAAATACGAATTTTGTTTAATCTATCG
>JAYKJI010000140.1:0-26934 GCA_035285405.1 Snowella sp. | reverse complement strand
CGATAGATTAAACAAAATTCGTATTTTGACTTCTCATGATAAGTATAAGTTATCTCTGCTTTTTCAGTTTATACTTCCCTAACCCACATTTCTTTCGTTTTTTGACTTTTTCAGCAAGCCCTAATTATCAATGAAGTTTAATAAAACAATGGATTTGGAAACCAAACCTCTACCAGGATATTTTGATCGCCTGGTCTGAATCATTATTCTGATATTGCCTGTAAAACCTGGCGGGCGGTCTCAGCATATTGTTGAACGCTGGGCAGATCGGGAAACTGTTGGGCAATTTCGATCACTTCTTGAGCTAAGACAAGGGATTTTTCAAAGTCGGGTTGAGCTTGGAAATAAAAAATACTGAGACAAAGCAAGGTCATGGCCACATCGGGCAAAAAGCTACGGGGATTCTCCTCTGCTAAGGTTCTCCTAATCTGCAAGGCTTCTTGGTATTCGGCCTCGGCGATCGCCATTTCATTTCTATCACCGTGCAAATTCGCCAAATTGTTGAGAGTAGTCGCAACGTAGGGCAAAAAGCTACGGGGATTCTCCTCGGCTAAGGTTCGATAAATCTGCAAGGCTTCTTGGTATTCGGCCTCTGCGATCGCCATTTCATTTTTATCACTGTGCAAATTCGCCAAATTGTTGAGAGTTGTGGCCACATTAGTCAAGTCCCCTAAATTTCGATAAATCTCCAGAACTTCTGTATATAAAAAATTCGCTTGATTAAAATCATTATGTTCTTGCAGAAAATAAGCGTAGGCAAATAAATTGTCCGTTGTTTTCAAGGCCCGTAGGGATTCCGCAAAATAGTCACAGGTCTGCTCAAAGCGGTTAGGCTGCTCATAAAAAGTTGCCCAGAGTTGGGCTTTAATTAGAAACTCGTTGGCAATTTGTTCACGGCTGGCTCTGACCTCCGCTTTTTGTTGATCAAGCTGTTGGTCTTTTTGCAGGAGTTTATTCAAATCCTTGACCATTTCTTCCGCTTGCAGAATGGCATCCGCTTCCCGAAATTGCCCTTGATCAAAATGCTCCTTCGCTTGTCGTAGGCGTTCCGTATTGATTTCGATTTTGCTAAAAATTTCGTATAACCTAAAAATATTTTCCTTAAACTGCTCCAACTCCCCTTCCAGTTGTTGTAACTCCTCAGCCGTTTTCAACCTTTTCAACGGATCAGTTTGCAATTCTAAAAGACTCTTTTTATCCTCAATCCGACCCAGCAAAGCTTGATAATCCGCAGATTGCACAATAATGTTTTGTGTAACCTGATTATGATCCCCGATCGCACCCACAGGACTATTTTCCAACTTCAGATTGTATTTAGATTCACTCATGAAAAATCCTCAAAATATCCTTAAAAAATGCCGCAGGGGTTTGGTTTCCAAATCCTAACTCATGAAAAATCCTCAAAATATCCTTAAAAATGCCGCAGGGGTTTGGTTTCCAAATCCTAACAGAAAAATATCCTTAAAAAATGCGGTAGAGGTTTGTTTTCCAAATCCTAACAGAAAAATATCCTTAAAAATGCGGTAGGGGTTTGGTTTCCAAATCCTAACAGAAAAATCAATGGGTCATTTATTGAAAATGAAAGGGCGAACGCAATTCGCCCCTACGAAACGTCTGTTGGAATCACGGTTTCGTCCCGAAATTCATGATCACCCTACCGCCATCGCCGATCGCGCCAATCGGACTATCCTTTGCCTCAATATTAAATTTCCCTGCCTCTGTCGTTTTTATTTCTTTTTCTAAAATCTTAATAATTTCCGCTTTTAAAACCGCATTTTCTGGCGCATTCAGCATTTTCTCCAAATGATAGGCCAGCGTCGTTCTTGCCATTGCATTATCAGGATTTTGCGCCACATCTTGTGCAACTGCCAAAACACCTGGATCGGTTTTTATCTGGGGAGATAACTGATTCCAAATCTCCTCGGCTCCTTTTTCCCCCAGCTTTTCCGAACCCTTTTCGATCGCCTTCTGTCCCAACCCCAAGAAAAAAGGTAGATAAGGCGTTAATAAACCCACCAACCAAACAATATCCATCAAAATTTTTTCTAGAAAATTTTATTTGTCTATTCTAAATGAGATCAACTGAAAAAACAAGCATACCTAACAAATCCGTCACCCCAAAAAAAGCGATCGCCCCTTACCGTTAGGTAAAAAAGCGATCAATTCTGATTATTTAGGTGGAACTATTTTTAGGTGTGGTGGGCCCCATTGACACGCAAAACATCACCCGTCACATAACTACTGGCGACGGGAGAAAGAAGAAAAGCCACTGCCCAGGCAATTTCCACTGGCTTACCAAAACGGCCAAAGGGAATTTCCGCCGTAATTTTCTGACGAATATCTTCTCGAATGGCCAGGGTCATTTCCGTATCAATAAAACCTGGAGAAACCGCATTGGCCCGTACTCCAAATCGTGCGCCTTCCCGTGCCAAAGATTTCATCATGCCAATTACTCCCGCTTTGGTAGCAGAATAGTTGGTCTGGCCGATGTTGCCCCGTTCTCCTGAAATAGAGCTAATGGCCACAATCGAGCCAGCTTTGCGCTCATACATTCCACTAATAAAGGGCTTGATACTATAGGCTACACCTTTGAGATTGACATTAAGAACGGCATCCCAATCACTGGGGGTTAATTTGGGAAAAAAGTTATCTTTGGTAATACCTGCGTTGGCCACAATGCCGTAAACAGGGCCCAGTTTTTCTTCAATTTCTTGGGCTGCTGCTGTCATGGAGTCCAGATTCGTGACATCGGCCACCACACCCAGAGCGGAACTTTTGCCTTCGTCAATACTAAGATCCGTAAAGGCAACTTTAGCCCCTAATTCCTGAAGGAGTTCCACGATCGCCGCTCCAATGCCACGATTACCGCCTGTAACTAAAATAACCTTATCTTCTAAGCCGAGAGATAGCATAATGACTCCTGAGAGTGAATAGTGAAGAGTGAATAGTGAATAGTTGAGAGTAAAGAGTTAGACAGATCTAAACTCGTTCAATGGCGATCGCAGTTCCGCCACCTGTACCATGACAAAGGGCTGCCAATCCCAAACTTTGATCCCGTTGTTGCAGAGCATAGAGCAAGGTCACCACAATTCGTGCCCCCGAAGCCCCAATCGGATGACCCAGGGCGATCGCCCCACCATTGACATTGAGTTTTTCAGGATCAACGCCTAAAAGTTTGTTAAATAGCAAACTACTAACGGCAAACGCTTCATTATTTTCAAATAAATGAAAGTCAGAAATCTCCATTTTTAACTTAGCCAGTAATTTCTGAGCCGCAAAAATGGGAACCTCAGGGAAACGCCAGGACGGCCCCCCTGCCCAGGAACCACCCAAAATTTTACCCAAGGGCGTTAAGCCATAGCGTTCTACCGCTTCTGCACTGGCTAAAATTAAGGCCGCTGCCCCATCGGAAATCTGGCTACTATTCCCCGCCGTCAAAACCCCTTGCGGATTAAAGGCTGGCCGCAGTTTGCCCAAACTCTCTAGCGTTGTTTCGCCCCGAATTCCTTCATCCGTCTCAATGATTTGTACTCCTTTACGAGTTTTCACTTCAATGGGAGTAATTTCTGTCTTAAATAGCCCCGCACTAGTGGCCTCGGCTGCTCGTTTTTGGGAATAGTAGGCCACTTCGTCCAAGGCTTGACGGGTAAAACCATGTTCCGCCGCCAATCGTTCTGTCTGATCGCCCATCCCTTCGCCAGTAGTTGCGTCCATTAAACCGTCATGGAGTAGTAAATCTGTCAGTTGTTCCGGCGCACCGAGTAGAAACTTATAACCCCAACGGGCCCGATGGGACAGGAAAAAGCCCGTTTGAGACATCACTTCCATCCCGCCCGCCAGGACAACCTCTGCTTCGCCTCCCCGAATCGCCATCATGCCGTTAATTAAACTAACCATTGCCGAGGAACAAACCATATCGACGGCATAGCCATCCACACTTTCGGGAATTCCTGCTTTCAAGGCAGCCTGACGGGGCAACAATTGGCCATGACCAGCCCGTAATACATTCCCCATAATGTAAAGATCTAAGGCCGCTGGGGATAATCCCGATTGGGTTAGGGCCGCTTTCATGGCCTTAGCTCCCAAGTCCGACGGGGAAAATTCGGTTAAAGCTCCACCAAAACGACCGAGGGGGGTTCTTTGGGCAGCAACAATATAAACGTCACGCATGGTATTTTCCTAATGAGCTAGTAACATCGAACAAACTTTTTGTCAGCAAATGAGTTAACTAAAATGACAATGAGAAAGAATGAGGAGAAATTTGCCAACACTTGATTAAGTTTGGGTCGAAAAAATAGATAAACATTGACAACCAGTGGATCGCAACATCAAGATTAACCTTGGCATTACCAATCATTCATCCCAATTAAAGAGAGCAAGAAGGTTTTAGATAGACCTCCAATCTAAGGTTTAACAAACTTTAGTGCTTTTGATTTAATAATTTAGATTTTTTTAACAACTAAGGCTAGTTTGTTAACGGTTGATGACATGATCTCTTTTTTATTGGGTAAGGGTTAAGGGCGATCGCCCATTTTCACCTAGTCATAATAATCATTAGGGAGAGGGATAAAGCATTTCTCCTGGTCGCACCCATTGATCAAATTCTGCGGCGGTAAGAAAGCCTAATTCTACACAGGCCGCCTTTAAGGTTTTATTTTGCTCATAGGCCTTCTTCGCAACTTGAGCCGCCCGATCATATCCGATATGGGAATTTAAAGCCGTTACTAACATTAAAGAATTGGTAAGAAAATGTTGGATCTGGGGACGATTAGCTTCAATTCCTACCACTAAATGTTCTCGAAAAGAACGACTAGCATCTGCTAAGAGGTGAATAGAATGTAAGAGGTTATAAATCATGACTGGTTTGAAAACATTTAATTCAAAATTGCCTTGACTGCCCGCGAAGGTAATGGCCGTATCATTCCCCATTACTTGTACACAAACCATGGTCATGGCCTCTGATTGGGTCGGATTGACCTTGCCTGGCATAATTGAAGACCCTGGTTCATTAGCCGGTAAAATTAACTCCCCTAAACCGCAACGGGGCCCAGAGCCTAACCAACGCAGATCATTGGCAATTTTCATCAAGGAACAGGCCAACGTTTTGAGGGAGCCACTGGCCATAACGATCGCCTCATGACTGGCTAAGGCAGCAAACTTGTTGGCAGCAGAAACAAAGGGTAAGCCGGTCATCGCTGAGATGGTTTGAGCAACCCGTTGGGCAAATTCAGGATGGGTATTGAGACCTGTACCGACAGCCGTTCCCCCGATCGCCAATTCGTAGAGATGGGGCAGACAACGTTCTAATTGCTCCAAATTGTGATCTAGTTGGGCCACATAGCCAGAAAATTCTTGACCCAAGGTTAGGGGAACTGCATCCATGAGATGAGTCCGACCAATTTTGATAATGTCGTCAAATCCTGCCTGTTTTTGTGCCAGGGCGTTACGTAAAGCTAGAATCTGAGGAATTAGGATTTGCTTGATTTGTTGCACTGCCGCAATGTGCATGGCCGTCGGAAAGGTATCGTTCGAGGATTGCGACATATTGACATCATCATTGGGATGGATCGGTGTTTTACTGCCCAGTTCTCCGCCAAAAAGGGCGATCGCCCGATTAGCAATCACCTCATTGGCATTCATATTGGTTTGGGTTCCACTGCCTGTTTGCCAAACACTAAGGGGAAAATGCTCATCTAATTGACCGGCAATAACTTCATCGGCTGCCTGAAAGATTAACTGTGCCTTCTCTTCACTTAATTTCCCTAAATCTCGGTTCGCGATCGCGGCTGCCTTTTTGAGAATACCAAAGGCCCGAATCAGTTCTGCGGGCATGACATCATAGCCGATCGCAAAATATTTTAAAGATCGTTGAGTTTGCGCCCCCCAATAGCGATGACTAGGCACTTCCATCGGCCCCATGCTATCGGTTTCAATGCGAGTTGGGAAAGAAGAAGAGGTCATAAACTAAATCAAATAAACAGCAAATTACTACTGGCTACTATTCTAGTCAAAAGCCTGTCTCCTTACTGACGAATAGCGAGGATTGGCGATCGCTGTTTTTTTGTGGAGATGGGAGAGGGCAATAGCTGTTTTGTGAAATTTGCAAAGGGCGATCGCTATTTTATAGAAAATCCTATTCCCAAGTTAAGTGAATTTGCTCAGAGTTGCACACAGATTGAATTGTTTCAAGTTTAGTTTTTGTGAGTTTACCAAATAGATGTATTCGTAAATGATGCTTAGGATAAAATTGACCATAACTTTTAACTTGACCGATCGCACTTTTCCAATTAGCGGAACGCTTAACCTCAATAACTTCTGTTGGCGTTAAAATATCTATTCGACCAACAGGTGTTGAAATTTCAGTTTTACCACCCAGCTTTTGTGCTAACCGATCACGATAAAAAGCCTCGGTTCCCTCTAGAGGTTTATTAATGGGTTTTTCAGGTTTCTGGTCATTAATTTGTTGAATGGCCTCCCGAACGACTTTTCGAGCAAGAACTTGTAAAAAGTTAGGTTTTGCTTTTTGACCCATATTTTTTGTAACCTCGTCGATATTTTTTTCGTTTTTAATACCTTACTTTTTTTCTGTTGATTCCCCTGAATTATCACCTTGAAATAATTTGAAAATTCCATAACCGGCTAATCCCACAACCGCCCCAACCGCAGCCACAGGAGCCATGGTAATTCCTAACGCTGTACCACCAACAGCTAATCCCATTCCGCCTAAAACAGCAGAAACCCCTGCGCCAGCCCCAGCCCCGACAGCAGCAGCCCCTAGAATACTGGGGTCTTGTTCTTCCACTGCTTTTTTGACCCCATAGGCCGCAGAGCCGACTACAGCACCAGCCGCAGCCACAGGAGCCGCACCAATACCAACGGCTGTACCTCCAACCGCTAAACCCATTCCTCCCAATAAGGCAGAAGTTCCTGCCCCAACAGCCGCACCAATGCCGACAGATACAGCAGCATCTTGCATATCAGAAGATGTACTTTGTTGCTCAGATTCTTTTGATTGATTTTCAGGCATAAAAAATCATCCTAATTTTGTGAAAGAAGTCAGACAATTCTCCTAGGAGAAATACTAGTTCTATCGTAAGACAATTATTCTATGAAAGTCAATCATCTTAAAATATTGTACAATTATTAAAAATTGTTAAGCCTGATTTTCCATGACTGACCCAAACACCATCCGTATTCGAGGCGCGAGACAACATAACCTCAAAAACGTTGATCTGGATTTACCCCGCGATCGCCTGATTGTTTTTACAGGAGTTTCAGGATCTGGCAAATCTTCCTTGGCCTTTGACACCATCTTTGCCGAAGGTCAACGGCGGTATGTGGAATCTCTGAGTGCCTACGCTCGCCAATTTTTAGGGCAATTGGATAAACCCGATGTGGATGCCATTGAAGGTCTAAGCCCCGCTATTTCTATTGACCAAAAATCCACCTCCCATAACCCCCGTTCTACGGTTGGTACTGTCACTGAAATTTATGACTATTTACGCCTACTTTTTGGACGGGCCGGCAGTCCCCATTGTCCCCATTGCGACAGGAACATCGCGCCTCAAACCATTGATGAAATGTGCGATCGCATTATGGCTTTACCAGAGCGTACCAAATTTCAGATCTTAGCCCCTGTCATACGAGGTAAAAAAGGAACCCATAAACAACTACTTTCTAGTTTAGCTTCCCAGGGTTTCGTGCGAGTGAGAATTAATGGTGAAGTGAGGGAATTAACGGATAATATTGAACTCAATAAAAATCATCAACACCACATTGAAATTGTCATTGATCGGCTCATTCAAAAGCCAGGACTACAAGAGCGATTAGTCGATTCTTTGAGCACTTGTTTAAAACAGGCAGAAGGCACAGCCATTATTGAAATATTGAATGATCTAGAATCAGAAAAATCATCTCAAAAAACCTTGATAGCTGCCGAAAAACCAGGAATCTATGCCTTACCTGATAGCAAAGAAATGATCTTTTCCGAAAACTTTGCCTGTCCTGAACATGGGGCCGTGATGGAAGAATTATCGCCCCGTTTATTTTCCTTTAATTCTCCCTATGGAGCCTGTCCTGATTGTCATGGCTTGGGAACCCATCGCACCTTTTCCCCCGAATTAGTCATTCCCGACCCCACTCAACCCTTATATTCAGCGATCGCACCCTGGTCAGATCGAGACAATTCCTATTATTTATCATTATTATACAGTTTAGGGCAAGCCTTCAACTTTGAAATACAAACCCCTTGGCAAAAATTAACACCTGAACAGCAAAATATTCTACTGCATGGTAGCGAAGAAGAGGTATGGTTTGCCGAAGATTCTCGTTATCACCAGGGCAAGGGCTATTATCGTAAATTTGCCGGTATTTTAACCATGTTAGACCGCAATTATCAAGATAGCTCCTCTGATGCCATTAAACAAAAATTAGAAAAATATATTGTTAATCAAATTTGTGAAACCTGCAACGGTAAACGCTTAAAACCAGAAGCTTTATCAGTCCGTTTAGGACAATATCATATTGATGAGTTAACCAGTGCCCCAATTCGAGAAACCTTAGAACGAATTCAACAACTAACCTTAACGCCTCGGCAAGCTTTAATTGGGGAATTAGCTCTGAAAGAAATTCGCGCTAGATTGCAATTTTTAATGGATGTTGGCCTAGATTATTTGAGCCTAGATCGAGCCGCCATGACCCTATCGGGAGGTGAAGCCCAGCGCATTCGTTTAGCTACCCAAATTGGCTCAGGTTTAACGGGAGTTCTTTACGTATTAGATGAGCCAAGTATTGGTCTGCATCAACGGGATAACGATCGCCTCTTAAATACCTTAAAAAGATTGCGAGATTTAGGCAATACCCTGATTGTGGTTGAACATGATGAAGATACCATTTGTCAGGCAGATTATCTGGTGGATATTGGCCCGAAAGCCGGTATTCATGGTGGTGAAATTGTCTGTCAAGGCGACTTAGAAACCCTACTGAAGAATTCCCAATCCCTCACCGGAGCCTATCTCTCTAGACGAATAGAAATTACCACCCCTGAAAAACGACGAGAAGGCAATGGCTTTGTTTTAAAATTGGAAAATTGCTATCAGAATAACCTCAAAAATATTACCGTCGCTATTCCTCTGGGTAAACTAGTTTGTATTACGGGGGTTTCTGGTTCAGGAAAATCTACCCTCATTAACGAGTTACTTTATCCCGCCTTACAACATCATTTAACCCGTCAGGTTCCCTTTCCTAAAAATTTAGATAGTTTGCATGGTCTGGAAGCGATCGATAAAGTAATTGTCATTGATCAATCTCCCATTGGTCGCACCCCCCGCTCTAATCCGGCGACCTATACCGGCATTTTTGACCCGATTCGAGAAATTTTTAGTCAAACTATTGAAGCGAAAGCTAGGGGTTATAAGCCTGGACAATTTTCTTTTAATGTTAAGGGTGGTCGTTGTGAAGCCTGTGGAGGACAAGGCGTTAATATTATTGAAATGAATTTTTTACCGGATGTTTATGTGCAGTGTGATGTTTGTAAAGGAACTAGATATAACCGCGAAACCTTACAGGTAAAATTTAAAGATTATTCCATTGCCGATGTGTTGGAATTAACTGCCGAAGAAGCTCTCAAAGTCTTTGAAAATATTCCCCGCGCGGTTACTCGTTTACAAACCCTAGTCGATGTGGGTTTAGGTTATGTCAAATTAGGCCAATCGGCTCCCACATTGTCAGGTGGAGAAGCGCAACGGGTTAAATTAGCAACGGAATTATCACGGCGGGCGACGGGTAAAACTTTGTATTTAATTGACGAACCGACAACGGGTTTATCTTTTTACGATGTCCATCAATTATTAAATGTTTTACAAAGATTAGTTGACAAAGGTAATTCTATTTTAGTGATTGAACACAATTTAGATGTGATTCGCTGTAGTGATTGGGTGATTGACCTGGGCCCGGAAGGCGGCGATCGCGGTGGCGAAATTATTGCAGTGGGAACCCCTGAAGAGGTAGCAAAAAATCCGCAATCCTATACGGGTCAGTATTTAGCCCAGGTCTTACCAGTTCATTCATGCCATTAATATTGTCTGCCTCGCCATTGTTTCGGTTGCTGGGCTGCTGACAAGAAAATCCGTACCACAGCGATCGCATCAGCTAGGGGCGACAACCAAAAACAGAGGGCGGCTAAGGATTTTTGCTCTCGGTAATAGGAAGGATAAACGGCGAATAAAAGGGCAAAACGAATCAAAACTAAAACTCCATTGACCGCGATCGCCGCTTGTAGGGTCAAAAAGTGATTTCCTAAGCACCAAGCCAGACCTAACAATCCCAAAAGCCATAGGGGCAAGCCTTGTACTAGGGTTAATAGAGCTAAATCGCCCCAAAGTTCCGTTTGAGAGGTGGCATCCTTGAGATCCAGAGATCTTCCCCATTCCCGCCACAATTCCGCCATTCCTGCATACATTCGCACGCGAATAACCTTTGCCCCATCCAAAAACCCGACTTTGTAACCCTGTTGGGCCGCATAACGAGCCAAGGTGACATCATCGCAAAAGGAACGGGCGGCCACTTGATAACCATTCAATTCAGCTAAAACCCCACGACGACAGAGAAAACATTGGCCATTGGCCATCACCCTTGCTGGGGCTTGATTGCGAACCCCCGCCGAGTCAAAACGGTACAGTAATGTCATTAATAAAGCTGGTTGCAGCCACCATTCTCCTGGCGATTCCAGAATAAATTGGGGAGAAAGAGAGAGCAGATCATAACCCTCTTGATCAGCAGCCTTGAGCAAACTGGCAACCAGTCCTGGCTGGGGTTGGGTATCAGCATCAATGCCGAGAATCCAATCACTGGCAGGAGAACTATGACAAAAACCATAATTTAAAGCCCAGGGACGACCGACCCAGCCGGAGGGTAAGGGATCATCGGTTAATAACTGGAAACGTGGATCTACTTTGCTCGCCTCTATCACCCGTTCTCTGGTTCCATCCTGGGAATGACTATCAACGATTAAAATTTCCCGAACTTCCCCCGTTTGTCGTTGTAGTCCAGTCAGACAGGGAGTAATGCGATCAACTTCATTCAGGGTAGGAACCACAATACTGACCGCACCTATCATTGCTGGTGTGGGTTGGTCAGGGAGTAGGGGAGGCCGACGAACGGCCCCTTTGAGCAGACGAGACAGCAAAATCAGCGTTGCCGGAATTTGCAGCAGCAACAGGAAAAAGCAGACAAAAGCCAGGAATTCAGTCACTTTTTCTACTTAACAGCCGCTAAATCGGTTTTATCTCGCTCAATCACAGCTTGCAAACGTTCTACGGCAATGGAACGGGATTCAGGGCGAGCTAGACGGTAAAAGAAAAGGGCTGGCAATACGCCGAGGATTAAACCGAGAATAATGGGGGGGTAGATGGCGGCTCCCATACTCATCAAGGTGGCAAAGGCAAAATTACTCAGATAAATAGCTAAGGGTAAGCCAGGTTGTTCTTCCGATAAATTCAGAGGCTTAACTCGCCAGAGCAGGGTGGCCAGGGTCATAAAGACGGCTCCTGTACCAAACCAACCGGCAAAATTTTGATAGGGCATGCCAAAAAAGGCTCCTGCTTGTTCCCAGATCCAAAAGGGAACTGCGGTTTGACTCATGGCTGGATCCAGTACAAAGTCCCAGGACATCAGCAATAATGAACCAAAGGCGATCGCCCCGAACTCTTGTAGCCAGGTCGCCAACGGGGTTTGTTTTAAGCCCACACGTACAATTAGATAGGCACTAAAACCGAGGTAAAACCAGGATAGGGGAATGGTAAAAGGCACTAAACCGGCAATTTTGTAGCCTAGACCCGATAGATAACGGTAATGGCCAAAGGGAAAACCGGTGCTAGTTCCCAGTAACTCACTACTCAAGGAAACGGCGATCGCAGCAGCCATAAAACTGAAGGTATGCCAAGCCCCTAAACGACGATAGGCATAGGTTGAAACGGCTCCCATCCCTAGTAACATATACACCACCCCGCCGCCTGCCATTGACCAACGAAAGGCTTGCTGGCCAAAGTCCGGTAGATTAATAATAAAATCAGGGTTAGGCAAGACCCAGAGCAGGCCCGCTAATCCAAAAGCCATGGACGCAATGTGACTTATCAGGAGCAAACGTTCAATACGCATTAGTTTATCCATTCAGTGCTTACAAAAATCGCCATAATTTAAGAGAGTCAGTCTATAGTTTACAAATCTTTACGAAAAATGATCAGAACTCAGGAAAAAATCTTGGATAAAAGCTGTTAACGGAGCCTCGGCTCATCAAGCCCGAAAAAAACGAAGAAAAACATTAAGATAGAAACCGTAGGCAATTTCCCCTAACCACCATGACCACTGCAACTGACGCTCCCCCACTTTTGATCCGTTCGGTACAGTATCGCGATCTGGAAGGGATTGCCCGTTTAGCCGCGACCACTGAGACGGAAACAGGCACATCAGACTTGCTGCTGTCGGAACAACTAGAACGCGCTCGGTCATGGTACGGACTGCTTAAGTTCTTAAGTTATTTTCCCAATCCCTTTCAGCATTTCTTTTCCGGTTTTGTGGCAGAACAGGATAACCTCAATTATCTGCGCGGTTTTGTTCAAATTGCCCCCTTTAATAAAAGTCGTAGCACCTGGCGAGTCGAGCGAGTCTTAGTCGAGCAATCTGCCATTCAGCCTGAACTTGTTACCGATCCCAAGGGGATTGGTTCCCAACTGTTGCGTTACTGTTTTCAAACTATTTGGGAAGCTCGTACCTGGCTGTTGGAAGTCAATATTCAAGATAAAAATGTTCTAGCCCTCTATCGCCAAAATGGATTTCAACCCCTAGCCCAGATGACCTATTGGTCGTTATCCCCTGAGCTATTACAAGAATTAGCCAAAAATAACCCCGACTTGCCCAATCTTCTTCCTGTTAGTAATGCGGATGCTCAGTTGCTCTATCAGTTGGATTGTGTTTCCATGCCTCCTCTGATGCGGCAGGTGTTTGATCGTCATACCCAGGATTTTAAATCGCGTTTTTTCACTGCTCTGGCGGATCGTTTTCAAAATTGGCTACATCAACGCAGTGTTTTTAGTGGTTATGTTTTTGAACCCCAACGCAAAGCGGCGATCGCCTATTTTAAATTGACTCTTTCTCAAGATGGTTGTCGTGCCCACCAAGCCGAGTTAACCGTTCATCCGGCCTATACCTGGCTCTATCCCAAATTGTTATTCCAAATGGCTAATTTAGTGCAGGGTTTACCCCCTCGTCCCTTAGAACTAATTTCAGCCGACTATCAACACGAGCGAGAAGAATATTTGGAGCAATTGGGAGCAGAGCGAGTCGAACACACCTTACTGATGTCCCGTTCGGTTTGGCACAAACTCAAAGAAACTAAGCCGGAAAGACTCCAACTATCGGAAGTTTTGCAGGGATTACAACCCGTACCCCGTACTCCCATTCCCAGTCGCATCTCTTGGTTCCAAAATTCCCTCGATTCCGATGAGGCCAAGGTTGTTAAACCTCAACCAGAAGAGATTCCAGAGAATGGCCATCATACTTAAATCGGTTAAGATTTGGCTAGCAATTTAATCGCTCCTTCTCTTTGGAAGACAAGCCCGGCCTTTCTACCCGTTAACACAGGCAAACTATGAGAACTCTATTTACAATTTTTTTAATCGGTCTATTATCTTTACTGGGGGGAGCGATCGCTGCTCCGGTTCTAGCCCTAAGCGAAATTCCGTTAACGCAAATTAACTACCGAGACTGTCCCCCCGAAATTGCTGAGGGAAGTGTGACCAGTGGCTCTAATGATCCAGCTAATTGTTTTTTAGTCACGGGCATTGCTAACAATAAAACGGGGAAAACCGTTTATGATGCGGATGTATTTGGCCGTATTTATGATGCCAATAATGAACCAGCTATGCAGAATCGTACTCGTGTGGGTGCTATTGCTGAAATTCCGCCTGGCAAGAGTGAATTTGAAATTCGCATTAGTGTCCCGGCCAATCAACCCACTCCGTTACAGTTAGAGCAATTTAGAGCCAGGGGTTTTACGGGCAAAGTTCGCAAATATTAATTCATACTTGCCAAAAAGCGATCGCCGTTTTTAATCCTGAGGATGAGATAGTCAGCGATCGCCCTTATTAAACCCTAGGCCGTTGAGTGAAATTACCACATCCCTCGAATGGGTCTGATGCGCGGTGGCGGAATCACTGGAGCCGGTTTAGGTGGCAAGACAGGCGGATTGAGAAAATTGGCCTCAGCCGTTGCCCCCCCAAAGGAATCTTCCTTGGCTATTACCGGACAGTCCGTTGTTTGCAATCCCACCGTTTCTGCAAAAATCGGTTGAGAAGCGGCGATCGTTGTCATGGCGGTACTGGGTTGGAAAGCATCAGCCGTTTGTATTGAAGAACCTGCTAGTTGTAGTCCCGTATTAGCCCTTAACGGTGCAAAGAAAGGATCAGTAGCAACCCAAGCCGGTAAATCAAAGGATTTGGGTAAAGATAATTCATTCTTAGTCACGGAAACATATTGACCCCCGCTAGCACGGAAACGGCATTCTTTTCCTAGGGGTGAAACGCTAGTTCCTTGAAAGGTTGTCGCTTGCACGGGATCAACACAAGCTACGTTGCTGTTGACTAACATTCGGGCTGAACCACCACCACTAAAGACAAAAATATCCGTTCGTTGTTGGGCTGGATCTCGACTGACTAAATAAATTGTCCCAGGTGTAAAGACAATACCTTCATCGGTGACAACGGACACCTTAGATTGGTTAGAGGGGGAAACCACCAAAATTGAGCCAGAGCGCAAACAAAGAATCGGGGACGGTTGGCCCGGCAAGGATTCATAGAGATTATTCACACCACAGGAGTTGCCAGAACTGAGAGCGATCTGGCTATAGGGTTTTGTCCAAACGAGGGAACCATCACTCAGTTGTAGATCGGCTCTGGCATAATTGGCCGTCGTCAGGACATTAAAAGCATTGGTGTCGCTCAGGTCTTTTCGTAAAAGAGTTTGGGTGGGGGCAAAGTTAGCAAAAGTACCTATTTTTTCTTCCGATGAGGTGTTAACGGGTAATTGTCGGCCACCGAGATTGAGTTTGACTCGTTCTGGAGTAGCACTATAGACTTCTGCACAGCTTATTTCACGAGCTTCACGGGCATTGGCAGGTGGGGGACAAGCTGACTGGGATTTGGCCGAAGGCGTTAGGGTGAAGATCGCACCCAAAATCCCTAAAACAATGGCTGGAGTCAGGTTATAAATTTTCATATCTTCAAATTAAATTCAATGTTACTTAACTCGCAACGTTGTCGTTAATGATAGCGAAATTCGAGGACAGGAGAATCAAATTTTCTAGAGGTCAAGACTGACTTAAGATAATTATTATCTTGACTTTCGAGTTTTGTGACTTTTCATCATGAATTTTTTTCACAAACTGAATGATGCGATCGCCCTTAATCGCAGTTTGTTGGTCGTTGCCCTAGATCCCAATCCAGAGATGATGCCAGAGGGAGACACAGGAGATCTAGATATCCCCCTAATAGACCGCCTGGAAAGCTGGTTAGGTTCCATCATCGAACAAACCGCCGGACAAGTCTGTGCCTATAAACCGACCCTCGGATTTTATACGGCCTTAGGGGCGGCGGGAATGGATTTGTTGAGCAGAATTCTCCAGCGTATTCCCCCCGAAATAGTCATTATTCTGGATGCCAAGCACGGGGATCTAAATACGAGTACCGTGTTTGCCAAGACAGCGTTTGAAAATTGGCAAGTGGATGCCATTACTCTCAATCCCTACGCAGGTCAGGATCAGAGCGCACCTTTTTTGGTCTATCCCGACAAGGGAATATTTATTCTCTGTCATACCTCTAGCCCTGGAGCTATGGCCTTACAAAATTTTCCTAGCTCGGATAATCCCTTTTATTTGCAAGTGGTCAAGGAAGTCCAGACCTGGGGAACACCAGAACAACTTTATCTGGAAGTTGGAACCAGTCAGACTGAGGTTATTCAGCAAATTCGGTTAGCGGCTCCAGAACGAACCCTCCTGCTGCGAAGTATTTGGGAAGAAGGCAGTGATCTAGAGAGTTTATTGCGATCGGGATTGACGGCCCATGGGGATGGACTTCTTGTACCAGTTCCTCAAGATTATTTTCAATCCTCCCAACTCAATGAGAAAATTCCAACGCTCAATCTTCAGATTAATAATCTTCGCCAACAGGTAATCAGCAATCAGTCCCATTGTGAACTGTGGACACCAGATCTTTGTTTTCTCAATCCCCATCCTCATCAAGATTTAATTTTGCAATTATTTGATATTGGTTGTTTACTTTTTGGGGATTATGTGCAAGCATCGGGAGCGACTTTTTCCTACTATATTGATCTGCGACGAATTATTTCCAATCCCCAAATTTTTCATCAGGTGCTTCATGCCTATGCAGAGGTTTTAACCCCCCTGACCTTTGAGCGGATTGCCGGCATCCCCTACGGTTCACTACCGACAGCGACAGGTTTATCGTTATTACTGCATTATCCGATGATTTATCCACGCAAAGAGGTCAAGGCTCATGGAACTCGTCGTTTGATTGAGGGGAATTATCATCAGGGGGAAAAGGTGGTGGTCGTTGATGATATTTTGATTTCGGGCAAGAGTGCGATCGAGGGAGCGGAAAAATTACAATCGGCAGGTTTAGCGGTGGAAGATATTGTTGTTTTTATTGATCATGAGAAGGGGGTTAAAGATAAATTAAAAGCTAAGGGATATAATGCCTATTCCGTGTTAGGAATTTCTGAGATTACCCAAACTCTTTATGAAGCGGGTCGGATTACAGAGGAGCAATATGAGCATTTGAGTCATGCTGATCAGTAGGAGATGGGGAGATGGGAGAGACTAGGGAGACTGGGAGGTTGCACTCTTTTTCTGGGGATTTTCAAGGTCTTGACGAATCTATGCTCTGCTGTATTTGGGTTTCCACGTCTAGTTTATATTGAGATTTAATTGCTTAAATTTCGTTGAAATAAGAACTTTTTAAAATAATGGTTGTTACTCAAGTTCAAACTTACCCGATCGCCGAAACGTTTCATTCTCTTCAGGGGGAGGGAGCTTGGGCTGGAACAAGTGCTTTTTTTATTCGGCTGGCGGGTTGTGATGTCCATTGTCCCTGGTGTGATCAAAAAGAAACCTGGAATGCTCGTCGTTATCCGCTTCAAAGTGTGACTGAATTAGGAGAATTAGCTCAATCTTGTCAACCGGCGATCGTGGTTATTACAGGCGGAGAACCGTTAATGTATGATTTAACAGCCTTAACCAAGGAATTAAAAAAGAGAGGACTACGACGACATTTAGAAACCTCTGGAGCCTACGACTGGAGTGGAGATTTTGATTGGGTCACATTCTCTCCTAAAACTTATAAATTGCCCAAGTTGAGTATTTATGAAAAAGTTAGTGAACTAAAGGTTGTTATTAGCAATACTACTGATTTTAGTTGGGCAGAACAACAGGCTCTCTGTATTCCGTCAACGGCGTTACAATATTTGCAACCGGAATGGAATTATCCCGAAAGTCAAGCATTGATTGTTAACTATATTTTGCAGCATCCTCAATGGCGGTTAAGTTTGCAAAGTCATAAATTTTTAGGCGTGAGATAAGTTTCTGCTACATTTTTACTAAATTTCCACGGTAAAAATGCAACCTTGAGGAAAATTATCTGAAATCTTTAGGCTTCCCCCCTGGGCTTCAACGGCCATTTTACAAAACGCTAAACCTAAACCAATTTGAGAGATATTATTCTTTAATGTCCCGATTTCAAATCTTTCAAAAATCTGTTTTCGTTTATCTTCGTCGATTCCTGGCCCTGTATCAGCAACCCGAACTCTGACTCGATCCTCTGGTAAACACTCTAGACTTAATAGTACTTTACTATCGACTGGGGCAAATTTAAGGGCATTGGAGATGAGATTATCAATGATTCGCCGTAAGATAGTGGCATCCACTGAAATTGTTTGTCCTTGTGGTGGCAGTTCACTGTAAAGCTTAATATGATGGGTAGCCGCAATTAATTCAAAATCTGCCATAATCGTTACTCCCAACTGATATAAATCTGTCTCAATGGGATTAAATAGTATTTTGCCGGCTTCAAGTTTAGCCATAAATAACAAACTATCGATCATCTTTTGCAGACGCTGACTAGAGTCTAAAATTTGCTCTATTTTCTTGAGAATAGTCTCTATTTTATCGGCTCGATTAATATTTTTTTTAATAATTCCTGCTGCTAGAATAATGGTTGATAAAGGATTACGGAGATCATGAATAATCATATTAGACATATCTTCCCGTAGAGTTAGTGCCTCTTCCCGTAGGGCCACCAAGTCCTTGAGTTTGTCATGTTGTTGTTTAATTCGCAGTAATGAACGAACTCTTGCCCGTAACTCTAAACTGTCTAGGGGTTTACTAATAAAGTCATCGGCTCCTTGTTCTAAACAACGGGCTAAATCGGCCTTAGAGGTGAGGGCCGTTACCATAATGACGGGAATATGTTGATATTGAAGGTCGGCTTTGAGACGAGAACAAACCTGTAAACCATCCATCTCTGGCATCATGACATCTAGAAGAATGAGATCCGGACTCATACTTTCCAGTAAAGAGAAAGCCTTGATGCCACTAGACGCATAAAACAGTTGATAATCTTCACTTGCCAATAAGGCTTCCACCACATCGAAATTATCAAGTTGATCGTCAATGACCAAGAGTTTGGTTCGATTTGTTTTCATCTTGACTCCTTATCATGACGACGGCAGATGTGAACGATTTCAGCACGTTTTTTTAATTGTACAGGTCTACTGATACATTCACTGGCTCCGACGACAATATATTTTTCGGCTTCTTCAGGTAGGGCAAGATCTGTAATGGCAACGATGGGAATTCCGGCGATCGCGACATCGCTTCGCATGGGGGTGATCACTTTTAACCCTTTCAAATTGGGCATTTGCAGATTAATTAAAATCAGATCAGATTTATGTATTTTAGCAAATGTAATGGTTTCCTGTTTAGAATGGGCTAAGGGTATTTTGAGCGTCTTTGATGGCGCAGTCATCTCCCATCGTGGTTGCCTTGTTTTCCTTGTGATCAACCAGATCTTGAACTATTGCAGAACTTTTTCTAGTTGGTGCTGTTGCCAAAGAGTTTGATACAAGCCCGATCGCTGTAACAGTTCTTCATGAGTTCCACTCTGTACAATTGTCCCTTGTTCCATGACTAAAATACGATCTGCTTGGGCGGCGGCAGATAATTGATGGGAAATAAAAATAACGGTTTGGTGGCGTTTCTGGGATAACTGTCGCAGGATTTGCGTGGCGGTTTGATTATCTACACTGGAAAGAGCATCATCGAGAATTAAAACTGGTGCATCCAAAATCAAAGCCCTGGCTAAGGCAGTCCGTTGGCGTTGACCCCCTGAAAGCGTAATACCCCGTTCTCCCACCAGAGTTTGATATTGTTGGGGAAAGTAGCGGATTTCTGCATCAATATAGGCTTGTTGGGCTGCCAGTTCTACCAATTCTTGACCCTCTAGCGGTTGACCATAGCGAATATTATTGGCAATTGTTGTACTGAACAAAAAACTATCCTGGGGAACGTAGGCGATCGCGGTGCGTAAATCCGTTAGCTCTAGTTGGGTAATGTCCAAGCCATCGAGGAAAAGTTGTCCCGACTCTATGTTTAAAAGACGGGGTAAAGCATTGGCCAGAGTGGATTTGCCACAACCGATGGGGCCCACAATAGCCACCATTTCCCCTGGATAAATGGTAAAATTCAGGTTCTTAAGGGCTGGTGTTTTAGTATGAGGATAGGAATAGCTCAGGTTGACGGCGGTGATTTTCCCACTCAGGGGTTGGCCTTGGAGAGCAATAGGGCGAGGCACATTTTTAATCGTTGGAATAGCCTGAAAAATGGCTTCAATGCGATCAATACTGACTTCTCCCCGTTGATAGGCAGTAATGGTAAATCCTAGTAAAGTAGTCGGGAAAACTAAACGTTCTACGAGAATGAGTAGGGCAATAAAGTCTCCAATGGTAATTTCTCCCTTTTGAATCGCTGTCGTGCCAAAGGCTAATAGTAAAAGCAGACTAACATAGGCTAATCCTTCCACAATGGGAAAGAGTAAATTGCGTGTTTTTGCCAACTTTAAATTGGCCTTAAGAAGTTGGTGGTTTTTCTCTCGAAAAGCATTGCGTTCATTTTCTTCTTGGGCATAGATTTTGATCAAACTAATGCCGCTAATATCTTCTTGCAGTAATTCACTTAGATCGGCGAGTTTTTCCTGAACGGCTAACTGCTGATCCCGTAATTTTTGACTGAATAACTGTACGCTCAATAACATGAAAGGGTAAATTGCGATCGCCATCAAACTGAGGGGAATATGAATGGCCAACATCGCTGGCAGGGTTAACACATAGGCAAAAAAAGTATTAATCAAGCTAAGAACAGCAAAACCCACCAAACGACGCACATTATCCACATCACTGGTCGCTCGGCTCATTAAATCCCCAGAAGTGTTCAACGCAAAGTAGGCCGGTTCAAGGGTTAAAAGATGCTGGAAAATACGCTGCTTGAGATCATATTCCACCTGTCGTCCGACTCCGAAGATGGCAATTCTAGAAAGCATCCGAGTCACCCACATAAAGGAGGCCAAGGCCAACATCCAGAGGGCATAGCGAACCACTTGCTCAAAGCTGAGGGTGGAATGCAGGTCATCAATACTGTCACGGATCAAAAGGGGAATATAAACTCCCAACGCATTGACAATCAATAGCGCAATAATACCGCCGGTGATTAGCTTCCAGTGGGGCGCAAGATAGTTCAGCAGGATACGAAAGCGAGAATTGCCCA
Organism: Snowella sp.; assembly: GCA_035285405.1. Classification (GTDB taxonomy): domain Bacteria; phylum Cyanobacteriota; class Cyanobacteriia; order Cyanobacteriales; family Microcystaceae; genus Woronichinia. Next base: position 6,050 of record JAYKJI010000140.1, on the reverse strand, counting down.
TTAGATCACATCGTCAGAATAACTCGATCATAGTCAAGGTCGGTTAATTATTCCAGAGAGAAGCGGCGATCGCGGTTCTTTTCCCTGGATTCTGGAGCATAGGAAATCTTGGTTAGAGTCATTGAGTTTGTTAAGATGCTGACAGTCCTTTTCCTCCTTGACCTATGCTAACTGACTGGATTCCCTTCACCATTACCATTGATACTGTAATGCTTACCAGTAGTTGTCTCTGGTCTTTGGGATTATATTTAGCCTCCGTTACCGTTAAAAATTGGTTGATTGAACAGTTGCAACGCTGGTTTAATTTTGCCGAGCGATCGCTGTATCCTTCTGAGGCCGAATTTGAAAGAACCCGTCCGGCCAGAGAATCCCAAAATCTTTTTTATGCCTCACTGTTTAGTATTATTCCTTTCTTAGTGCTAGGAGGAATTTGTAATTGGTTAGTAGAATGGATGCTGGGCCATAACTGGGGCGTAAGTATGGGGTTAATTGTCGCCATGAGTGGGGGAATTTATGCCCTCGGCAGACAAGACTCTCTCTCTTAAAAATGGATGATGAAAATAAAAATGTTATCTAGAACCGTGATAAAATTTGTTGGACTTATTTTGAGTCTCAGCTTGAGTTTAATATTGCTTGTGAGTTGTTCTACCCCGATTGTAAAGGAGCAAGTTGTTTTTTCCGTTTTAAGTGATCCCAAAACCTTTAATGCGGTTTTATCAGCAGAATCTCCCAATATTTTTGGTTTAACCTATGAAGGCTTAATTACTGAGAATCCGATTACGGGCAAAAAGGAACCAACGTTAGCCGAATCATGGACAATTTCTGAGGATAATAAAACCATCGTTTTTACGCTCAGGGATGGTTTAAAGTGGTCAGATGGTCAGCCACTAACGAGCGAAGATGTCATTTTTAGCTATAATGATCTCTACTTAAATCCCAAGATTCCCAATAATTATCGTGATAGTTTACGAATTGGTGAAAGTAAAGCTTTTCCTAAGATTCAAAAGCTAGATGATCGTCGTATTCAATTTCAAATCACTGAACCCTTTGCCCCTTTTTTAGATGCGGCGGAACTGCCCATTTTACCGGCCCATGTTTTACGGGAAACCATTGAGAAAAAAGATAAAAATGGCAACCCCATCTTTCTGACCGTCTGGGGAACCGATACTCCGCCCCAGGATTTGATTGTGAATGGAGCTTATAAACTTAAAAGTTATGTGACGAGTCAACGTCTTATTTTTGAAAAAAATCCCTATTATTGGAAAAAAGATAGTCAGGGCAATGCCTTACCCCATATTCCTGAAGTGGTGTGGGCGATCGTGGAGTCAACCGATACTTCCTTGTTACAATTCCGTTCGGGTAGTCTAGATTCCGTGGGAATTTCTCCCGAATATTTTTCTTTGCTTAAAAAAGAGGAAGAACGAGGCAATTTTACCATTTATAATGGCGGGCCTGCCTATGGCACTAGTTTTTTGGTCTTTAACTTGAATCAGGGTCAGCGCAAAGGAAAACCCCTGGTTGATCCGATTAAATCAAAATGGTTTAATAATCTCAATTTTCGGCAAGCGATCGCCTATGGCATCGACCGCGATCGGATGATTAACAATATTTATCGTGGGTTAGGTGCAAAACAAAATTCTGAAGTGTCTGTTCAATCTCCCTTTTATAATAAAAATCTTAAAGGTTACAACTACAACCCTCAAAAAGCAAAAGAACTTTTATCACAAGCTGGCTTTCAATATAATCCTAAAAATGAATTATTAGATTCAGAGGGCAATCTTGTCCAATTTGTCTTGAATACCAATGCTGGCAATAAAATTCGGGAAGCAATGGGAACGCAAATTCAGGAAGACTTAGGTAAACTTGGCATTAAAGTGGATTTTAGTCCCATGAGTTTTAATGTTTTAGTGGACAAAATGAGCAATAGTTTGGACTGGGATGCCATTATTTTGGGGTTAACGGGAGGAAATGATCCCCACGCGCCGAATGTTTGGTACGTTGATGGCAATTTACATATGTTTAATCAAGAACCTCAGCCTGGAACCCAACCCATTCAAGGACGAGTTGTCTCCGATTGGGAAAAGCAAATTGCCGCTCTTTATCTTCAGGGTTCCCAGGTTCTCCAGTTTGATGAACGTCGTAAAATCTACGATCAAGCTCAAGTTTTGACCCAGAAATATTTACCCTTTATTTACTTAGTTAACCCCTATGCCCTTTCTGCGGTTCGTAATCGTTTTTGTGGCATTCAATTTTCAGCCTTAGGGGGAGCTTTTTGGAATTTAGAACAGTTGAAAATATGTGATCAAAAACCTCAGCCACAATGATTTTTTAGATACCCAGAATTTTCAATATTTATGACTCATTCGGAGCAGACCGAAGCAGATAAGAATTAATCTTTCAATTCCAAGGCGGTAGAACAGGAAGACTATTGTAGTACTAAGCTCTCTGCTACAACATTTTTCTGTAATCCCCTACAATGCTAGTTTAAAAAAATTTACGGAGAAATTAAGGTTGAATTTTGCAGTTCGCAGTAAACTGAAGAGGGTTCTGGCTTCGATAGCCCCAATTTAACCTGAATGGAACCAGGAGAGACGTTTTCATGTCAGATCTGAATCGTGGCATCATGAAATTTGACGGGGCAGATAAACCGAAGTTGGTCTTTATCTCTTCAATCCTCGTTCTCGGTAGCATTGTAGCTCTGATTATTTGGGCCCTTAAAGTTGCCTATGTCGTTGGCTAAAATTGCTCTAAAAGTTTCAATGTGAATAAAGGGTCAGGAGTTAACCATTTTTGAGGATTAAGACTTCTGACCTTTTCTATTATTTGTTGATTTTATTAGCTAAAACTGTCCCTAGCTGATTCCAGCTTCCTTTAGTATAGGTTTATTCTCTAAAATGACTGCTTTAAATTCTGACAATTTAGCACCTGAAAAGCTGCGTCTAACGACTAAACTAGCCTATGGAGCCGGAGATTTTGGCCCAGCGATTACGGCGAATATTTTAGTCTTTTATCTTCTCTTCTTTTTAACCGATGTTGCCGGTTTACCAGCCGGATTAGCGGGCAGTGTGTTAATGATCGGTAAGATTTTTGATGCCATTAACGATCCCTTTATTGGCGTACTCAGCGATCGCACCCGTAGTATTTGGGGCAGACGTTTACCTTGGATTTTAGGGGGGATTATTCCCTTTATTCTTTTTTATGGTTTGCAATGGGCCATTCCCCACTTTAGCGAAGAGGTTACGGTCAATCAATGGGGACTTTTTGGTTATTATGTGGTGATCGGCATTGTGTTTAACCTTTCCTATACTGCCGTTAATCTTCCCTATACAGCTTTAACCCCCGAATTAACTCAAAATTATAATGAGAGAACAGGACTGAATAGTTTTCGTTTTGCCTTTTCGATTGGAGGCAGTATTCTTTCCCTTATTCTCTATATTTTAATTGCGGCGGCTCTCCCAAACCGACCTAAAGAACAATTTTGGCAATTGGGATTAATGTGTTGTAGTCTCGCTTTAGTGGCTCTATTGTGGTGTTCTCTGCGACTTCAGGAACGGGGGCGATCGCCGATTCTCTCAATTCGTCAAAAACGGAGCCTAGGCAGATTTTTAGAAATCGTTGGTATTACCTTAATTAGCTTAGGCATTCTCAGAGCCTTACCTTTCAGTGCAACTTTTTTTGGCGGAAAAGGCGGGATTGATTATCTTGTCTTTTTTGAACTATTGTTGGGCCTAATGGTTGGAACTTTTGGTTTTACGTTAATGGATACCACTGTCGAACCTCACTTAATGAGTAATCCTAGTGAACAGAAAAGTCAGGATGAGGTTAGTCATTTATCCTACCTACAACAACTCAAGATTGTTTTTACAAATCGTCCTTTTTTATTCGTAATTGGCATCTATCTTTGTTCCTGGTTAGCGGTGCAATTAACGGCTTCTATTTTGGTCTATTACGTGGTGAGTTGGATGAAACTCCCAGAACAACAATCTGGCACGGTTGCTTTGGCGGTACAGGGAACAGCACTGGTGATGCTCTTTTTTTGGCAATTGGTTTGTCAACGCTTGGATAAAAAGATTGTTTATGTATTGGGTATGGTGATTTGGATTGGAGCAGAATTGGGGCTTTGGTTATTGGAGCCAGGGCAAGTTAGCTTAATGTATGGACTGGCTATCTTAGCTGGTTTTGGGGTTTCTGTGGCCTATCTCATTCCCTGGTCGATGATTCCTGATGTGGTCGATCTAGATGAGTTAACAACGGGAAAACGACGGGAAGGAATTTTCTATGCGTTTATGGTTTTATTACAGAAAATTGGTTTAGCTCTAGGCTTGTTTTTAGTGGGCATTACCTTAGAAGCGGCTGGATTTATGCCTCGTATTCCAGGCCAACCGATTCCAATTCAACCTCCCTCGGCTTTATTTGCTATTCGTTTTGCGATCGCCCCTTTACCGGCTGCTTTTTTAATGATTGGTTTAGTGCTGGCCTATTTTTATCCGATTACGAGAGAGGTGCATGGAAACATTCGTTTACAATTACAGGAACGGTATCTAAATAAGACAAAATCTTCAGATTAAAGTTTTTATCAATGATTGACTGTCTGCTGAAATAGGCGATCGCAGCTTTAAAGTTGTCTGAACGTCATTATTGGTTGAGAGGGGATCGGTTTTCGTCGTTTGCTGTGTATCGAGGGGAGACTTATGCAATCATTTTTAATTTGGCTGTTAGTGATCTTCTGTGGAGTTTTTTTTACGCTTTGCGACTCTCTTAGTGCTAATTGGGGTAAAACGGGGGATTGGAAAAGTATGGCTATTGTCTGTATTTTATCACCGTTCACTTACCTATTTTTTGGTTTGCTTAATCAAAAAGTTAATTTAGGCATTGCCGGTTCTTTGGTTAATCTAATGATTGTTATGGGGACTGTTTTTGTTGGTATCTTTTATTTCCATGAAACTTTGACTTCTGTTCAATATATCGGACTATTCCTTGCTTTAGTCGCGATCGCTTTACTGAGCACTTAATGAGGAGAAATAAGTTATATTGAAAGAGGGAAAAGAAACGATCGCGTTTAAATCTTCACTCTAATCTAAGTCAAGAATATCAAGTGTAATTGATGATTGCGCGCTGTGTCGCAGGTAAAGAATATAAACCGTATCTTCCAAAATAGTGAAAACAATTCTGTATTTATTTCTCGATTTGCCAAAAATAAGCTGTCTTATTTCTTGAGGAAAAGCATCATTTTCTCTTGCCAAAGCACACCGTTTAGGCTTGTCTTGTAGTGTTGCAATAGTATTCATTAAATCTCTAAACAATTTATCGGCATAACTGGCATTATGTTGTTTTAACCATAGATAAGCCAAATCTATTTCATGCTTGGCATTACGAGTTAGCTTAACCTTAAATTCCATACTTTTGCTGCATTTCTTCCCTAAATTGATCTAGAGGTTGGGTATCACCATTGGCAATATCTGCCAATCCTTTTTGAATGCCGATAATACTTTCCAGATATTCAATAGAATTGAGTAATTTTTGATAGGATTCAGCATCTTGTACAACTAATTCGGCTTTACCATTGACGGTTAAAACAACAGGATTTCCCGTTTCTTTCATCTGAATAATTAATTCATTTGTGTTCCGTTTAAAGGTAGATAGGGATTGAATATCTCGACTGAGGTCAATCATCGTCCATGATCCTTCACTTAATTTACATTTAATTTGATGTTAACACAAATGATATAAATGTGATCGCTGTCTTAAACCCCGTCTATTTTGAGAACTGTAGTTTTTTTAGGTACGTTTCAGGAACAAGTCTTCCTTTTTAGGGGGATTTAGGGGGATCGCCTTGAGCAATCAAATAACTACTGTTTCGAGTTAGACGGGGGTTTATTAAGTTTTTAGTAATTGTTTTTTCTTCAATCCTTAAGTCGTAAAATCGGTAAGCGTTCAGGGGGGTAGCACATTTACCAAAATACTTAAAACCCTTGTATAGCAAGGGATAGATGAGATTCATGCGATGGGATGATTTCGCTTAAGCGGTCTAAAAGGCGATCCACAACTTG
>JAYKJI010000139.1:0-48886 GCA_035285405.1 Snowella sp. | reverse complement strand
CGATAGATTAAACAAAATTCGTATTTTGACTTCTCATGATAAGTATAAGTTATCTCTGCTTTTTCAGTTTATACTTCCCTAACCCACATTTCTTTCGTTTTTTGACTTTTTCAGCAAGCCCTATTTAGTCTCGTCTGTTCATCTCCGAAATTATTTTGCCCACTGTTGTTATTGTACGTCTTGAATACGCAAAGTGCTGTATTTCTTTAAGTGTAAAAAAGATGGGGTAAAAAAACTACCGCCTTTGCCTGGCACCGAATGATAAAACCCTTATCGGGAAAGAGATCTAAGCCCATAGTGGCCAGAACAAAGAAAAGGGATTCAAATAAACTATTGCAAATTAAACTGATGACAGCTTAGCCTTAATTTTTGGGGCTTTAAATATTATTTCAGGAACCTCAATGATTCTGTTTCTGCTCTCGCACCCAAGCCCGAAAAGCATTTTCTCCTAACACTTCATCCAGATAACAATCCTGAAGAAATTCATACAAACGCTCCTTGATTGCCAAGGAAAAAGTAGGACTAATTTCTACCTCTAAATAAGCTGCATTTTGAAGCTGATAAATCTTTAAAATTTGACCATTATACCGCCAAAATTCCGGCACGCCTAAACTGGCATAAAAATGTAGCTTATCGATATCTGTATGGGTAATATCGACCTCAACTACTAAATCAGGAGGTGGATCTTGGCTCATGTCAACGGTTTTACCGGCAACTTTAGATTGATTTTGAATATAAAAGCCGTTATCCGGTTCTGCACTTTTTTTTAAATCTGGTCGTTCTAATCTTGTGGAACCCATTGTTTTTATTTTTAACCCTAATTCGACTACTAAAATACGAATAAATAGTTCAATGAGACGGGTGGCTTGTTCATGTTCTTCTAGGGGCATAGTAATTTCTAAAGTTCCTTGATCGTAGGTTAAACGGGAAGAACGTTTGTTGCCTAATGCTTGTAAAATCTGTTGATAGTTATGCCAATTCAGGTCACGAAAAATAACGCGTTGTTCGGCAGGCTTGCTTTGAGTAGAAATCTTGGGGGAATGAGAGGCGATCGCAATCATAAAATGTCTCAATTATTTTCTAGAAAGTTTCTGATCATTCACTCGGTTGAGAAAAAAAATTGGTCTTTTGGTCTTTGATTTTAAGCGTTTTGCTGTGAGGAAAATTGCAACTAGAAAAATTTGTCCTGCTCATATCATAGAACGCCGTCTAAATTTCAGCTTTTATTTACACTTCTTTACATTTGTTAACATTAAATCTTCTTTGCTTTAAAAGTCATTGCAGAAGCGATCGCTGTTTAAAGAAATAGGTTAGGCTCACGAATAGAATAACGATTTTTGATGACAGTATGAGCCAAAAGACCTTAGAGAATATTCGCAATGTCGCGATTGTCGGCCCCTATGGCAGTGGCAAGACAACCCTATTGGAAAGTATCCTACTCGTAACCGGAACAACGACACGCAAAGGCAGCATCAAGGACGGTAATACGGTTAGTGATAGTTCGCCTGAAGCCAAAGAACGTCAGATGAGTGTCGAAGTGAGTGCAGCAACTACCACTTATCAAGACATACGGTTTACCTGGTTAGATTGTCCGGGTTCCATTGAATTTGCCGCAGAAACTTACAATGCGTTAGTTGGTGCGGGAGCGGCTGTCATTGTTTGCGAAGCCTCCGTTGATCGAGTGTTGACCCTGACCCCTCTATTAAAATTCTTAGATGATTGGGAAATTCCCCACTTAGTTTTTATTAACAAAATGGATCGGACGAAAAATGATTTTGCCGATGTCCTACAAGCCCTAAAAAGTGTTTCCAGTCGTCCCCTCGTTCCTCAGCAATATCCCATTTGTCAGGGGGAATCGCTGGTGGGTTTCATCGATCTTGTTACCGAACAAGCCTATCAATACCATACCGGTAGTCCGGCGGATCCGATTCCCTTACCTGGTGATCTCCGAGATGAAGAACAGGTGACTCGTCAGGAAATGTTGGAAACCCTTGCTGATTTTGATGATCATCTCCTGGAAGAGTTAATGGAGGAAATTGAGCCGCCCAGGGAGGAAATTGTCCAGGATTTGAAACAGGAACTGGGTGCTGATTTGATTGTTCCCGTGTTTTTTGGGGTGGCCGAACAGGATTATGGTGTTAGACCGTTACTAGATGCTTTAGTGAAGGAAGCCCCAGCCCCAGCCCTAACGGCAGAACGACGAGGCTTAACAGCCAGCGATACAAATGAAACAATTGTACAAATTCTTAAAACTTACTTTACTCAGCAGGGAGGGCGATTATCCCTGGCTCGGATTTGGCGAGGGACTTTAACCGAGGGGGTGGCCCTCAATGGTATTCGCCCAGGGGGAATTTATCGTCTTTTGGGACAGCAACAACAACCCTTACAAGCCGCTGTGGAGGGGGAAATTGTGGCCATTGGTCGTCTAGAGGGAATTGCCACCGGAGAAACATTGAGTACGGGAAAAACCCCGAAACCGTTACCGAAAGTGGAACAATTAGAGCCAGTCTATGGGGTAGCGATCGCACCAGCCAATCGCAAAGATGAAGTTAAACTCAGTGCGGCTCTGGGAAAATTAGTGGAGGAAGATCCCTCTCTACGGTGGGAACAACAGGCTGATACGAAGGAAGTAATTCTTTGGGGTCAAGGGGAAATCCATTTACAGGTGGCGATCACTCGGCTCAATCGTAAATATGGCCTACCCATGCTCACCCAATTACCCCAGATTCCCTACAAAGAAACCATTCGTCAAAGTACCAAAATTCATGGACGTTATAAACATCAAACGGGCGGCCATGGAGCCTTTGGGGATGTTTATCTGGAGATTAAACCGGTTGAACGAGGCAGTGGCTTTGCTTTTCATGAAACCATTGTGGGCGGGGTTGTGCCAAAACAGTATATTTCAGGGGTAGAAACGGGAGTACGAGAATTTTTGGCTCAGGGGCCTTTGGGTTTTCCCGTTGTGGATATCCATGTGACACTGACCGATGGTTCCTATCACAATGTGGATAGTTCCGAACAGGCATTTAAACAGGCGGCTCGTATTGCGATGACGGAAGGAATGCCTAAATGTGAGCCAATATTATTAGAACCGATTCTTTCTGTTCTCGTGTCAGCTCCCTCCGAATTTACCTCCAGGGTATTGCCCTTAATTAGTGGTCGTCGTGGTCAAATTTTAGGTTATGAACCCCGTGCCGATTGGAAAGGTTGGGATCAAATTACGGCCTATCTTCCTCAAGCAGAAATGCACAATTTTATCGTTGAACTGCGATCGCTAACTTTGGGTGTAGGAAATTTCACCTGGCAATATGATCATTTACAGGAAGTCCCTGAAAAGTTAACCAGTACTCTCTTAGCCTCCAAAAATGTTCATAGTTAAAAGGCTTAACTAATAACAAATCCGGTTCTCAACATCTCTTTTTATTGAATGTAGGGGCTTAGTCTCTAAAGCTTATGCTCTATGGATTTGGGAACCAAACCCCTACCAAATTTTAACGATGTTTTGCTAAGAGGATCTTGCATGAAAAGTCAAAAGACTACCATCTATTGATAGTCTGATCGCAAAGGTCACTAACGCAAATAAGCTAAGGTCACACCGGCTCCCCCCTCCTCTTGAGAAGCCAATTCAAAGCGTTCTACCTGGGGATGGCGACTTAAAAAGGCCTGAACACCCTGCCGTAATTTGCCTGTGCCTTTGCCGTGAATAATCCACAGGACTGCTGCATTGTTGGCCCGATTAATGACGACTTCTAGTTTCGATTCCGCCTCATCAACGCGATCGCCGCGAATATCCAGGGTATTTTGACTAGTTCTAACAGTGATATTTGGCTTAACTTCACTGATAACGGGAGAACTTTTCACGGGGGGAACAGTGGCTTTAGGCGGGGGCAGATCAACTTTTTTCCCGTCTAGGGATTCGATTTCTGTAACCGCGATCGCCATTTTCATCAAGCCAAATTTAACAGTCACTTCTCCATCCATAATCTTGATCACCTCTGCTGTTTGATTGAGACTGGGAATTTTGACCCGTTCCCCCACCTGGGGTAAATAACTAGTTGCTTGAATCTCGGTTTTTACCCGTTCTTTTTCTGCAATTTGATTAAGGGCCGCCGTTGCTAATTGTGCTTTTTGACCGGTTGGTTTCCCTTTTTGCAATTGTCGAATCACCTGGGCAATTTCAGCCTTTGCATCCGCGATCGCTTTTTGTACCTCCTGTTCCTGATAAAGTTTTAAATCCCGTTCCCTAGCCTGCAATGAAGAGGCTTTTTGAGATACTTCACTATAAAATGCTTCCGTTTGCTGCAATAATTTTTGAGCCGCTTTGGCCTTAGATTCCTGTTGTCGCCGTTCCGATTCTAGACCAGCAATAACTTGATTAATATCCTCAGAAAAGCCACCAATTTTAGTCTTAGCTGCCTCAATAATATCCTTAGATAAACCGAGACGCTGGGCAATGGTTAAAGCATTAGAACGCCCTGGAATTCCCCACAATAATCGATAGGTAGGCGACAGAGTTTGATCATCGAATTCCACTGAGGCATTTTCAAAGCGTTGATCCTGATATTTGAGAGCTTTTAATTCGCCATAATGGGTTGTTGCCAGGGTTAATTGGGCCTGATCTGCTAGATAGGTTAAAAGAGCGATCGCTAAAGCACTGCCTTCAACAGGGTCAGTTCCCGCTCCTACCTCATCCAAGAGGACTAGAGAATTGGAGGGAGATGGTGAGGAAGATGGGGAGAACGGGGGAGATGGGGAGGTGGAGGGAGGAAGGGCTTCAATAATGCGAATAATACGGCGAATATGTCCCGAAAAAGTCGATAAACTTTGGGTTAAGGATTGCTCATCGCCAATATCAGCTAATACCTGATCAAACCAGGGAATTTCAACGGGATCTTTAGCTGGAATAAAGAGTCCAACTTTAGCCATTAAAGCAGCTAATCCTAAGGTTTTAAGCGTAACCGTTTTGCCGCCTGTATTGGGCCCGGTAATGGCCACAACTCGAATTTTGGGATCAATCTGGACGGTAATAGGAATGACAGCTTGCCCCTGTTCTTGTTTTTGTTGCCAAACGAGGAGGGGATGACGGAGTTGTTTTAAGATAATTGTTTGTCCTGCTGAGAAGTTGATCAAGCGAGGGGGATTTCCCCCCAACCAGAGGCTATAACGTAAGCGAGCAGTGGCCAAATCTAAACGGGTGGCAACGGCTAAAACCTGTTCTAAATCGTCAAGAACTTCGGCAATTTTGCTGGTTAATTGTCGCAGAATAATCTCTTCTTCGTTTTGTTCTTGTCGTCGAGTTTGACGCAATTTATTGCCTAGTTCCACGATCGCAGTTGGCTCGATATAGAGGGTTGCGCCACTACTAGAACTGTCGTGAATAATACCGGCAATTTGTTCTCGATGACTAGCTTTAATGGGAATAACAAAGCGATCGCCCCGTTGGGTAATCACGGCCTCCTGAACGGCTGTTCCCTGACGTTGCAAGATATTTTGGAGTTTTTGATAAATGCGATCGCGGATTTCCTTAAGTCGTTGTCGAATGTCTGCCAATTTAGGACTAGCTCGATCAGTCACTTTCCCTGCATCATCAAGGCAATAGTGAATTTCCTGTTCTAGTTCGGGATAGGTACGAATATCTGCCACCAAGGCGGTTAAAACGGGCAAATTCTCCTCTAATTCAATGATTCGCCGTAAGCGTCTGACTCCGGCCAAGGTGGTGGCAATCTGTAATAAATCTAGACCGCTTAATAAACCGCCCAATTCTGTCCTGGCTAAGGCTTCGGTAAGATCATGAATGCCTGTAAATTTCCAACCCGCATTTAAGCTGCGCTCTAGCTGTTCAATTTCCTGGGTTTGGGCCAGCAAGGTTTGGCTCTCTTCAATCTGATTGGGTGGGATCAGGTTTTGGGCGGCGATCGCACCTAATTTGGTCTCTGTGAAGGTAGAGAGATGTTGACAAAGGCGTTGCCATTCGAGGAGAGCGAGGGTTTCCGTTTGAATCAAGGTTTTATTTCAGTTTAGCTGCGTATGTTGGAACTATTTGAAATCAATTGTAATTCGAGTTTGCCAGTTTATAATTGCCGTCAGTAAACATCTTTAAACATCCATCAACGGTGAAAAAAATCTAGCGCAAGCCATAGAAAACAATTGTCAACAATGGCGTTAAGAAAGCTAACATAACCGTTAAAGGCGCGCCTACTTTTGTAAAGTCATAGAATTTATAACCCCCCGGCCCATAGACCATTGTATTGGTTTGATAACCGATGGGGGTCATATAACTATTGGAGGCAGCAAAGGTGACAACAAACATTAAGGCTAAAGGATTTAAACTCAAACTCTTGGCCACCTCTACGGCGATCGGCAACATCAACACAACAGTGGCATTATTAGACAGGATTTCCGTCAAAATAGCTGTAGCAATATAAAACAACAATAGAATCCAATAGCCCGATAAATGACCCCCAAAACTGACTAAGTAATTGGCCAACCATTTCGTTGTTCCTGAATTTTCCATCGCCGTTCCCAAAGGAATTAAACCGGCTAACAGAAAAATGATATCCCAACGCACTGCTCCATAGATTTCACCTGGCTTTAAGCAACCCGTAATAATCATTAATAGAACTCCGACTAAACTTGTCACTAGGATTGGCATCCAGTCTAGGGCCGCAATGACCACCACCCCGACAGTAATCGCTAAGGCAATCCAGGCCTTATCTAGACGTAGATTTTCTCGATCCTTTTCTTCCAATACTAATAATTCTCTGGTGGTCTGCAAGCCTAAAAAGCTTTCCTTAGGGCCTTGCACTAATAACAAATCCCCAAAGCGTAATTTCACTTGTCCCAAGCGTTGACGAATCAGTTCCTCACCACGACGAATTGCTAAAACAGTAGCATTATAACGCTGACGAAAGCGGGTATCCTTTAAGGTTGAACCAATTAAACGAGCATTGGACAGAATTAAAACTTCAGCAATTTTTTCTTCTCCTTTTTCAAGATTCGTTGCTAAAGATTCTTCTAGTTCTTCGTCAGAAAATTTTACATCAGCAAAAATCTCAACACCTCTTTCATCCTTAATTTTAAGGAGATCATTGCGTCCTCCTCGTACAATTAAAATATCGCCTAAGGCCAAAACTTTATCCGCTAAAGGCTGAGGAAAATGGGTATCATTGTGAATGATTTCTAGAACGTCAATATCAAACTTGCGCTGAATTCCACTTTGTCTTAGGGTTTGACCAATTAAGCTAGAGCGCGGAGGAATAATAATCTCACTAACATAATCTTTTAATTGGTATTCATCCGTCATATTGCTGTCAGAAACAGGTTTCCGCTCTGGCAATAAACGAGGAGCAATGATCGCCAGATAAATTAAACCGATCACAAAAGTAGTTAATCCTAACGCCGTAAATTGAAACAGATGAAACTCTTGCCCTGTCAGTTTTTTTGCTAGACCACTGGCCAGAATATTTGTTGAAGTACCGATGACGGTAATCATGCCCCCTAATACAGTGACGTAGGAAAGGGGAATCATCAGTTTAGAGACGGAAATTTTGCGCTGTTTACACCATTCTTCCACAATGGGAAGGAAGATCGCCACAACAGCAGTATTGTTAATAAAGGCCGTAATGGGCCCAACGATCGCTCCCATCACCAGAATTTGTTGGCTCGGATTGCTTCCCCCCCACTTAACCAAGAAATCCCGCATGATCTGAATAATGCCAGTCCGCGTAATGCCATAGCTGAGAATAAACATCGCCATGACGGTAATTGTGGCAGAATTTCCAAATCCGGCAATGCCTTCATCAGGAGTCACTAAGCCCAGAACCATCAAAATGATCATTACCGCGATCGCTGTTGTATCAATCGGCAACCATTCCGCCACAAACATCACCAATGCACCAATAATGACCACAAGGGTAAGAAGAATCTGATGCTCCTGTAGCCACTGATGAACAATATCCATGAAAAACGTCGAAAAAATAAGTAGATGAAATTACGATCACCTTACCTTAACCGATAAGTTGTTGCACATTTAAAGTGCTTGGTGATTTTGTTGAAAGCTCTGTAACAAGGGACTTAAGCCCCTTGCCCGTATGTATCTCACTCAACACTGTTCTGGCTAGTGCTAGTCCTCGCTGTGATGACGTGACTATCCCTAGGAAATTAACTTGCCCGATGGCGATCAATCTTCTCCAGGGCAGCCGTTAGATCCGCCGCTTTATCTTCCCGACCAGAATCAATCACCGATCGCACTCCTTCCAAAGTAGAAATAATACTACGGGGATCGATGAACATGACCTTACTACTTTCACTGGTTCCAATACTCATTCCCATGTCCAAATATTGTTGAGCCAACAGAAATTGTAAAGCTTCCCTGGTATCGGGATTAGTGCTCAGTTTTTCCGTCAAAATATTTAAGGCCGCCGCCGTTGCCTCCGCCTGAAGAATTTTCTGTTGTCGTTCAGCTTCTGCCTGGAGAATCGCCGATTTTTTCATTGCTTCTGCGTCCAAAATGCGTGCTTGAGCCTGACCTTGAGCCGAATTAATGGCAGAATCCCGTTCCCCTTCCGAAGTCAGAATAGCCGCCCGTTTTTTCCGTTCTGCCGCCATTTGTAATTCCATTGATTCTTGTACTGCTTTTGAGGGCATAATATCGCGGAGTTCTACTCTGGTGACTTTTACCCCCCAGGGATCGGTGGAAATATCGAGATCTCTTAGCAAACTTTCGCTAATTTCAGAACGGGCGGTAAAGGTTTCATCTAATTCCAATTTGCCAATTTCCGAGCGAATTTGCGTCAAAACCATATTCACCATCGCAGATTGCAAATTTTCTACCTTGTAATAGGCTTTTTCCATATCGACAATGCGCCAATAGACGACAGCATCAACGGTAATAGAGACATTATCTTTCGTAATACAGGATTGGGGCGGAATGTCTAAAACCTTTTCTCGAATCGTGCCTTGATATACCACTCGATCCATAAAGGGAATGACAAAATTGAGACCAGGGGTTAGTTTTTTGTTGTAACTGCCTAAGCGTTCGACTAAGTATTCATTTTTTTCATTAACAATTTTGACAGAACCAAAAAGGGTAGAACCACCAAAGGTAAGAATAAATAAAAAGAAAAAGGCTTCCATAATGTTTGTCCTAAGATGAATGATCAGAAATTAGGGAAAAAAAGTAAGCAATCGTTTGCTCTCAGGATTGCAATTTTTTAAAACGTTGATTTTAAGAGACTGATTCGGTGTCTAGAAAAGGATAGACAATCAGAGTATTGCCATTGCGACCGACCACATAAACTTTTTGAAATGGAGTAAGAGTAAGGGTTTGATCCTGACATTCTGCTCGCCAAGAATTGCCTTCATAGAGTACTCTACCCGTCCTCCCCGGTAGAATTTCGGTCAGGGTTTCGCCTTCGATCGCATCTTGAAGATGAATAGAACGGTTGCGTTTGGGAATAAATCGTCGGGAGCCGATAATTAATAGGGTTGCCCCCAAAAGCCAGGCTGTCACCTGAATGCCAAAACTAGGAATCCAAATCGCTAGACCTGCTACAACGATCGCACTAATCCCCAGAATCAAAGCCACAAAAGCCGTCGGGAAAAAAGCCTCCGTTAGACAAAGACAGGAGCCAGCGATCAGCCAGAGAAGAACAGGATTCATAGCCAAAAACGAAGAGTGAAGATGATTCTCACCAATCTTGATGCAGCCGAATTGAGAAATAAAACAATCTGCAAGCCTATCCTAGCCTAGTTGAGACTGGATTTTCTGATTTTTTTGTACTCAAGACTACCCGTTAAACTGTACAAATAGTAGAAATGCTTCAGCCATTACCCAAGAGAGTGAGGTTAGTTAGAATGATGAAAGTTCAAACTATCCCCTTTTTCATGAGTAACGACCTATATCAACAAATCCAGCAATTCTATGATGCCTCTAGTGGCCTATGGGAAGAAATCTGGGGTGAGCACATGCATCATGGTTATTACGGTCGGGGGGGAACCTATCGGATTAATCGTCGCCAAGCCCAAATTGATCTGATTGAGGAACTTTTGGTCTGGGCAGAGGGTGATACGAGTAACAATCCACCGTCCAGGATTCTCGATCTCGGTTGCGGCATTGGGGGCAGTAGTCTCTATCTTGCCGAAAAATTGGGGGCACAGGTTACGGGGATTTCGCTGTCGCCAGTACAAATCAAACGGGCGAGGGAACGCGCTCTTAACCAAGGCCTGGCCAATCAAGTCACTTTTGAAGTGGCCAATGCCTTAGAAATGCCTTTTGCGGATCAGAGTTTTGATTGGGTTTGGTCTCTCGAAAGTGGTGAGCATATGCCGGACAAGACTAAATTTTTGCAGGAATGTTATCGGGTGCTTAAACCCGGAGGGCGGTTAATTCTAGCAACCTGGTGTCATCGTCCAACTACTTCCTGGGCTGGCTCTTTAACGGCTGATGAAAAACGGCATTTACAGGCTATT
The DNA here is from genome assembly GCA_035285405.1 of Snowella sp. Classification (GTDB taxonomy): domain Bacteria; phylum Cyanobacteriota; class Cyanobacteriia; order Cyanobacteriales; family Microcystaceae; genus Woronichinia. Next base: position 38,416 of record JAYKJI010000139.1, on the reverse strand, counting down.
TATCAAGTTTATTGTTTGCCCTTTGTTCTTTCTTTGCCGGACTATGAGGCGATCGCCCTGGATTGTGGCTTTCAGGCTTTGCGTTCCGAGGATTGGTCGCTGGCCGTTGCTCCTTTTTGGGATCAGGTCATAGATTCGGCGATTACTCCCAAAGCGATCGCGGGACTCCTTCAGGCGGGCTGCAAAACGATTGAGGCCGCTTTATCTCTTCGGTTAATGCAGCGAGGTTATCAACGCGGTTTGATTCGTTTTGGATTGCTGACGGCAATTAAATAAATACTGAATTTCTACGGAAAATAACGATGAACATCGATCATATTCATTTTTATGTCGAGAATGCGAATCAGACGAGGGATTGGTTAATCCAAACGATGGGTTTGCAGTCATTAGGGCAAAAAGTGGAAACTCGTACCCAGACCGAATATGTTGGCAATGCTCATCTTTTGTTTTTAGTCTCTGCTCCGCTCACTCCCCTTAGTCCTGTGGCTGACTATTTAAAAAAACATCCCAGTGGTGTTGTGGATCTGGCCTTTCAGATTCAAGATTTAGAGCTAATGTTCACCAAAGTTCTGGATTTAGGGATTCAAATTTTTCAAAAGAAGGCATCCAGTAGCGGCGAAATTCAATCGTTTAAAATTAAGGGTTGGGGGGATTATTATCATACTTTGGTTAAAGATAAAACTTCAATCTCTAGGGTTAATGATCTATCGGAGTCTTCTGTTCAGATTACGGCGATCGATCATCTGGTTTTAAATGTTCATGCGGGTCAATTGGATTTAGCGGTAGATTGGTATAAAACTTTATTTGATTTTCAAGTTCAACAAATTTTTACAATTCAAACCAATTATTCGGGTCTTTATAGTAAAGCGTTAATTGATAATACTGGGCAACTGCAATTTAACATTAATGAACCTAGCACCCATAATTCCCAAATTCAGACTTTTTTAGAATACAATCATGGGGCTGGCATTCAACATATTGCTCTATATACTCAAAATATTTTTCAAGCGGTTAGTGATTTACGACAAAAGGGTCTAGGTTTTTTGCCCATTCCTAAAAGTTATTATGCTGCGCTGAAACATCGTTCTCAACAGCTACTCAATTTTGCGTTTAATGCCCAGGAATGGCAAGCGTTAGAAGCGTTAGAAATCCTATTGGACTGGTCGGATCAACAACCAGAGGCTTTATTGATGCAAATTTTTACCCAACCTATTTTTGATCAGCCTACTTTCTTTTTTGAGTTAATCGAACGCCGTCAGCAAAAGCAAGGATTTGGAGAAGGGAATTTTTTAGCCTTATTTGAGGCAATGGAAGTCTTGTGATAAGAGCTAGTCTAGCGCGATCACCTTTCTCAATCGTTGTCATAGTTTCCCATATTAATAATCAATTAAACAAAACCCACCGTAGGGACATAATACCATTATGTCCTTTTTTTAACGCTGTCTTCTATTACGTTAATTGGAGGACTTAACAGTGTTAAGTACCTACAGAAAAATGGATGAAATTTAATGCGATCTTGGCTATTTTTTCTATTAAATAAAATTTATCGTAGGGACATAATGGCAGGGCTATTTCATTTTCCAGTGTGCAGTTTTGTGCATCTACGAGGATACGAGGTTTTAGGCTGTATGAAGACTCGTTTTTGAGTGCTAAAATTCATTAAACTCGTTGCTATGATCGAGAATGAAATGACCCTGTAAAAGATAGGTTTCTTAAGTTAACACCCGAAGAATATTTTATGTGAGTTTATGACAATTCTTCACTAAAAATTTTCTCTATTTCAGAAAACTGGTGAGTGGGAAGTTCTCTGTCAGACATTTTGACAAAATGCCTAAAAGCCTTGCGTTGAAAGCCTCTCAGTGATCGTGAGTCCTGAAGAGAGTTGAGGGCGTTGGGGGCTGAAACCCTAGTAAACTCGTTGATTTTCCTAGAACTTCGCACTGTCCAGTCAGAAAAGAGAAATGTCTAAAATAAATCCAGGTAAAACCTTTTCTCCCGATAAAGTTATGGGTAACTGAACAATTTCAACGGCTTGATTAGGACGATAAATTTCAACTTCTTGTGCTTGGGGATTAATTAACCAGCCTAACTGCAAACCATTATTCAGATATTCCTGCATTTTTTCCTGAAGTTGAACTAAAGAATCAGTGCGAGAACGCAATTCAATCACAAAATCGGGACATAATGGCGGAAATTTTTCCTGTTCTTCTAAGGTCAAAGATTCCCAGCGATCGCATTTAACCCAAGCTACATCAGGAGAGCGGGCTGCACCATTGGGTAAGCGAAATATCGTAGAAGAGCTAAATACTCTCCCTAATCGAGTTTGACGATTCCAAATCACCAGATCCGCGTTCAAATCGGCTTCTCGACTACCACTTAATCCACCAACGGGAGGCATAATCATTAATTCTCCTTGGGCCGTTCTTTCCAGTTGCCAATTTTCATTATCTTGGCAGAGTTGATAAAATTGATCGTCGCTTAAGGTGACATTTTTAAAACTTAACGTAATGGGTTCTGAGCTAATCATTCTAGTCTCCTGAAATTTATCTCGTCTTTATCCCTAGAATTTAATCTTAATCTTTACCCAATCTCTGTAATTGATAGAGGCTGGCATAAAGACCGGCCTTTTCTAACAATTGTTCATGGCTTCCTTCTTCTAAAATTTCTCCCTGTTTTAAAACAAAAATACAATCAACGTGACGAATAGTTGACAGGCGATGGGCAATAATAATCGCAGTACGATTTTCTAATAAATGCATCAAGGCATTTTGAATATGGGCCTCTGTTCCCACATCTAAATTAGCCGTAGCCTCATCTAACACCAAGACTTTTGGCTCTCGAATAGCGACCCTCGCAAAGGCCAATAATTGCTTTTGTCCTCCAGAAAGATTACTCCCCCGTTCTCGCAATTCTGTATTATATCCCTGGGGAAGAGCTTCAATTAATTGATCCACATTCGTTAGCTGGGCTGCTTTTTGTACTTCTGCGAGGCTATAATTTTCACCGAGAGTAATATTTCGCTTTACATCCCCTGCAAATAAGAAACTATCTTGAAGAATTACCCCAATATAACGTCGTAATTGAGCTTGGGACAGTTCACGAATGTCAATGCCATCCACCAGGATTCTTCCCTGAGTCGGTTCATAAAGGCGACAGAGCAAGCGAATAATAGAACTTTTTCCTGCTCCCGTGGGCCCGACAAAGGCGATTTTTTCACCAGGCTTAATCGTGAAATTGAGATTTTTTAAAACATATTCATCCGCTTTATAGGCAAAGCAAACTTCTTCAAAACGAATTTCTCCCTGCAAACTGAGATTTTTAGGGTTACTGTCGAGATTACTTAAAATGTCGTGATCGCGGATTTCAATCGGTTCACTCATTAATTCTCCAATACGTTCAATCGCCGTAAATCCAGCTTGAAACATGGTAAATTTATCTGCAAATTGACGCAGAGGATTAAAAAGACGTTGGGCATAGAGAATAAACGCTCCTAAACTACCAAAACTTAGGGCATCCTTTAACACTAAAATTCCCCCTAACCACAACACACCCGCGATCGCCACTAAACTAATCCATTCCAAAGTTGCTGACACAGCCGAATCATGAAAAATGGTGCGATCGACCTCATGACGATAACGTTTATTCACTGCTCGAAACTGCTCAGCATTATAAATTTCTCGTCGAAATAATTGCACCACATTAATGCCAGTCACATTTTCCTGTAACATCGAATTCAGCTTAGATAATTCTTCCCTCACCTGATAATTAGCAATACGATATTGTTGCTGAAAATAAATAATTAAAAGGGTGACAGGAATTAACATCGCCACTAACATTAAGGCCAATTGCCATTGCAACCAAAAAATCGCGACAATAATCACCAAAATAGAAATAAAATCACTAATAACCCCGATCGCACCACTGGCAAAAACATCTCCTAATGCCTCCACATCACTCGTCAATCGGGTCACTAAACGACCCACAGGGGTGCGATGGAAAAAAGTCAATGAAAGAGAAGTAATATGATCAAATAGATCTTTGCGAACATCAGCCGTAATTTCCTGGCCAATTTTTTGCACTAAATACCCTTGAATACCAGCAAAAATCAGTCGCAAAACAATGGTAAACAATAAAAAAAGTACTAAACTATGAAGGGCTTCCGTTAAAGGTAACTGAGCCAAAATAGGCCAGACCGATTCTTTGCGGAGTAGAGAAATCGCCTGACCAACAATTAAAGGCTGTACAGCTCCAGTAAAAGCCACTGGAATTAGTAAAATAATGGAGAGCGGTAACAAACGAGGATACCGCCGCAGATAGGGCAATAATTTAAGTAATAATCGCCAGTCACTTTCGATTTTACGGGAGGAGGGAGAAGAGAAAGACGGAGTGGCGGCCATAAAGAACAATTACCAGAAGAAGCAAGCAGACAGGGCAGACAAACGCAGATTAGCAAGGAAAAGGACTTTTACCCTAACATACCCATCATCACAACATCAATCTGTCACTGATGCCATACCGCTTTTAACCGTTGTACAGTGACTAAATTATATGACGTGATGACATATTCCTGTCGTCGGCTGTAATCTTTCTTAGGCAAGAGTTTTGGTGTTTTGGATAGCGACTTGTCTAGCGCAAAGTGCTGTATTAAAGCTGTAACATTATGATTTTTAGGGATATATTGACTCGTTCTTTTATTTTACGTTGCAAGCGACGGAGAATCATACCCGATAGAGATTAAACCAGCTATAACTTTAAAGTCGTTATCTTTTAATTTTATATTGACTGCTTTTCTCTCTAAGGCATAGCCAGTAAGGCTTCCCACTTTTAAACAGGCTGAACCAGTGCCGACTTGCTGTCCTTGGCAAAAATCACTTTTCCTCAGAAAAAGCCTTAAATAAAGCGGTTAAAACCGTATTAGAAAATAGCAGACCTTCTGGATCGGTTAACGCAATCAAAGGTGAGCATTCTGTCGGCTGCCGCACCCAACCATTAGCATCATAGAACGCGAGGGTTTTCAACACTTTTTCTAGGGAAGCATTGCCAAATTCCTTTAGACGTTCTAGGGGAATTCCCTCTGCCAAGCGCAAACCTAACATCAGGGTTTCTAATAACTGCTCTGTTAAATCTAAGGAGGAGTCAAAAAGCTGACCGCTCTGTTGTTGATAGGCTTGCAGCCAATGGTAATAGGATTGGCGGGTACGAGGTCGAGTAAAGCGAATGCCATTGGTGTAACTGGCTGCTCCCATGCCAAAACCGTAGTAACTTTTATTTTCCCAATAGACTCGGTTATGACGGCATTGATGATCTTTTTGGGCGTAGTTAGAAATCTCGTAGTGTTCGTAACCCGCTTGTTGCAGCAAATGAGAAGCTTGACGATACATTTGAGCGGCATTTTCATCGCTGGGAAGCGGAGTTTCGCCTGGCTGAAAACGTTTACCAAAGGCCGTAACCGGTTCTAACACCAGGTCATAACAGGAAATATGATGGGGGCCAAGGGCGATCGCGGTTTCGAGGGAATATTGCCATTGAGCAAGGGTTTGGTGAGGCAGACCAGAGATCAGATCTAAACTCCAATTTTGCCAACCCATGGCCTGTAGCCAGTTAACAGCCGTATAAATATCCGCCAGGCAATGGAAACGTCCACAGGATTGCAACAGTTCATCTTGAAAAGCTTGTACCCCTAAACTGAGACGGTTAATCCCCAAGCGTTGATAATCAGACAACTGTTCACGAGTAAAAGTCCCCGGATCAATTTCTAGGGAAATTTCTGCGTTGGAATCAATTCCAAATTTTTGATCGAGTTGCTGGAGAATGGTTTCCAAATCGGCGATCGGCAAAAGAGAAGGCGTTCCCCCGCCAAAAAAGATCGTTTTTAACGATTGACCTTGAGACGGTGTAACTTGAATTTCCTGGCAAAGGGCTTCGACATAGGATTGAACCCCAGCTAGATCCCTTAAATTTGCGTGATTCCCCACCACCACTACTGGAAAATCGCAGTAAAAACAGCGACGACGGCAAAAAGGAAGATGAATATAAGCAGCTTGAACCCAGGGAAAAGACATAATCACCGCCAACTTGATCTCAACATAAACTGCACAAAGTCTAATGTACCCATTCTAGTTTCCACACCCCATTCCCTTCCATTACCTCTAGAACTTTCAACCGTTATTAATCACCATTTAAGAAAATTACCGCTATCATGATTGGTTGATTTATCGAAAAATCAGTTTTTAAACCTCTTCCTTCTTGGATGGCTTGGCCTTAGATTAGGCTATATACCCTGGGACACAGGGAAATTTACGCTTGTGGGAGTAGTCCATTAAGAGGCTGACGTGAAAGCGTGTAGTCGGACTAGACATGAACCAGTAAGACTAAAACTCAATTGTTTTAGTAGAACCGCGTTCAGCCCAAGAATCCACCCCGTTGAGTGGAGTGTCAAGTTAAGAGACTGTCCCATTTCTTTGCGAGGCTTACGGTCAATTGTCTAAACGTTATTTATTTACGTCGGAATCTGTCACTGAAGGTCATCCTGATAAAGTATGTGACCAGATTTCAGACACTATTCTGGATACTCTGCTGGCCCATGATCCGGCCAGTCGGGTGGCAGCCGAAACGGTCGTTAATACCGGACTCGTTTTAATTACTGGAGAAGTTACCACCAAGGCCCATATCAATTTTGTGGATCTTGCCCGCAAAAAAATTGCAGAAATTGGCTATACCGATGCGGATAATGGTTTCTCTGCCAATAGCTGTGCAGTGTTAGTCGCCCTAGATGAACAGTCCCCTGATATTTCCCAAGGAGTAACGGCCGCCCAGGAACAACGTCATCAACTGAGCGAAGACGAACTGGATAGTATTGGTGCCGGTGATCAGGGTTTAATGTTTGGTTTTGCCTGTAATGAAACCCCTGAATTAATGCCTTTGCCCATTAGTTTGGCCCATCGGGTGGCGTTAGGTCTAGCCAACGTCCGTAAATCGGGAGAATTAAATTATCTTCGCCCAGACGGTAAAACCCAGGTTTCCATTGTCTATGAAGATGGCATCCCCGTTGCCATTGATACCATTCTGGTTTCGACTCAACACGATGCCACCATCGGCAGCTTGACTGATAACGAAAGCGTACAGGCTAAAATCAAGGCGGATCTTTGGGAGACTGTAATTCAATCGGTTTTTGCCGATATTGCCCTGAAACCTAATGATAGCACCCGTTTTCTGGTCAATCCTACGGGTAAATTTGTCATTGGTGGCCCCCAAGGTGATGCTGGTTTAACGGGACGTAAAATCATTGTCGATACCTACGGTGGCTATTCTCGTCATGGTGGTGGTGCGTTTTCAGGGAAAGATCCAACGAAAGTTGATCGTTCTGCTGCCTATGCAGCCCGCTATGTCGCCAAAAACATCGTTGCTGCTGGTTTAGCGGATAAATGTGAAGTTCAGGTCAGTTATGCGATCGGGGTAGCTCGTCCCGTTAGTGTCATGCTAGAAACCTTCGGTACCGGCAAGGTGGATGAAGAAGCATTATTAGCCGTTGTTAATCAATTATTTGAGCTTCGTCCTGCTGGTATTATCCAAGCCTTTAATCTGCGGGGTTTACCCTCGGAACGGGGAGGCCGTTTCTTCCAGGATGTAGCTGCCTATGGTCACTTTGGCCGCAATGATCTGGATTTACCCTGGGAGAAAACTGACAAGGCGATCGCCTTAAAAGAAGCCTTTAATCTTTAAGGCAGAGGGACATTTAATGTATCCGTTGAGCAAGAATGCTAGAGAAAATCGATGAAAAAGGGAGTCTTATCGAGATTGAGAGCGACTCTTTCCTCATTAAGTTTCTTCTAGCTTTTCTGTGAGACTTGTCCTGAGAGATCACAACTCAAGCTAAACTACTATGAAGATATTAGATTTCCGTTGATATCATGAGCGTAGTTAGTCAAGTTATTCTGAAAGCAGACGACGAACTCAGATATCCCAGTAGTGGTGAACTGCAGGGTATCCAAGAGTTTTTAAAAACCGGCCAACAGCGCATTCGTATCGCTGAGACCTTGGCTGAAAATGAAAAGAAAATTGTTGACCAAGCCCAAAAGCAATTATTTAGAAAGCGACCTGACTTTCGTGCCCCTGGCGGTAATGCTTATGGTCAACGCCAGTACAATCAGTGTCTCCGAGATTATGGATGGTATCTCCGTCTCATAACCTACGGGATTCTCTCTGGCAATCAAGAACCCATTGAAAAAATCGGTTTAGTTGGTGTTAAGGAAATGTATAACTCCCTCAATGTTCCGGTTCCGGGCATGGTGGAAGCGATTCGTTGCCTAAAAGACGCTGCCCTCGGTTTACTAAGTATTGAAGAGGCCCAAGAAGCCGCTCCCTACTTTGATTATATTATTCAAGCAATGTCTTAATTTTAGGACTAGGCTAGGATGGGGGGAGGAAAAGCGATCGCGGTTAGCTGACTATCAGTTATTGATCGCGGTACTTTCCTTTTCTTCCATTCCCTTCTGGTTTTCTTCTGCGTTGTCAAGGATTATTCATGGCCTGGTTGAATTTAAGTCCTCTACTTTCCACTGGCTTATTGATCATTACCTATGCTGTTTTTGGCTGGGATATTGCGGCCAAAAGCCTAGATTGGAGTCAGATTCTCTTGGCACAGTTCCAGCATTGGCATATCGGATTGGAGCAGGAAATCTTTATTGCCGTTATTCATGCCCTAGCGTTAATGGCCATTATTCTGACTTCCTTAGCTTTAACCGCCCCTATCACCTTGATGACTTTTTTTGTCGGTAGTTGGATGCAGTCGGAAGTTCGATCTATTGTTTCGATTCTCATCTGGTCTTTTTTGTTCGTTTTGGTTTTACGTTGGTTTAATCTCTTTGTTGAATTTTTAGTTTTATTGGCCGCAGCCATCTTGGGACGTATCGAATTTCGCTCTGCGGGTTTTAACAGTCTTCAAACCCTCGGTATTTTAACGTTAATTTGTCTGCTGAGTTTTGGTGGAGGAGTCTATAGCTATTTTCACTTTAATCAATATGTTTAGTTTTAGGGTTTAACTAACCTCTGTTTGACCACAATATATTTCTCCATTTGAGGAGAGCAAGACATTCTAATCTCTTAGCCTAGCTCAAGGGTATTTCAAGAACATTAATTAACCAATAAGTAGTTTGTCTAGAATTATCAATCTACGATAGAGATAAGCTGTTTTAGATTCTCAACCTGATTTTAAATGATCCCATAAAATTTCAACTCATTTTAATAAAGATTGCGAGAATAATGTCAGAGAATTCTTCCAAAAACAATTTACAAAAATTTTTAATCATCATCTCCAGTTTGGCTTTCTTGGGGACAATGACGATTCCGATGTTTAGTATGTTTAATCAGGCTCCTCCTTCCAGTCCCACAACTTCTCCCCAATCAGCGAAAAATAATCTTAAGCAGGTGGCCCAGGGTTACGAAAAAGTTTTAGCACGAGAACCCGAAAACCCCACAGCTTTACAAGGTTTGGCGGAAGTGCGGTTAAAAATGGGTGATTTACCTGGGGCGATCGCGCCGATGGAAAAACTCGTTAAACTTTATCCTGAGGAAAAGCAGTTAAAACAACTGCTAGATGCCATTAAATATCAGGTCAAAACTGGTAAAAAACCGCCTCTGCCGGGCCAGAATAATTCGGCGACTCCTCTCCAAAAGTAATATCTGGCCACTCTTCCATGAGTCAATTTCAGCAAGCTTTTACCATTTTTCTCAGTTTATTAGTAGAAGCTATCCCCTTTTTAACTTTGGGGGTTTTGCTTTCCAGTGCCTTGTTGTTATTTAGTGATGAGCAGAAATTAATTCGCTATTTACCTCGTCAGCCGATTTTAGGGGCCTTGGCGGGAAGTTGTATGGGTTTTTTGTTTCCTGTTTGTGAATGTGGCAATGTACCTGTGGCTCGACGCTTTTTGATGAAGGGTTTACCCACTTCGGTGGCGATCGGTTTTTTGTTAGCGGCCCCGACGGTTAATCCCATTGTCATTTGGTCAACCTGGGTGGCATTTCGAGATCAGCCAGAAATTGTTTGGTTTCGGATTATTTTTTCCTTGAGTATTGCGATCGCCATTAGCTGCGTGTTTAGTGTCCAGAAGGATGCGTCTCCTTTATTGCAACCTCTCTTAGCTCAACGTTTACAACGAAGCAATTTAAGCCTTCAAGCCCCAAAAGAGCTAGTTTCACCTTTGTTGCAATCAGGAACTTATTTACTGGGAACCCCAGGCCAACCCTTACGCTTAGATGAAAATTTATCGAGTAAGCTCAATCCGGCTCTGTCTCCCTTGGCTCCTCAGCGATGGCAATTGTTTGTGGAAAATGTTAGCCAGGAATTACGGGAATTGGGGGGAATGTTGATCCTGGGAAGTGTGATCGCCGCTTCCATTCAAACCTTTGTTCCCAGGGAATTGATCTTAACCTTAGGTCAGGGAACCATTAGCTCGATTCTGGCCATGATGCTATTAGCGGGAATTGTCTCTGTCTGTTCTACCGTTGATTCCTTTTTTGCCCTTTCCTTTGCCTCAACCTTTACCAGTAGCTCTCTGTTGGCCTTTTTAATCTTTGGCCCCATGATTGATATTAAGAGTATTGGACTAATGCTCTCGATCTTTCGGGCTAAAATTATTGTCTATCTTTTGGTTTTAGCGGCCCAGTTGACCTTTATTTTGGCCTTAATCCATAGTTATCTATTTTAGCAATTAGCCTATCTTGTCTTTATTTTGGCCATCGTTATGAAATCATTGCTGTCTCTTAAGTCCTTTACTACCCAATTGCTGCTGCCAACGGTGGATATTTTGGCTATTTTTGCCTGGGGACTTTTGATGTTGCGATATTCCTTCAGTGGTGAATTAAGATTACTCGTTCATCCCAACTATTTTGGCTTAGTGACCATGACTGGGGTGGTACTCGTTGGCTTAAGTGTGATTCGGGGAGGACAATGGCTAAAACGGTTATTTCGCAAGCATCGCTCATCGTCTGTCAAGGATACCGTTGCCCATATTACCCTGCTGCCTGTCGGTCTAGGCAGTGCTTTACTGTTAATCACAGCGATCTTGGCATTTTTGATTCCCCCCACTGTTTTTAGTAGTCAGGTTGCTCTCCAGAGAGGGATTAGTAATACTTTACCGGCGACCCAAATTCAAGCTGAAAGTTTTGCTGCCAATATTAAACCCGAAGAGCGATCGCTGATTGATTGGATTCGGACGATTAATGCTTACCCTGAACCCGATGCCTACGCTGGCCAAAAGGCTAAAATTCGGGGTTTCGTTGTCTATTCTCCCGATCTGCCCGATAACTATTTATTGATCAGTCGATTTATTTTGACCTGTTGTGCGGTAGATGCCTATCCGGTCGGTTTACCTGTGAAATTAACCGGCAGTCGTCAACAGTATCCCCAGGATGGTTGGCTCGAAATCCAAGGCGAAATGATCACAGAGACGTTGCCCAATAGTAGTGGTTCTAGTCAAGGCGTGACGAATAAACGGCAAGTTGTGCTCAAAGCTCAATCCATTAAGGCTATTCCCACCCCAGCCGATCCCTACAGTTACTAGGCCGTTATTGGGCGAGACGGTAAATGGATCGTCAGACAGGCTCCTCCGGTTAAAGGAGAATTATGGGCCGTGAGGGTTCCTCCATGGGCTTCGACAATTTCCTTGGCGATCGCCAATCCCAAACCACTACCCTGTCGCTCTCGCACCAAACCTTGACGAGTACGGGAAACTTCCCCCCGATACAGCCGATCAAAAACATAGGGTAAATCGGCGGCTGAAAACCCCTCCCCTTGATCAATGATTTGAATCTCCCAAACAGCTTTTGTCTCTAGATACTGTACTTTTACTTCAATTAAACCGTCGGGAGGACTATGTTTCAAACTGTTATCCAAAAGATTTAAAAAAACCTGTCTGAGGCGATCGGGATCAGCTTCTAACTTCACTTCATCCGGCCCTTCATATTGCCATCGCACCGGCTTACGCTGTACAAGGGGTTGAAGACTCTGCCAACGGTCAAAAATCAACTCTCGCAATTCTAACGGTTGATATTGCAAAAACTGTTGCGGATTTTCCTGAATAGCGGTCAAGTTTAGCCAATTTTCTACCAAATATTGTAATCGATTCGTTTCGCCCAACATTTGTTCTACCCATTGGCGTTCCGGGTTTTGTAACCGTTTTTCCAAAGTTTCTGCCACCAGAGAAATAGCAGTAAGGGGAGTGCGGAGTTCGTGGGTTAAATCAGAAAAGGCGCGATCGCGGCTACGGGTTAATTCAGCCAAAGGTTGCAGATCCTCTAGCATCACCACTACCTGCTGTTGGGGCAGCGCGTAACTATAACCCCTTAACAAACGAGAAGAGAGCGCAAGAATTGGTTGGCTATTTTCGGTCGATTCTGGAGCCGGATAAAAAAACCACTCCTCCACCCAATTTTGTTGGCTTTGACGGGTTTTTTCAATTAGCTGATCTAACTCATAGGAACGTACTAATTCAAGGACGAGACGTAATTGGTCTGGCTGCCAGCGATCAATTTTTAAAAGCTGTTGGGCTTGCGGATTACACCAGCGCAAATGATTATCCGCATCAATGCGGAGATAACCAAGGGGAGACTGCTCCATCAAATATTGCCAAAGCTCTAGTTCCTCCTGGTAAGCCTGACATTTTTCTGAAAGATAGGTAATCTCTCGACGCACTAAAGAGGTAAGGGAAAGAGATTGGGCCACCTCAGCCGTATCAGGGAGAGAGGTGAGCAGAGGGCGGAGGCGGCTTTTAAGGCGATATCGTTCCCAAGCTCCTAAGCCAAAACCAACTATAACCCCCAAAAGTAAGGTTAAAAAGTCCATAATCGAACCATAAAGGGGCAAGGGAAGTGAGCATCCCATTTAACCAAAACGATAACCAAAACCCCGTACTGTAATAATATACTCTGGCTGGCTGGGGTCAACTTCTAGCTTTTCCCTGAGCCAACGGATATGAACATCAACAGTTTTCGTATCTCCCATAAAATCCACACCCCAAACCTGCTCAATCAGTTGCTCCCGTGACCAGACGCGCCGCGGATAACTCATAAATAATTCTAAAAGGCGATACTCTTTAGGAGCCAGAGCAATTTCTTCGCCACGCAAGATAACACGACATTCCTGGGGATAGAGAGATAAATCCCGAAATTTGCGACAGGGGAGGGGAGAAACCACACTAAAATTTTGACGACGAATTAAAGCACGACAGCGAGCAATTAGCTCCCGCATACTGAAGGGTTTGGTGAGATAATCATCGGCTCCTACTTCTAAACCCAGAACCCGATCAGTTTCACTGGCTTTAGCACTCAAAATAAGAATCGGAATGGTATTGCCGTGATAGCGTAATAAACGACAAATATCCAGGCCATTCACCTGGGGTAACATCAAATCTAATAAGACTAAGTCCACCGACGGTTTTCCCGTTGTTACCTCAAGTTCCTGGAGGAGAGATAGGGCAGAACGGCCATCACTGGCAGTAATGACTTCATAACCTTCTTCCTCTAGGGCAATGACAATCATTTGCCGAATGACTTCTTCATCTTCAACAATCAGAATGCGATGAGTTCGGACTAACTCTGGGGTCTTGGGGAAGGTTGGTGCGTCAAGGGATAGCATAAAAGGTGGGATGAGGTGAGCTTCCATGCCAAGATATACCATAGAAAAGAGCGTCTCAACACTTCAGGTTGGAGTCGTTAAAAATTTTAGGGGAGTTTTTTAACACCAAATGTTACTTCAGCTTTGCACTTGGCCAGAAGTGGAAGAATACCTTAAGTCTTCTACAGGGATTATTCTTCCCATTGGTTCCACCGAGCAACATGGCCCGACGGGATTAATTGGAACGGATGCGATCTGTGCAGAGGCGATCGCCAAGGGAGTGGGAGAAGAAACGGGAGCTATGATTGGCCCGACCATTGCTGTGGGCATGGCCCTACACCATTTAGCCTTCCCTGGTAGTATCAGTTTGCGTCCCAGTACCCTCATTCAAGTAGTATTAGATTCTGTCACCAGTTTGGCTAGGGCTGGCTTTACTCATTTTTATTTTCTGAATGGTCATGGTGGTAATATTGCGACCCTGAAAGCGGCTTTTTCGGAAGTGTATTACCAGCTAGAATTATTGCGTCTTGATAAAGCGGCCCAAGTACGCTGTCAAGTCGGAAATTGGTTTATGGCCCGTTCCGTTTATCAATTAGCCAAGCAACTCTACGGTAGTGAAGAAGGTTCCCATGCCACCCCCAGTGAAGTTGCCCTCACTCAATTTGTCTATCCTGAAGCCATTAAAAATGTTCCCCTCAGTAGTCCCGTTGCCTCCGGCCATAGCATTTATGGTGCCAAAGATTTTCGACAACATTATCCCGATGGTCGTATGGGGTCAAATCCGGCCCTTGCCACCCCAGAACAGGGTAAACAATTTTACGAAGCGGCTGTTAAGGAAATGGGGGAAAGTTATCAAGCTTTTCTCAAGGAAAGTTGAGTTTTTTGAGATAAATGATGGGTAAATTATTCCTGTTTGCCTAACAACATTGGTTTGCGTCCAGGGGCATTCTCGATCGCCGCTAGGGCAGCCCGTGATCCAGCAATAATATCTCTTTCCTCACCTCCTAAATAGAGTCGTCCGAAACTACCGATCGCACTCACCTGTAAAATATTAATTAGGGCCGCTTTTTCCGCTTCATTGGCCGCTAAAGAAGCATAGGCGGCGGGTTGAACTTCCAAGACAAATAACGTTTGACCCGCTAACAATAATTGCCCTCGTCGATTGCGATTAATTAATTGGGCCTGGTAAGCGTCAATATTGCGGATAATTTGACTAGAAACCACCTGGGGCTTGAGACATTCGTGGGTTTTAACCCCTAAATAACTCAAAATTGCTTGACCGGCCGCCCGCAATTCTCCCTGATTTGAGGAATGAATTTCCAATAAACCATAGAGTCGTTCTACAAATAGTACTCCTGGCTGAACAACGGCAGATTTGAGTGCAATATCGGTAATGCGATTAATTTCAATACCTGGAGAAACTTCTACCCAAAGAGAGGAATCCCCTGGTAAAGGCAAAAAGCCCACTGCCACCGTGCCAATATAGGCTGCGTGTTGAGGTTGTAAACTATCTAAATAGACATAACTTCGCAGTTCAACAGTCATTATTATCCCCAATAATCTTCAGTAAACAATGCCTAAAATCGATGAAGGTTCTTATTTAAGCATCCGGCGGATTAACGGGGAAGAAAAATTCCACACCTTGATCAATCAAGGCTTGATTATTAGCTAAGATTTCTCGTTTAAAATTCCAGGCTAAAACATAGTAAATATCGGGCAATTCGGTTAATTCTTTCTCAATTTTTAAGGGAATGTGCATTCCAGGGGAATATAAGCCGCGACGCAATTCATTTTTTTCTACTAAGTAATCTAAATACTGAGTGCCAATGCCAAAATAGTTCAGCAAGGTATTGCCTTTAACGGGGGCACCAAATCCCCAGATGCTTTTCCCTGCTTGTTTAGCCTGCTCTAAATAGGCAAGATTTTCCACTTTCATTTGTTCAATCCGTTGAGCAAAATCCAGATAGGTTTGAAATTCATTACTCTTTGCCTCTTTTTCTGCCTGTCTCATGGTCTGTAGGCGATCGCTGACTGGCCGACTGCCCTGATGACCCACAAACGCAACAATCGAACCGCCATGAATGGGAGCAAAGTAGGCATCAAACATTGCTAAACCATGTCGATTTAATAGCACTTCAATGGTCTGAAGATTATAATAAAGCAGATGTTCATGGTAAATCTGATCAAAAGCGAGATTTTCGACAATGCTTTTCATATAAAGAAACTGCACCACGAATACGCCATCTTTGGCTAAAGCTTCGCGAATACCTTCCGTGACTGAATGTAATTCTTCAAGATGGAAAAAGATTCCTGCCGCATTAATGGCATCAAATTGACGATCTAGATTTTTAACGACTTCTAAATTAAAGAAATCATTCAGGGTTGGCACACCTGCATCATTAGCAATTTTAGCCGTTGTTTTGGAAGATTCTACCCCTAAAACCTCGTATCCCAGAGCTTGAAAATGCTTTAATTGTGTTCCATCATTGGAACCAATATCTAATACGGCTTTCTGAGTTTTATCTTTAAAAAATCGTTCATCTACTTCTAGGGCCACTTGACGAAAATGCTCACTCAGGGATTTGGTCACACCCGATAAATAGGTATGGTCGCCAAACATAATCTCTTTTTTAACCGTGTAATCCAACTGTACCGTTTTACAGTCATGACAGTACAACACTCGCAATGGATAGTAGGGTTCCCGTCCCACTTCTTCGGGTTTCAGAAAATGGTTACACCAGGGTTGGGAACCAAGATCAACGGCCAATTCTAGCTGGGTGGAATCACAGACACGACATTGCATAGGGGATTGGGGAAAATAGAGGGTTATATACAGAGGAGAAAAGCATAAGCCTCTCTATCTTCCCATGTTTGTCGAATTGCCTCAAGGGGCGATCGCCTTTCAACCTTGATCCGCGAGATGTTCCAGCTTGAGGTTCCTCTCAACAACTTAACCCATTAAAATCACATTATCAATCACATGAATAACCCCATTATCGGCTTCGATATCCGCCGCAACAACAGTGGCATTTTTGACTTCAAAAGCTTCAGTAAAATCTAGAGAAATGGGTGAACCTTCCACAGATGTTACCGATGACAATCTTTCCAAATCAGCTTTCATTAATTTGCCTGGGACAACGTGATAACACAAAATACGGGTTAATTGGGGAATATTTTGTACTAAGGTAGTAATTGTTCCAGGGGGAAGTTTGGCAAAAGCATCATCCGTCGGTGCGAAAACGGTAAAGGGGCCGGGACTTTTTAAGGTTTCTACTAAGTTGGCAGCTTTAACGGCGGTAACTAGGGTAGAAAAGCCTTCGTTACTCACAGCAATATCAACAATATCAGGCATAATTTTTCTCTTAATTTAGTTTATTTGTGAGCTTTTGTTTATTTTTTGCCCCCTAAATCCCCCAATACTGGGGGACTTAAAGAAAAGAACTGTTTAGAATTGGCAATACTGCTTGACCGAATTACTTAGATTCTGATTCCCCCCAAAGTTGGGGGGCTAGGGGGGGCAAAATTTGTAGAAAAAAGACAAATTGTTAACGATAATCGGGATTTTGAATATCGTTCAAGCGGGCTTCTGGACGCAGAAAACGATCCATTTGAGACTCGAAAAATTGACGATTTTTTTCTAAATGACGAGGATTGGGATCATCTAAGGGATATAACAAAGCTGTCCGTAAGGCTTGAATTACTGCCGAAGTGACGTTATACATTGATCGCTGAAAGGTAATGCCTAATTGAATCAGCATATCATCCTCACCCCGACAATGTTCCTGATAATATTTAATCAAATAATCGGGCAGAAAATGATACATATCATCCATCAACAAGGTCGGTGGAATACCTGCTGTTCCGACGGGAAAAACATCAGCGTATAAAATACCGTAGTGAAAATCTTTTTGGTCTTCAGGAACCTGTTTCGCCTGGGCATTATAGGATTTGGTTCCCCGGAAAGGTGACGTGCGATAAAACACCGCCTCAACGTAGGGCAAAGCCGCTTCATAGAGCCAGGTAAATCCCTTGGATTTGGGAATAATCTCAAACCATTCGCCGCGAATATTCACACGATGATAGATAGGACGACCCGCGATCGCAAAGATACCATTAACGAGAAAATTCATGGCATCGGGAACGCCCTTAAAACCACCCTCATCGTAAATATCGGACATTTCAAAAAAGACAGGAGCCATGACTTCCCAAAACAGCCCTAAATTGGAATAATAGGACATCATTCTCACTTGCTCTAAAAACATCTCTGGAAAGAGCTTATAGAGGGCCAACATGGCAGGATTATTTTTAAAATAGGCTTTAATTGCCCGATCCGCATTGGCTTTATATTCATCACTATCTAGATAGGCATCAAATAATCCCCAGCCCATATCCCGACCATGCCATAACATCGCTTGCATACAGGCTTCTGCAAATTCCATATTGATGCGATCGTGCCATAAATGATGGAAAAGTTTGGGCATTTTTCGGGTTTTACCCTTTTCCATAAATTCTAATAATTCGGGATGGGCCGTACCCCGACCCCGCCAAATTCTCAGATCGGCATTATCTCCCGCATAGTGATTTTCTAAGTCTAAATATTCCTGGGGTAAAAAATATTTGAAAAAGGGTAAAGGCTCAAGAAAAACCTGCTCAGCGATGTACAATAAATCCCGCCAATAAAAGTCCATCGGCACTGCGTAAGCTTTATAGATACCGATAATTTGCATCAAGTTTTCAGGGGTATCAGGCAACATTGACCCGCCTGCTTCAAGACGATGAATAATATTGGCGTGGGGATGCTTAGATGGAGCAATTTTAGGGGCGATTAAGGTGGCGGTCATAGTTTTTATGTTTAAAATAAATGTGTATTGTAGGAGCGTTTTTATCCCCCCTAGCCCCCCTTAAAAAGGGGGGGAGAACGGATTTTCTAGCTTGCCTTAAAAAGGAGAGAAATTTTTGAAGGTTTTTCGGCAATGTGTTGATATTCAACCGTGAGAGTTTGAGCAACTAGATGATCGGTGGTGGGTTCAATCCATTTAACTAAAAAGTTGGGTTGAATGCCCAGGAAAAAAATGATGGCAGTTAAGACTAAAGCAGGAATATTTTCTGAGGGTAAAACTTTAGGATAATAGGCTAACTTATTATCCAGTTTGCCAAAGCAAGTACGGTTTAACAAAATAACAAAGTAAACGGCGGTTAAACCTGAAGCCAAGATGCAGAGCAAAGTCGGAATGGGAAAGGTGGTGAAACTGCCTTGAAAGACGATAAATTCAGAAACAAATCCGACTAAACCTGGAATGCCTGCGCTGGCCATGCCGGCGGTAATTAATAAAGCACTGGTTAGAGGTAATCCTCTAATCGGATTCATTAGCCCATTTAAAACATCTAAATCACGGGTTCCAGCCTTACGTTCAACAATGCCAACGAGGTGAAAGAGGAGGGCTAAAATTAAGCCGTGACTGATCATTTGAGCAACGGCTCCTAGTACGCTTAATTCTGTTCCTGCTGCCGCCGCTACTAAGATATAACCCATGTGACCAATGGAACTGTAGGCAACCATGCGTTTAATATCCCGTTGGGCGATCGCGGCTAAGGCTCCATACATCACTGTAATAGTACCAATAATCGCGAGGACAGGGGAGAACTGAACCCAGGTTTCAGGAAACAGTTGTAAGCCGAAACGAATCAAACCATAAGTTCCTAACTTTGCTAAAATTCCCCCTAATAAAATAGCTGTAGCTGGAGAAGCTTCGGTATAAGCATCGGGTAGCCAGGTATGCAAGGGAACTAGAGGAATCTTAATGCCAAAACCCACTAAAATTAAAGTTAATAAAATAAATTTAGCGGTATCGGAAAATCCTGAGGTCATCAAGGAACTATAGTCAAAGGAACCTTTATTGCCCAGCAGTCCAATTCCTAAAAAGGCGGCCAATACAAGCAGTCCCGAAATGGCCGTATAAAGCAAGAATTTAATGGAAGCATAACCCCGTTTTTCACCGCCCCAAATAGCAATCATCAGGTAAAAAGGGATGAGTTCTAATTCATAGAAAATAATGAACAGTAACAGGTTTTCTGCCATTAAGGCCCCTGAGATGCCCGCGTTAATGAATAAAATCAAGGCATAATAAAGCCGCGATCTATCTAAGTTCGGGCCAATACTATAAATTGCAACCCCCGTTAACAAACCATTGAGAATAATTAACGGTAAGGATAATCCATCAATACCGAGACTATAACTTAAACCTAACTGGGGAATCCAGGGAAAGTATTCTTGAAATTGAAACTGGGGATTACTGAGATCAAATTGAGAGAGTAAATATAGTGACCAAAGCAGGGTAATAACGGCAAAAACTTCGGTGATCTGACGTAATTTTTTCGCCTCTAAATTGCCCGGAAAGAAACCGACAATTAAAGCTCCAATAACGGGGATAATTAATAAGGTTGTTAGCATAGGTGTTTTAGACAGAGCGAGGAAGGTGGCGGGGGGATGAGGAAGATTGAGAGGGAGGAGGCGGGGGGATGAGGAAGATTGAGAGGAAGGGGAAGATTGGGAGGCCATAAACTTTTAATTTATAGCAGAGGAGCAAGGTCGTCAGCGAGTTTATCGAACTCCTTGCGCCCAATTTTTCCCCTCATTTTTTACTAGCTTAGAAGAGAAACTTTTCCTGTATCCAGATCATAATAGGCTCCAACAACTTTTAATTGACCTTTATCAACTAATTCGCCAATAACCGTTGATTTACCCAACTTTTCTACCTGGTAAAGAACATTGGCTTTAATGGCATTTTCTAACTTACTTGTACCTGCACTTTGTTTAGCTCGTTCAACACCGACCTGAATCCCATCAATCAAACGACCAATTTGTCCAGGAAAACGTCCACCTTCAATCGTTGCTTTAACTGCTCCACAGCGCCCATGGCCCATCACGAGTAAAACTTTAGCTCCTAAAACCATCGTGCCAAATTCTAAACTGCCAATCTCTTCGGAGGTAGCAATATTGCCCGCAACGCGACAGACAAAAAGATCACCCAAACCTTGGTCAAAAATCATCTCAGAGGGAACACGGGAATCCGCACAACCTAAAATCGCGGCAAAAGGAGCCTGACTTTCTGCAACTTCAGCTAAACGCTCTTTAGTTTGATTGCGGTTAGTTCGTCTTTGATTAACAAAGCGATCATTACCTTCCATTAATTTGTTGAGAGCTTCATCCGGAGTAACATCTTTATTTTGAGCATTGGCAACGGGAGCATTAATGAGATTAGAGCCTAAGACTGTTGCCATTAAGCTGGTTCCGATAAAACCGCCCCCGTATTGGATAAGATGACGGCGATTGATAGAGTTAAATTTTGACATTGGTTCTTTTGGGAATAGTTGAGGTTAATAGTTAGTTAACACTTATAATACTGTATTTGATCCTCCATTCCCCTTTTTTAAGGAGAAAATATAATCATTAGAAGAATTGATTAAGGAAAGGATAACTTAAGAAAGCTCCAATTAAGGTTAATCCTAAGACAATAGAAAGGACATAAAATTGGGTTTGCCCTGTAACATTGTATTTTAGGCTTTGACCACTAAAAAGGGTTACGACACCAACTAAGTTAACGAATCCATCTACAACAAATTTATCAAACCAGTTAACAATGTAGGAAATTCCACCGACGATCGCCACGATAGTGACTTTATAGATTTGGGCGGTATAAAGGTCGTAGGCAAAGAAATCTTGTAAGGGTTTAATGGGTAATTGAACTGGCTTAGTAATGGCAGGATTGAGATAGATAAAAGCAGAACTACTAACACCAATTAAACTAGAGGCGATTAAAATGCCCGTAAAAGTCAGGTTAATATCTGCAAAACTGGGTAATAAATGCCATTGTTTTAAAATTAAGGGACTATGTAAAGCAAAGCCTACGGTAATCACCATCGGCACGACTAAGGGCCATAAAGCTTCCGGCGATCGCACGGTCATCGGTTTCGGTTTACCGCCAAAGATTAAGCAAAATTCACGGGTGGCACTAAAGGCTGTAAGGGTATTAACAAAGAGTAAAACGCCTAATAAAATGGGGTTTTGTTCATTCCAAGTTTCTGCTAATTTTAACCAAGCCCAAAAGTTGCCAAAGGGAGGTAGGGCAATTAAAGAAACCATACCCACGAGATAACTTAAACCAGAGATAGGACGACGCGACCAAAGCCCACCATACTGGGTTAAATCCTGGGTAACATTATTCCAAACAATGCCACCTACACACATCACCAAAATGGCCATAGCCAAGGTATAGGTTAGGATTAATTGCAGGGCTGTACTTGTTTCCCCTGTTGCTACGGCAATAAACACTAATCCCATAAAGGCACTAACGGTATAGGACAAGGAGCGTTTAATATCTATCTGGGCGATCGCAATTAGGGAAGCCCCGATCGCTGTTGTTGCCCCAATGGCCATCATTACGGTTAAAGCCAGAGGAGAAAGGGTCAAAATCGGTTGAATTTTAACCAATACCCAAGCGCCTGTGGCTACAACTAAGGTATTACGCAAAATAGTGGCAGGTAGAGGGCCTTCCATGGCCTCATCTAACCAGAGATGCAAGGGAAACTGAGCGCATTTACCGAGGGGGCCAGCAATCAGAGCGAGACAGAGTAAGGTTGCCCAGGTCGGATCAAGACTAGCTGTTTTTGCCCAAGCCGCTAAACCGCCATAGTTCCAAGTTCCCGCTACAGGTAGCAGAGCCACGACCCCCATCAGCAGGATTAAATCGCCCACCCGTTTGGTCAAAAAGGCATCCCTCGCGCCCGTTACTACTAGGGATTGATTGAACCAATAGCCAATCAGCATATAGGTTCCCAAGGTCAATATCTCTAGTACAACATAGCTGAAGAAAAGGGAGTCGCATAGCACGAGGGTACAAAGTCCAGCCTCAAAGAGAGCCATGAGGGAGAAAAATCTGGCCCAACCCCAATCCATCTCCAGATAGCCCACCGCATAGATTTGCGCTGCTAGGTTTAAGCCTGTAATTAAGACCAGAGCGGCCACATTGACGGCGGATACTTCAAAGTCGAGACTAATATCTAAGTTTGCGGCGTGTAACCAGGGAAAGGATAAATCAATGACGGGTTTATCCCAGATAAATTTCAATACTAATAGACTATGTACCAAGGCGATCGCGGTCATGGCAATGCTGATATAGCCAGCAGGTCTCGGCCCTGTTTGGCGAATGATGCCTGGCGACCAGGGTATGGCTAAAATTGCCCCTAATAGGGCATAACAAGGTACTAGCCAGACGACCTGGCTTAGGCTCTCTAACATAGGTTTCCCCTCAGTCGGAAATAGATGGAATGCTTACGGTGAAAGAGTTTCCCTTGTCACCATAGACTCTTGGTTATCTTGTGAGACTTATCATAGAGCAATATAAATCATTTGGCAATACCATTTATCGGATTTGCGATAAGAATCTCTAATCATGGGGAAAAGTTTGGCTTTAGGTGCTAGGGGGCGAGCATATCTAATGCCTAAAGACTTAAAAAGTTATATTCAACGATCATGACGGTTAGTGGTTAAACCGATTCAACTCACTCTGAAGTTGTGCTACAATCCAAGCCATACATTGAAGTATTTAAAATCAAATAAATTCAAAATGGACAACAAAGAACTATTCATTGATGGATATTTAAATAGAATCTCTGAGCAATTTAACATAGATAAAGATAAATCTTTTGAAGTTTTTTCGATTGCTGCGATTACAGAGCGTCCTTTTCAAGAGGTATATGATGATATTCAAATCAGGCAAAAATTGGAAGACAAAATAAACCTCAAAGGAAAAGATGGCGGAATTGATGGGGCTGTATTCGTAGAGCAAGGTGGCTACTATACATTAATGGTATTTCAGTGTAAAAATAGCAAAAGTTTAAAAGCAAACGAGCTAGATAAATTTCGTCATGATGTAGATGATCTTTTTATTCAAGGAATAGCCAAACAAAACACAGAATTACTTCAGCCTAAAATTGAAGAGTATAACCAATTATCAAGAGATGGCTTTATCATCGAGATTAAATATTATTTTATTTATCATGGTTCTAATAACGATCCAGGTTACGCTGCCAATGCTCAAAATTATAATCATTATAATAAACCAGAGGAATTTGAAATCTGGGATACTGACGCAATTTATGAAAAAATAAGCCAACTTATTAAAGCTCAAGCTAAACGTAAAGATATCAAGTTTACTTTTAATCCTCAAACCTCAAACATTATAACCTCTGATAGACAAGGACAAGGTTTATATACTTATTCGGTGGGTAATGTAAGAGCCGCAAATTTTCGCATTGAAGCTAATGAACTTTGTAAATTAGTTGAGCAAGAATTATCTGCCAACAATACTTATGAATTTTTATTTTCTGACAATATTCGTTCTTTTTTGGGATTCAAGGTTAGACCGAACCAAAGGATGAAAGAAACATTAATAAACCTAGACTCGGCGATCTATTTTCCTCTGCTTAATAATGGTGTCACAATTATATGTGAAAAAATGGAAATCCCATCAAATTTGCAAGGTGGACAGTATATTTTGCCCGTCTATAATCCTATTATTGTCAATGGTTTACAAACTACCCGTGTTATCTATGAAGTATTTAGGGAGAACAAACGCAAAGGAATTAGTGGTCTTGAAAACGTTTTTGTAAACGTGCGTCTATATGAAACCAGCAACACCGAAATAGTCGAAAAAATTACGGATGCTACTAATACTCAAACTCCTATTTCTTATAAGGATAAAGTGAGTAATAAAGACTTCAATTTATACGTAAAAGAAATATTTGCTAATCAAGGAGTTGCCTATATTACAAAACGTGGCGAAGTTTTCTCCAACAATCTTAGCAGACAATTGCAATCTGCAATTGAAAGCGATACACTTTTTCGTTTTTGGTATGCAACTTTCTATGAGCAACCAGAAACCGCTAAGAATAGTATCTATGAAGTAATGGAAGCTATTTTTGACGCAACAAATAATAATAGTCATCCTTTACATAAATTATTTAATGGAGAGAAGGATTCACCAATATATCCGCAATTAATTTATTCCTACAAAATTTATCGGTATGTTCAAAGCAATAAAGAAATCCAACAAGCAACGAAAGATTATATAAGCCATGCTACCGAATTAATTGCTTATGGTGTGTACAAATATTTAGAAAATAATTTGACAACAATCAATCAGCCAGACAAACTAGAAGAAGCTTATCGATATGCAATTGCCAAGGTAGATCAAATCGTAGAACAACAAATTGAATTTTATAAGCAAAAAGGAAAGTCGTTTTCTTATAGTGGTTATTTTCGGAAAGCCAAATGTAGAGTTGACTACAATCTTGCCGCCGATATTGTTGATGACGATTCAATTATAGAACAATTGCTAAAAGGTTATTGTTAATGCGATCGCTGGGTAGATTAATGAAATGTAATGGGCCTTTTGAAAAATATTCAAATTGCCTTATAATTAGCCCGAAATCTATAGGAATTAACCATGACTACCACTCAAACTCTTCCCTGGGATGTCACCGAACATTTACAAACCCAAGAAAATATAGTTGCCCATCTCGAAGCTGCTTTAGAAGAAGGTGATCCAGAATTAATTATTGTGGCTCTGAAAGATATTGCCCGTTGTCAGATAATGAAACAAATTATTGAACAAAATAACAAACAAAATGATAACGTTTATCAAGCTCTATTAACGGATAATAATCTCGATTTGGCAACTATTCTAAAAGCCTTGAAAATCACATCTTTAGAGATTCATACTGTAAATCAGCAACGTCCAAGAATATCTAGCCACATTTCAAAAGAGACTACAAAATAGACCACAAGGTGTGACACTGCGTGGAATTATACAAGAAGCTGGATTGACGATTGAAGCCTTTCAGAACTTGCTTTTAAAAGATCATCTTTGGGATTTGCGATCGCTATTTCTTGCCTACGGCTGGTGCCGCCAAAGAACTGCTTTCCGTTGATCCATCCGTTGGTTTACTTACTTCCGGAGTCGGTTTAACCTCAGCAGGAGTAGGATCAGGAGTTGTATTGACAGAGGAACGAGGACTCAGCCGAACAGTCGGACGATTATTATTAAAGAGACGTGATCGCTTCGTTTCTGGCTGCGATCGATTTTCGGAAGGGGTTGCGGTGGTCTCTGGTTTAGGCGTAACAGAAGGTTTCAATTCAACAGGCGGAATGGTTGGGGCGACAGCAGCAGGTTTAGGAGGCATAATCGCAGGAGACGGGGTAATCTCTGACTGCGTTGGCGTGGCCGTTTCAGGTGAAGCGGGGGGCAGAGAGGGAGATGACGAATTGCTGTTAGTCGGATTGGGATTAGAGTCAGGCGTTCTTAACTCAGGGCGACGATTGTCAGAGGGAGGACTGAGAACCGGAGTTTGAGAGGGGCCTTGCACCGGAGAGGAATTAGGCATAGTTCCACCAGAACGCGGTAGGGTTGGTAACTCAGGCACTCGTCGGTAAGCGGAATTGAGAGGATTTACCGTTGAATTACTCGGTATAGATGGGTTTGGGGCGATCGCCGGATTATTATTACTGGGATTGTTCAGCAAAGGAGGAGCCGCCGTTGCCATGCTGCCACAGACCTTGGGATCGTAATTAAAATTGACCCTTACCCTGGTCGGCTTCGTAAATCGTTGAGACTGAAAAGCCTGTTGAGCCAATTCGTTAAAAATAGGATAACGGGAAAGACTGACCGGCGTGATGCTTCCGTTAGGATCAACGTTATAAACCACCGTTGCCTCCGTGCGATTACGACAGGCAATGCGGGGATAACTGCCATATAGGGTAATCGCTTCAATGTCAGAACTCTTTTGACTCCCTAGAGAGGCTCGCCATTTGAGATCATTTTGTAACGCTTGCATAGAAGGAGTATCTTCTCCCTGAGCTTGTAATTCAGGCTCATTAGGGGAAGACGTACTGACCGGATTGCCATTACCCTGGGAAGCTCTGGTAATAAAATCGGTTCCTCTCAAAGGTGGCTGTTCCCCGAATTGGGGGCGAGGTAAATTCGGCAGATTATTATTCCCACTAGGTAGATTGTTCATCCCCGGCAGAGAGGGGCGTTCTGAGCTTCGACGATAGGAAGGCGTAGGAAAAGACGGTAAAGGGGGTAGCGAGATAGGGGGAGTCGCAATGGGGACACGACTGAGACTACCGTAGCCATAATTACTGAGGGGCGGTAAGTTGCTGGGATAACCAGGCAAATTTGGTAAGGAAGGTGGTAACGGAATTTGACTGGGGAGGGAATTATAGTTGTAATCTGTGCTAGGGAGGGGAGGGGAAGTCGTCGGTAAATTAAGGGATGGATTATTACTGGAAAAATCAGGAATATTACTGGGAAGCTCGCTACTCGTATTCGGTAGGACAGCACTGCTATTGCTAAAGGGGGAAGTATCGGGCAGACGACTCTGTTCTGCATCTGTTAATTGAATAACATTAACCTGCCCTTTCCCAGGGGTTTGAGTTGGCTGTGACCACTGTAAGCTAGGTAGGGCTAATCCTAGAATAAAAGCGTGTAAACCAACAGAAGTCAGGATCGCGACATTAACCGGTGTGAATACCTGGGTAAGTGAGGGGGCAGAGTCAATTTTAAGGGGAAAATCCATAGACATGGTTAGCAATACCGCTTCATTCTGAATTTAAGCTAACAAATAGATAATAAAGTTGTAAAAATTTACAGTGAAGTCGCTCCTGACTTGACTAAGATAACACAAGCCGTCTGGTCTGATTCAGTTTGGGGTGTTGGCCTTTCGCTCCTATGCACTTATGAAAATTGGCATCGTCGGTTTAGGCTTAATTGGAGGTTCCTTGGCATGCGATTTACGAACCCAGGGTCATTATCTCCTGGGCGTATCTCGTCAAATTCAAACCTGTCAAACTGCCATCCAACGAGGCATTGTTGATGAAGCGGGACAGAATTTAGAGCGATTAGCAGAGACTGAGATTATTTTTCTTTGTACGCCGATCGCGGCCATTGTTCCGACGCTACACAAATTAAGTCCAATTCTCTCGCCCCCAACTTTGGTGACAGACGTAGGTTCTGTCAAAGGTTTTATTGTCGAAGCCTGCACCGCTCTCTGGCCCAACTTTATCGGTGGACACCCCATGGCCGGAACCGCAGAACAGGGCATTGAAGCCGCCCAGTCGGGGTTATTTATGAATGCTCCCTATGTGTTAACACCCACGACTCAGACGACAGATCAGGCCCTTTCCTTGCTGATTGACCTGATTAACAACCTGGGGGCCAAATTATACCAATGTTCTCCGGAAGAGCATGATCAGGCCGTTGCTTGGATTTCCCATCTACCGGTGATGGTCAGTGCTAGTCTCATCGCAGCCTGTGGCGGTGAAAAGAATGCTCACATACTTCAATTAGCGCAACAGTTGGCCAGTTCTGGTTTTCGGGATACCAGTCGCGTGGGGGGGGGAAATCCTGAATTAGGCGTGATGATGGCTCAGTTTAATCAAGCTAGTTTGCTGCGATCGCTATCGGGTTATCGGCAACAATTAGATCAAGTGATCGATCTCATTCAACAGGAACAATGGTCGGAGTTATCCCAATTTCTGACTCAGACCCAAGGCGATCGCCCTAGCTATGTATCGGAAAGAACAGATTAGGAAACATCTCTTTTAAAATGTCAATAATTAGTATAGACTTGCTATTGTTTGCAGATGGACTGTGAAACTCCCTTGAACCATGAAGAACTCCGTTGCTGACTACCAATCCTTTTTAAATGGGGTTTATCCCTTTAATCAGCTTCCGCCAACAATTCTGACGACCTTAGCCGATAAGCTCCAGCCCTGGCGTTATCGTATGGGACAAGTCATTCTGATGCGGGGTAAATTTTCGCCCTACGTCTCGATTTTAGTCAGTGGTCAAGTACGTTCCTTGGGCTATGATCCCAGAACGGGAATGCCAGCAACCCTGGAGCGACTACAGCCAGGAGCCGTCATTGGTTGGGTCAATGTCATGCGGGGATTAGCCTGTGAAACAGCGATCGCCTCTACCGAATCTGTTTGTGTCAGCCTTACCCATGAGGATTTTTTAGCCCTTTGTAACGAATCTCCAGTGTTACAGGAAGCCTTTCAATACCACTGTGGCTCTGTAGAACTGTTTGATTTATTAGCAGAACAACTTCAACAACAGGCCCAGGGAGAAGCAGATCTACGAGAACTAACCCTAAAAAACCTAGAGCAAGCTCAAATATACTATCTCCCCCCCGGTAAAACGGCTCTAGTTAGTCATGTCCCTCTCTGGAACAGCGATCACCTCTGGTTAGTGAGTAGTGGAGAAATTACTGGTTTTCCCGTCGGTCAGACGTTACCTAGGGAGCCACAAACCCTCCTAGAGGTAAAAGGAGAACAAACTGCCCGTTTAGTGGGTGTTCCTCTCTTAGAAGAAATTCACCCTAAACGTTCCTCCGCTCCCGAAGTCATTCCAGCGGCTTCTGTTACAGTTCTCCCCCCAGAAGATGCGTCCTACGAGGACATTCCCTATGCAGATGAGAGTCTTCTAGGGCAACCCCTTCGACCCCGTTCTAACAATCCAAGTCGCAAGTCCTATCCAGTCATACGAGGTAATACCCCCCTAGAGTCTGGTGTTGCTTGTTTCCAGATGATTAGCCAATATTTTGGAATGCCCTTCCGCAAAGAGGTGATCCAGCGCGTGGTGACCGAGGAATTGCGACGCAGCGAATCTCTTTCCCTGCCGATTTGTGGAGCCATTACCGAGTTAATGGGTTTAACCAGTCAATTGGTTCGCATTCCCAATTTTTCCTTTACCCAGCTTAATGTGCCAGTAATCATTCGTTGGCAAGGGCATCTCTCCGTTGTTTATGAAATTAGTGATAAACAAATTGTTTTGGTTGTACCTGAGCAGGGATTGGTGCGGTGTAAACCCAAGGATTTTTTAGACAATTGGGAACAAGAAGGCGAAGTTTTACTGCTCCAGCTATCCAAGGAAACCCCCCAGGAACGCTTTGGACTCCGTTGGTTTGTACCGGAATTAACCAAACATCGGCGTGTTTTAATTGAAGTTTTTATTGCCTCTTTCTTTGTCCAACTCTTTGGTTTAGCAAATCCCTTAATGATCCAGGTGATCATTGATAAGGTAATTGTCCAAAATAGTCAGGATACCCTACAAGTATTAGGGGTCTTTTTACTGGTAATTGCTCTCTTTGAAGCCATTCTGAGTACTTTACGAACCTATCTCTTTGTCGATACCACCAATCGCATTGACATGAGTTTAGGGGCAGAAATTATTGATCATTTGCTGCGTTTACCTCTGCGCTACTTTGAAAAACGGCCAGTGGGAGAAATTTCGACCAGGGTCAATGAATTAGAAAATATTCGCCAATTCATGACCGGAACGGCCTTAACGGTGGTACTAGATGCCCTGTTTTCCGTCGTTTATATTATTGTCATGATTATCTATAGCCCCATTTTAACCTTGGTGGCCTTAGGAATTGTTCCCCTATTTATCATTTTAACGCTTGTTTTTTCTCCCCTGATTCGGCGACAATTACGGGCTAAGGCAGAACGGAATGCGGAAACTCAATCCTATTTAGTCGAGGTGATGTCAGGGATTCAAACGGTCAAGGCTCAAAACATTGAACTGCGATCACGGTGGCAATGGCAAGATCGTTATGCCCGTTACATGGGAGCCGGTTTTAAAACGGTTGTTACTTCCACCTTAGCCAGTTCTACCAGTCATTTTCTTAATCAATTATCGGGTTTACTGGTGTTGTGGGTGGGAGCCTATTTAGTGCTTCAAGGAGACTTAACCCTGGGACAATTAATTGCCTTTCGGATTATTGCTGGTTATGTTACCTCGCCGGTTTTACGGTTGACTCAACTCTGGCAAAATTTCCAGGAAACGGCTCTCTCCTTGGAACGGTTAGCCGATATTGTGGATACACCTCAGGAGTCAGAAAAAGATCGTTTTAATATTCCTATGCCGGAAGTATCGGGAGCGGTCAAATTTGAAAATGTTTCTTTTCGTTTTAAACCTAGCGGCCCCCTAAATCTCAATAATATTAATCTTACGTTTCCGGCCGGAACCTTTGTTGCTGTAGTGGGCCAGAGTGGGGCGGGAAAAAGTACTCTGACCAAGTTACTCTCTCGACTCTATGAACCGGAAGGGGGACGTATTTTGTTAGATAGTTACGACATTAGTAAAGTGGAACTTTATTCCCTTCGTCGTCAAATCGGAGTAGTACCGCAAGAAACCCTGCTCTTTGATGGCACTGTTCAGGAAAACATTGCTCTCACCAATCCCGATGCCAGTACGGAAGATATTATTGGGGCAGCCCGAACCGCAGCAGCCCATGAGTTTATTATGTCTCTGCCCAATGGTTACAACACCAGGGTCGGAGAACGGGGTTCCGCTCTTTCTGGGGGTCAACGACAACGGATTGCGATCGCCCGTTCTGTGTTACAACGTCCTCGGATTCTCGTGTTAGACGAGGCCACCAGTGCCCTGGACTATACGACCGAACAACAGGTTTGTTTAAATCTGGGAGAAGCTTTTCGAGATCACACTGTCTTTTTTATTACCCATCGTCTCAGTTCTGTCCGCAGTGCAGATGTCATCGTTATGATGGATGGAGGGACTGTGGTAGAACAGGGAACCCATGAGGAGTTAATGGCTTTGAAAGGACGTTACTACTATCTCTACCAACAGCAAGGGGAAACAACATTTGAATAGTTTTGGGCATTATTTCTTCCCCTTCAATCTGCCGTGTACACACATCTACCCGTTAACCTCGTTTTTCCCCCCCGGCCCCCCAACTTTGGAGGGAGATCGGTATCTTTCGCGATTCAAAGTCCCCCAGAATTGGGAGATTTAGGGGCCTAAATAAGATTGAACAGAAAACCAAAGACTTATGTGTACACAGTAGCCCTTTAAATTGGGAGACGGTCGGGGAGTGCAACCCTGAATTTAAAAACAATTATCCTCTGTTTATCTTTCCTAAATTCCTATGATTAATCGTCTTTCTCCCCCTAATGGCCGATCTAATGGTAAAGTTCAACCTCCCGTTGAGGATGATGGGACTTTAGCCGACGTGCAAGAAAGAGAAGTTACCCCTAAAGCTTCTAATAATATCAAAGCGACTCCCGATCATTGGACAACGGAACAATCCATGATTCTGCGCCAGTCCTCGGTTTGGTCACGGGGGGTGGTTTGGGGCATTGTGGGGGTTACAGTTATTTCGTTGATCTGGGCTAATGTGGCCACGATGGAGGAGGTGATTCCTGCGACGGGACAACTCAAACCGTTAGATACGGTCAAAGAAGTGCAGGCCCCTGTTAATGGGGTAGTGAAAACGGTGTTAGTCAAGGATAACGAGCGAGTCCGCCAAGGTCAGCCTTTAGTAATCATGGACTCTACTACCACCGTTGCGGATTTGGAATCAGCCCGCAAGATTAAACAGGCAACACTCCAGGAAAATGCTTTTTATTATTCGGTATTACAAGAAGGCCTCAATTCTACCCAGTTAGATCTAGCCATTACCCAACTTAAGTTACCCTGGGAAGTGGCGGCTCTGGCCAAAAATCGTACAGCTTTGGTAGAAGAAAATCGGCTCTATCAAACGCTTTTGGATGGTCAATCTGGAGGTGGACAGTTAACACCCGAACAGGAAGCACGCTTACGAATGACCCGTTTTGAGTTGCGATCGCGGGTAATTGCGGCCCAGATGGAAATTGAACAATTGCAAAAACAGTTACAACAGGCCCAAGTACAACTTGACTCGGCCCAACGACAATTAATAGATGATAAAAAGATCTTTGCCGATCTCAATTCTCGTAATCAAAAGGCGATCGCCGAAGCTGAAAAAAGTTTAAACATTGAAAAAGGAATTTTAGGCAGTGTTACCCCCCTCTTGGAAGAAGGAGCCTTGGCTAAATTACAGGTCGATAAACAACAACAATCGGTTAATGATCGTAACCAAAGAATGATTGAAGAGAAAATCAATGGTTCAGTGGAGTATGATAAACAACGGCAGCAAATTCAGACCCGTGAAGCGGAAATTGAACGTCTGAAGGAAGAGAAAAAACGGATCGATGCTCTCATTAATCAAGCTAAGGCGCGGTTAGTAAACGCGGGAGCCGTCACCGAAAAAGAGATCTATGATCGGCTGGCTGATAATACGAAAAAAATTGCCGATATTGATAGTCAACTCACGAAAACTATTGTTGAGAACAAGAAGAAAATTAATGAACTCAATAGTCAAATTAGTCGTTCCCAGGTGACATTACAATATCAAGCTATTAAATCCCCCGTCAATGGCACGGTCTTTGATCTCAAAGCCACGCCAGGCTATGTAACTCCTCCTAACCAAACCATTCCCCTCTTGAAAATTGTACCAGATGATTATTTAGTGGCAGAGGTGGATGTCACCAATAAGGATATTGGTTTTGTGCGCTCTGGCATGAAGGCAGAAGTCCGCATTGATTCTTTTCCCTATAGTGAGTTTGGGGATATTAAAGGAAAAGTGGATACCATTGGCTCTGACGCGCTTCCTCCCGATGAAAATCACCGTTATTATCGTTTTCCGGTCAAAATTAAGATGGATCATCAATATTTAAAAACCGAAGATCGTAAAATTCTCCTTCAGTCAGGGATGTCGGTCACGGCTAATATCAAAGTCCGAGAAAAACGCACTGTTATGAGCCTATTTACGGAATTATTTACTAAGAAAATCGAAAGTTTGGAAACTGTCCGTTAGACTTCTGGAGTCCAAGCTCCTTGTTGGGCTGAATGGTATTCGGTTCTCTGGGAATTGGAGTGATATACCTAGCACGGTGATAATTTGCGTTTTTAAGTTTAGCCCCCCTAGCCCCCCAACTTTGGGGGGAACCGTTCTCTATTTATTGCTTTCAAAGTTCCCCAGTATTGGGGGATTTAGGGGGCGAAAATCTCAATCTATGACCGTGCCAAGTATAGGTTTATCCGTATTATTGTTCAAGGGCGATCGCAACTCGCCCCCACAGAAGATTTTTAGAGAATCGTAGGGGCGCAAACCTTGCGCCCAAAAGTACAATCCAATAACTTTGGCATTTTTAAGCAAGAATGCTAATGTCTGTTCCCAAGAAAGTGGGTGAACCCAAAAGATTGGCAAATTCACCACCATTGGTACCCAAACCAGCCGTGGCACCATTTTGGTTGTAGAAGAGGCTGCCAGTGCCAAGACTATAAACAATTTTTGCTGCACTAGTCTCTACTTCACTAATGTCGTTTACCGTCGCAAACTCTGTGCCGATCGCCGCACCAGCCGCCGCAGTAAGTCCAAAAGTGGCTTTGCTCAGGGCAATTTTATCCTGGGCAGAGGTGAAGTCAGAGAGCGTATCTAGGCCGAACAAATTGGTAGCAGTAGTCGCTCCTGTTAAGCTACCAGTATAATAAAACGTATCAATCCCCGCACCACCATTGAGAAAGTCGTTCCCTGCTTGGCCATAGATATTATCATCACCAGCCGCACCGGAAATGAGATCGTCACCATTGCCCCCAGAGAGGGTGTTGGCTAGGCTGTTGCCAGTGAGGCGATCGCTGCCCATACCACCGATGACATTTTCCAAGGCAACGGTAGGAATGACCAGTTTGAGATTAGCCCCAGCGACAGTTTGGGTGGTGGTTAAACCAAGGTTGATATTAACTGGTGCGGCAGTTTTGCTAAAGTCGAGGGCATCAGTACCGCCGGTGAGGGTTTCGTTAATAGTATCCGTCCCCTGGGCTGTATCCGCATCATAGAAGTAAGTATCATTACCATCCAGTCCGGCCAACGTATTGTTATTTGCATTGCCAGTAATCACGTTAGCCCCGGCATTGCCAGTACCAGTGATTGCACCATCAACAAGAGTCAGGTTTTCAACCAACGTCGGTAATGTTCGGTTAAAGTTACTCACTAAAGTATCTGTAATGGTAATAGTTGCTTGACTATCTGCAATAGTTGCATTGGTTGGGGTACTCAGAGTGACATTAAAGGTTTCATTCAGTTCATTGACACTATCATTCAAGATCGGAACGACAATGGTTTGAGTTGTAACGCCTGGGTTAAACGTGATTGTTCCCGTGCTGGCCGTGTAATCTGAACCCGCGATCGCCGTAGCGTTACTGGTCGCGTAATTGACCGTAACCGGTAGAAGACTGGCGGTATCTAAACCAACAACAATCAAAGCTTGATTGGGATTCCCAAACCCTTCGACAATGGTGGCATCGTAGATAGTAATCTTGGGAGTCACGGTCGCTTCATCATTAGTGATCGTTCCTTTTCCTTGATTATCGGCAATGGTTGCTCCCGCCGCATTGGTGAGGTTAACAAAAAAGCTTTCATTCGCTTCAACTGTGGTGTCACCCGTGACCGCTACCGTAACCGTTTTACTGGTTTCCCCTGGTGCAAAGGTCAGTAAGGTACTGGCTAAAGCTGTATAGTCACTACCGGCGATCGCTGTGTCATTGGCAGTGGCATAATTAACTGTCACATTACTAGTACTGGCATTGGAGAGAGAAACGGTAAAGACAGCATTCGTTGTCCCTGTATTGCCTTCGGTAACACTAACATCATTGATGCTGATACTGGGAGGCAGATCATTATCGGCGATGAGTACCGTCGCAGCTTGATTATTTGTATCAATTGTGTAGCCCGCCCCCGTCGCTAAGGTGAGGACTATTGTTTCAGGAATCGTACCTTCAAAGATCGTGTCATTGGTCGGTGTAACAGTCAGTATAGCTGTAGCACTATTCGCGGCAAAAGTCGCCGTTAAAGGAATGCTAGTATAGTCAGTCCCATTGGTGGCGGTTCCTGTAATGGTATAACTGACGGTTAAGGCACTGGTTAAGACACCAGTACGAGTTAGGGTGAAAGTCCCCAAATCTGTGTTGCCAGAAGTTTCGCTGGCGATATTATCTGTTGCCACAACGCTGATCACTGTACCCGTGACAGTTCCATCGTCATTGGTAATCGTCCCCTGGCCTTGACCATCCCCAATGATGCCACCCACAGCCCCAGAGAGATTGACAAAGAAGGTTTCATCGGCTTCCGAGGTAGTATCGCCAGTAACGGCAACGGTGACAGTTTTGCTGGTTTCCCCTGGAGCAAAGGTAAGGGCAGTGCTGGCTAAAGCGGTATAATCACTACCCGCAGCCGCAGTACCACTCGCTGTCAGATAATTAACTGTTACGTTAGTACTGCTGGAATTGGAAAGGGAAACCGTAAAGACCGCATTGGTTGTTCCCGCATTTCCTTCGGCCAGGGTGACATCATTAATACTAATAATCGGTTGGCCATCATTATCAAGCAGTGATACTGTTGCCGCTTGTTTGGTGGTATCGATGCTATAACTGGCATTGCTAGTTAAGGTCAGGGTTACTGTTTCGGGAATGCTACCTTCAAAGATGGTGTCATTGGTAGGTGTGACCGTCACCGTAGCTGTAGCACTATTGGCGGCAAAAGTAGCGGTTAGGGGAATACTGGCATAATCAGTTCCGTTGGTAGCGGTTCCTGTAATGGTGTAATTGACAGTCAGAGCCGTAGCGGTGCTACCTGTGCGAGTGAGGGTAAAAGTACCCAGGTCAGTGGGGGTTTCGTTGGCAATATTATCAGTAGCAACGACGCTAATTGTTGTCAAATTAATAATATAAAGATCTTGTCGGTAGTCATCCGTAAAGATGACTTTATTACCAGAAATAGCTTGCCCGTATAGAGTATAGGCCCCAAAGTTGGGATCGCTAATGATAGTGGTATTGACACCATCGTATAATTTGATTTGGCTGCTATTTGCTCCCCAAATGACGTTATTGCCTGAAATTAAAGGGTCACTATAGTAATTAGTGTTATCATTTGCTATCTGTGTAGTTGTCGTGCCATTGTAGAACCAAACTTGGGAACCAATTGACCAAACAACTTTGTTGCCATCAATAGCATATTTATCAACTTGGTAGATGGTATCGTTAGTCAGTTGTGTAGTGGTTGTGCCATTATAAAAGACCAGTTCATAATCATTACCGACCGCATCATATTGTTCCCAGACAATATTTGTACCAGAAATCTTTGCATTGCGGTCATCGACAGTATTATTACTCAGATTTACTGTTGTTGTGCCATTGTAATAAAAAATTTCGTTATCAGTGCCATCATTACTCGTCCAAACAACTCGATTTCCTGATATTGAGGGGGCATAGTCGTAGTAATTAGTATTATTACTTAAGTTGACAGTCGTTGTACCATTGTACAAATAAATTTCATAGTCATTGCCAACTGAATCATAACCCTGCCAAAAGATGTTATTACCAGATATTCTCGGCGTGTCCTCATAACTGGTGTTATTATCGGTTAGTTGGGTGACACTAGTACCATTGTAACGATAAATCTCCCAATCTCGGCCATCGTAACCCAGCCAAACTAGATTGCTACCATCTAAGACAATCTTTTGATTCTGACGGCTTTGCTCCGCATTAGTAACTTTGGTGGCAGTGGTGCCATTGTAAAAATAGATGTCGTCATCAATCCGCCAAGCGGCATTATTACCAGAGATAACAAACTCATCTTTGTCTTGATGATCGGTTGTTATCTGAACAATATTGGAGTTTGAGGTAGTTTCATTATCTAAAATATTGAGCGTTGCACTTTGATTGCCAATTTTAAGAGTGACTGTTTCGGTACCTTCCCTGTAGAGATCATCCAATGGATTAATTGTCACCGTTGCGGTAGCTACTCCTGCATCAAAATGAATGTAGTTGGCGTTAACGCCGGCCGCAGTCCAACCGTACTCACGGTTATAATAACCATTGTAGTTAGAACTCGTACCAGAAAGGTCAAAGTATAAATCTAAGGCACTGGTTAACACACCACCACGAGTAATGGTAAATACCCCTGGATTGATAGGTGTGCCAGAGACATTTTCACCCGCAGTGGCATCGGTCGCTGTAATCGTTAAAGTGGTGGGGAAGCCAGGATCGGTAATGGTGGCTTGGCCTTGTCCATCCAAAATTGCCGCATTAACCGCGTCGTAGAGTTGAACAAAGAAAGTTTCCTTGTCTTCAATCCCGTCGTTATTGTAGATAGGAACGGTAATCGTTTTACTGGTTTGATTGGCGGCAAAGGTGACAGTACCCCCCGTATTATTATAGTCCTGTCCTTGGGAGCCTTTCGTTGTACCGTCAACAAAATAGTAGGATACGGTTACAGGAACAGCACTGGCCGCCGATAGCGTAATGGTAAAGGTCGCGTTGACATTGGTTCCTGGTGTGGTACTTTCGGTAACGATAATATCATTGACGGACAGTGTGGGAGTTGTAGCCGTTGCGAGGGTCGCTAAATAGACTTCATAGCTACTAGCATCCGCGTTATAACCTAATGCTGCGACATTTGTGCCAGAAATGGCTTGCTCCCATAACTGGGCAACTCCATACCCTCCTGCAAAACCATCATTAATGGTCGTAACCGTTGCCGTTGTCCCATTGTACAAATAGACGATATTCCCTTGATTCCAAGTAACATTGTTACCTGAAATAAAAGGATTGCTGGCACTGACAAAGCTACTACTGATTTGGGTAGTGGTTGTGCCATTGAAAAGGTAGATCTTGCCATCACTTTCCCAGGTAACATTACTGCCTGATATCTGGGGGGCTGACTCATTGTAAATATTATAGGAGTTACGCATTGTCAAAAACAAGAAAATGTGCTAGGGACAGAAGTAAGGAGGAGTTTGTGTATGATGGTCAAGAATAAATTGGCGAATAACAGGAATAAATAACTGGCGTGAAATCTGAT
>JAYKJI010000138.1:0-8574 GCA_035285405.1 Snowella sp. | reverse complement strand
AGATTTTGAGCACCGACGAAGACTAAGTTGACGGATTCCGTGTTATACTTAAACTCGACTCGGACTCATGCGATCGCAACGCCCAAATCTTGTCAGGCCCGGAAGGGAGCAGCAATACGGGATGCTTACGGTAGGCGTGAACTCCGGGTCTTTTAGTGTTTGATGAATAAAACTTTTTCTCGATTCTCCTCTGAAATTATCTATGGGCTAGTTGCCTTTGTGATAACGCTCATTGTCATTCTTTATCTATATTTTGATCAGTTTTCAGGCAATATTACCGGCTTTTTTCGGATTGGTACGGTTTTGCCCCTTTCTCCCCTGCTTGATCCACAACAGACTTTTGTTTTTACAGGAGAATTGGGCTACGATGGTCAGCAATTTTTGAGTATTGCCCTCGATCCTTTTTTAAAACAGGATGGCACGATCGCCGCCTTAGATCATCCTAGTTATCGCTATCGTCGCATTCTCTATCCTCTATTGGGGTATTTGTTGGGATTCGGCAGTCCTCAATTAATTCCCTATGCGTTAGTTGCCATAAACGTGATCGCGATCGCCTTGATTGTCGGTTTTGTCACTGCCTATTTGAAAGGTCATTTGATACCAGAGAAAAGGGCGATTGGAGTCTTAGCCATTCCTGGAATTTGGATTGTTTTATCCCTCTCAACCGCAGATTTATTAGGAAGTTTGTTACTGGTTGCGGCTATCTATTGGGAACACCGTCATAAGGCTCAATTAACGGCTGTAATGGTGGCCTTAGCCATTTTAACCCGTGAAACTTTATTGATTCTTTGGTTAGCGTTATTGATCAATAATATTCTTCTGAGAAGACAACGTTTTATTTTACCTCTGTTATTGGCCCTGATGCCTGGGTTAGCTTGGAATCTTTATATTCTCGCCTTGAAATTACCCGGCGCGTCTGGCACAGGCAATTTTGGCTTACCGTTGGTGGGTATTGCTCAAAAGGTAATGTCTCTATTTCAAGGCGGGTTAACGGGCAAAAATTTATTTGAATGCTATCTTTTTGGACTTTTAATCATTGTCTTTGGCTTAACAATTTGGTCAAGTTATCGTTCCCATAGCCACAATCATACTATTCGTTGGAGTAGTTGGTTATATCTAGGACTCTTTTCCGTGAGTAGTTTACTGATTTTAGACTATTACCTTAATTATACAAGAGTCTTTATGGACGTTTATTTATTGGGATTACTGATTATGGTGAATCATCCCCTTCCCAATCGAACAATATTTCTGACAGCATCAAGCATCGCCAGCGTTGCTTTTTTAGCGTTACATTCCTAGGCTTCTTTTTGGCCGGATTACCTTTGACAAAGTTTATTTGCACTAAGCTGCGATCGCCGAATTCTGTTAAAATCCAATCTTGAACCTGTAGCGAAGACTCCACCATGATCCACGATATTTTCATGCCTGCTCTCAGTTCTACCATGACC
Organism: Snowella sp.; assembly: GCA_035285405.1. Classification (GTDB taxonomy): domain Bacteria; phylum Cyanobacteriota; class Cyanobacteriia; order Cyanobacteriales; family Microcystaceae; genus Woronichinia. Next base: position 7,126 of record JAYKJI010000138.1, on the reverse strand, counting down.
GAAGGAAAGATTGTTTCCTGGGTGAAATCGCCTGGTGATAAGGTAGCCAAAGGTGAAACGGTGCTGGTCGTAGAATCGGATAAAGCCGACATGGATGTGGAGTCCTTCTATGAGGGCTATTTGGCTATTATTTTGGTAGAAGCTGGTCAAGAAGCCCCGGTGGGAAGTGCGATCGCCTATATTGCTGAAACCCAAGCAGAAATTGCCCTAGCTCAACAAAAAGGTGGTTCCCCTGCTGCCACCTCCCAGGCAAAAACTGTAACCCAGGCTGCTCCGACTCCTGAAGTGGCCCCTCTAGCGGCGATCGCTGCTCCTGTTGCAGAAATCACTAGTGCCAATGGCAACGGTAGAATTGTCGCTTCCCCCCGTGCTAAAAAATTAGCCAAAGAACTAAGCGTTAATCTGAATACTCTCAAAGGTAGTGGCCCTCACGGTCGCATTGTGGCCGAGGATGTGGAAAAAGCAGCCGGTAAAACCCCCACCATTGCGGCTCCAGTGTTCTCGGCTCCCGTTGTCGCAACGCCTAAAGCAGCCCCCGTTGTCACCCCGACTATCACCCCCGGCGAAACCGTTCCCTTAACCACTTTCCAAAAGGCATTAGTGCAAAATATGGTGGCGGCCATGCAGGCTCCGACCTTCCGAGTGGGTTATACCATTACGACTGACGAACTGGATAAGCTATACAAACAAATTAAAGCCAAGGGTGTGACCATGACAGCCCTGTTGGCAAAAGCCGTGGCCGTGACCCTTAAAAAGCATCCCATTGTCAATGCGAGTTATTCTGATACGGGAATTGTTTATCACCCCTCGGTCAATGTGGCGATGGCTGTGGCGATGCCCGATGGCGGTTTGATCACACCAGTATTGCAAAATGCTGATCAAATGGATATTTATTCCCTGTCTCGTCGTTGGAAGGAGTTAGTGGAACGGGCGCGGGCTAAACAGTTGCAACCGGAAGAATATAATTCTGGAACCTTTACGCTGTCTAATTTGGGGATGTTTGGTGTGGATCGTTTTGATGCCATTCTTCCCCCTGGTCAAGGTGGTATTTTGGCGATCGGGGCTTCTCGTGCCCAGGTAGTTGCCAATGATCAAGGTTTGATCGGGGTAAAACGTCAGATGATGGTCAATGTCACCTGCGATCATCGCGTCATTTATGGTGCTCATGCTGCGGCTTTTCTACAGGATTTAGCGACGTTGATTGAAACGAATGCCCAATCTTTGACGCTTTAAGCTCTCTTGAAATCCCTCTGCAAAGCTACTGTGGACACACATCTGTCTGTCAACCTCATTTTGCCCCCCGGCCCCCAACTTTGGGGGAGATTAATCTCTTTCGCAGTTCCAAGTCCTCCAGAATTGGGGGATTTAGGGGGCGTAAATAAAGTTAAACAGAAAACCAAACACTTGTATGTACATGGCAGCTACAAAGGGGGACTTATTTTCTCCTTAAAACGCTTAAACTAAAAAGCCTAAATTAACAGGCGATCGCCTACCATGATCAGAAGACTTTACCGGCTAGGGTGTGTTCTTTGTCTATTTTTTTTGCTCGGATATTTATTCGTTAGCTCTCCCTTCCTAGTTCCGGTGATAGCTCAAAGTTCTGCGGGGTCAGTAAACTCTTTACCACAGCCAGCTATCACGCCGCCATCGCCTCTATCAAATCTTTCTTCTCCCCGTTATCCTGTCATGTTAGATGGGGAAACTGTATTCAACTTTTTTGGTAATATTCCTGGGATTCCAGTGAAACCAAGGATTAAACGAGTTAGCAAGAATTTAGAAAACGTAGCTAAGGACTATAGCTTATCTCCCGATGATATTCGTCTTTTTTCAGTGGAAGGAGTACGAATTATTGGCACAGAAACAGATACCATCGTCTCGTTTATTAACGCTGACGCGAAAGCAGCTAATCTGCCCTTAGATAAACTAGCTCAGGATCGACTACAGGATATCCGCAATGCCATTATCCAATATCGTGAACGTCGTCAACCGAGTCGTTTGCTTTGGGGAACAATCGAAGCGATCGCTGTAACAATTGTGGTCTTATTGATTTTTCGGTTTTTAGGATTTTTATTTCCACAAATCTATCAGGCTATTAATCAGCGTCGAGATATTCTGTTTCGTCCTCTTCGTATTCAACGTTGGCAAATCTTATCGGCAGAGCAGGAAGCAGGAATTTTTTTTACTGGATTACGGGTATTTCGCTGGGCAATTATTCTCAGTATTTTATATTTCTATATTCCTCTCGTTCTTAGCTTTTTTCCTTTAACAGAACGTTTGGCAAAGAAAGTTTTAGCCTCTTTTTACCAAGCTATTAATACTGTTTGGTCGGCTTTTGTTGGTTATTTACCAAATTTATTTGTTCTTCTGTTAGTTATTTTTATTGCTTATTATACCGTTCGTCTTTGTCGTCCCTTTTTTAAAGCCCTTGAAAACCAGACTATTCATCTACGGGGATTCTATCCTGAATGGGCCCAACCAACCTATAAACTAGTGGTTTTTCTGGTCATAGCGATGGCAGCGGCGATTATTTTTCCCTATTTGCCTGGGTTTGATTCACCTGCTTTTCGAGGAATTTCTCTATTAATTGGGGCCTTGGTAACGGTGGGAGGAGCCAGTACAATTGCCAATCTTTTGGGGGGTTATATTATGATTTATACCCGTGCTTTTCAATTGGGCGATCGCATTTCGGTGGATAGCTACACGGGCATTGTGATCGAGAAAACCATTCTTTCAACGCGAATTTGTACTCCTAATAATGAAATTGTCACCATTCCCAATTCTAGTATTGTGGCTAGTAGTATTATCAATTATTCCGCCAGCCTCAGAGATATTCAAAAACCCCTGGTGCTTCATACAACGGTGACGCTGGGTTACGATCTTCCCTGGCGCAAAGTTCATGAAACCCTGATTAATGCGGCCCTAGCCACCCAGGATATTTTAGAAGAGCCAGCCCCCTGTGTGTGGCAGACCAGTTTGGATGATTTCTATGTCAGTTACGAACTACGGGCTTCTACGGCTCAAGCCATTCGCATTAAGGAAATTTATGCGGAACTACACCAAAATATTCAGGATAAATGTAATGAAGTTGGGATTGAAATTATGTCTCCCCATTACACGGCTCTCAGAGATGGCAATCAAAGTACAATTCCTGAAAATTATCTTGAATCTGATTATCAAGCTCCTGGGTTTCGAGTTCAACCTCTTAATTCGATTATTAACAATATTCTGCCTCAAACTAAAGGCGATCGCTCTCCCCATCAACCTTCCGATTCCTAGGGCTAGGGTGACAATACCCTCCCTTAATGCTCAACGAAAAAGCCACTGTCATTCTCAACTGAACAATGGGATTGCCAAATTTTTTGGTAGAATTGAGCGTATGACAATTATTATTGATTCTATAGATTATTTTCAGTGTGTGCAATGGAAAACCATCGGCTAGATCTCAAAGAGATGTTGAAAAATAAGGCTTTTGCAAAAATGAAGCCTGATCTAGAGACGATTGAGAACTTTAAAATTAATTTAGGTAGATTACTTGACCAAATTAGTGAGACCGAATCGGAGGAGTTTCATAAAAATTTGGTTGCTGATTTTCTAAAGCAGACCTATTACACTCCAAATTATTTTATTAATACAAAAGGACGTAATGATCTAGTTATTTATAATGGGAAGGATGCTAAAAGTTCGGTCGGTGTAATTTTGGAGACGAAGAAACCGACAAAAACGAATAATACTGAGATGCCCAAGGTGAATAATCTTAATAAAAAGGCTTTTCAGCAGCTGATTTTATATTTTTTACGAGAAAGAATTACTCACAATAATCTGGAGATAAAATATTTAATTGTCACTAATATTTATGAGTGGTTTATTTTTGATGCTAAAATTTTTGAAAAGTTATTTGTTCACCATAATGAGTTAATTCAGAATTTTAAGAGTTTTGAAGAAAAACAATTAAGCGGCGATAAGACAGATTTTTTCTATAAGGAGATTGCGAAACCAGCGATCGCGTCTGTAATGGATCAAATTAAGTTTACGCATTTTGATCTTCGAGGTTATAAAGTCTTATTAAAAACTGCGGACAAAAAAGGGAATCAAGAGTTAGAGGATTTATATAAATTTTTCTCGCCTAATCATTTATTAAAGTTACCTTTTGCTAATGATAGTAATTCTTTAAATAAGCCATTTTATAATGAGTTATTGCATATTATTGGCTTAACGGAAACGAAAGAGGGGGCAAAAAAGGTTATTGGGCGTAAAAAGGAAGGCGATCGCAATAGTGGTTCTTTAATTGAGAATGCGATCAGTCGCTTGGATAGTTTGGATAAGATTGCCCAGTTAAGGAAGCCGGAGGAGTTTGGAGAAAATGATTCAGAAAAGTTATTTAATGTGGCGTTACGGTTAGCGATTACTTGGATTAATCGGGTTTTGTTTCTAAAATTATTGGAAGCGCAGTTAATTAAATATCATCGTGGCGATCAGGCTTTTTCCTTTTTAAATTTAACGAAGGTGAAAAATTATGATGATCTGAATAGTTTATTTTTTGATGTGTTGGCCCGTGAACAAAATCAACGCGATGCAACGGTTAAGGATATTTTTGCCAATGTGCCTTATTTGAATAGTTCGTTATTTGAGTTAACGGATATTGAGCAACAAACGATTGTGATTAGTAATCTCAGAAATGAGCGTTTACCGATTTTTGGGGCAACGGTTTTAGCGGATAGTCAGGGTAAACGGCGATCGGGTGAGTTGAATGCGTTAGAATATTTGTTTGCGTTTTTGGATGCCTATGATTTTAGTAGTGATGGGTCGGAAGATGATCAGGAAGATAGCGAGAAGTTAATTAATGCCTCGGTTTTGGGGTTAATTTTTGAAAAAATTAATGGTTATAAGGACGGTTCTTTTTATACGCCTAGTTTTATTACGATGTATATGTGTCGGGAGACAATTCGGCGAGCAATTGTCCAAAAGTTTAATGAAGTTAAGGGTTGGGATTGCAAAAATCTGGATCAATTGTATGAAAAGATTGTGGATAAAAAGGAGGCAAATAGGATTATTAATAGTCTCAAAATTTGTGATCCGGCGGTGGGTTCGGGGCATTTTCTGGTTTCGGCTCTGAATGAAATAATTGCGATTAAGAGTGAGTTGAAAGTTTTATTGGATAGGTCGGGTAAATCGTTAAAAGATTATCGGGTAGAGGTGCGGAATGATAAGTTGTTGGTCTATGATGATGAGGGTAAGTTATTTGAATATCATCCTAATAATGCTGAGAAACAGCGTGTACAGGAGGCTCTTTTTCATGAGAAGCAAACAATTATTGAGGGTTGTTTGTTTGGGGTGGATATTAATCCTAATTCGGTAATTATTTGTCGGTTGCGGTTATGGATTGAGCTTTTGAAAAATGCTTATTACAGGGCAGATGGCAATCTCGAAACGTTGCCGAATATTGATATTAATATTAAGTGTGGTAATTCGTTGATTAGTCGATTTTCTCTGGACTTAAATATGGTTTCGGGTAAGAGTCAGACGATGATTGAGGATTATCGACAGGCGGTTAGGGATTATCAGAATGCAAAAGATAAAGGACAAAAAAGAACTATTGAAAAGCTAATTCGAGAAATTAAAGACAGTTTTCTAACTACATTAAATGGTCAAGATACGAATAAAACTAAGTTAAGAAATTTGGAAGGTGAGCTTTATGGATTGGAAAATCAGGTTTTGTTATTTGAGGAGTCGGCTAAGGAGAAAAAGGCACGGGAGAAGAAGATTAATAAGCTGAATAATGAGATTGATAAGTTAAGGGCCGAGATTGAGGATATTGAAAGTGGAAAAATTTATGAAAATGCTTTGGAATGGCGGTTTGAGTTTCCTGAAGTTTTGAATAATCAAGGTGATTTTATTGGGTTTGATGTTGTAATTGGTAATCCGCCTTATGGCAATTTATTTGATACTTTTCAAAAATCATATATTACAAATAATTATTTTTATACTGATTATCAATTAGATATTTATAGTATCTTTTTTGAATTAGCAGAAAAAATTCTTAGTCAATCTTCAAAACTTTCTTTTATAATTCCTAATACTTGGTTATTAAATCTAAAAACTCCAAACATAAGAAAATTACTGTTTTCAAAATTCAATATCGAAACAATCAGGTTATATCAGGAAAAAATTTTTGAAGAAGCAGTAGTTGATATAGTTATTTTTATCGGGCGAAAAAATTCTAATACTGACAGAATTGATGTTTTTAATATTGAAATAATCACAAGAAATAATGAAGTTTTAATTAACAATTTTGATCAAGTTGATTTATTAAGTAATTACAAAGAGCCGATTAACATATACGAATCAGAATATGCAAAAAACATCAAGAAAAAATTTAATGTATTACAAACCCTTGGTAATATATCTAATATTACACAAGGAACTAAACCCTTTCAAAAAGGCAAGGGTAAACCTCCTCAAGATCAAATCATATTAGATGATAAACCGTTTGTAAAAGAGTATAAAAAAGACGGAAGCTTTAGACCTTTACTTAGAGGAAGTTTGATAAATAAATACTCTATTCTTTGGAACAATAATTACTACATAAGTTTTGGTGAATGGCTCGCAGAACCTCGTTATTCAGCAAATTACGATTCCGCAAAAAAAATTGTAATTAGACAAACAAGTAATAGTCTAATCGCTACTCTAGACAAGCATCAATTTATTGTGAGAGATAATCTTTACGTTATTACGTCTAAAGATTCTAACTACCCAGAAGAAATTATTCTAGGATTATTAAATTCTTATTTGTTAAATTGGTATTATCAAAATATTATAAATAATGAAGTTGGAGAAGCATTAGCGCAAGTTAAAAGAGGTCATTTAGCTATATTACCTATTCCAAAAGTAAATTTAAACTTGTTTAGTAAACTCATCAAAGTTGTTGATAAAATTCTCACAGCTAAAAAATCCGATCCAAAAGCTGATACAACCGCCTTAGAAAAAGCGATCGATCAACTCGTTTATCAACTTTATGGATTAACAGAAGAAGAAATTAAAATAGTAGAAGGAGGTAAATGACAAGAAAAAATTACATAATACAAAATCACAAACAACAAATTATTATGGTGAACAAAAATGATTCAAC
>JAYKJI010000137.1:0-16430 GCA_035285405.1 Snowella sp. | reverse complement strand
ATTATGGATGACATTAGTGATAAAGCCGAAGCAAATGGTTTAACCCCAGAAATTTTAGAATCAATTCTCAATGATCCCTAAACCAAATCTTGTTTTAGATACTAATATTATTGTCAGTGCTATTCTTTCTAAAACAGGGAAAGCACGTCAAGCCCTAGATAAGGCTCAAGATATTAGCCAAGTTTTGATGTCAACTTCAGTTTTAGCAGAAATAGAAACAGTTTTGCTTAGACCTAAATTTGACAAATATATTAGCCAACTAGAACGACGTTTTTTCCTAACTAGTTTCCTAAAAACGGTAGAATTTATTGTAGATAAAGAAGTTGTCGTAGTTTGTCGTGATCCCAAAGATGATAAAATCCTCAACTTAGCCCTAAGTGGACAGGCGGAATATATTATTAGTGGTGATCAGGATTTACTTGTTTTAAACCCATTTCAAGGAATACAAATTATTACAATAGATACTTTCCTGAAAATCAGCTAAATCCCTTAAAAATTATGACTATTGATTCCCAAATAGAGCAAAGATTGTTAAGTAAAATTCATCAACTTTCACCTTTTCATTTACAAAAACTGGAAGAACTTGTTGATCAAATTTCTCAAATTGACGATTCATCTATCGCTAATTATCATCTTGAAAAGAAATTGTCTTGGCTTGAATTGGCAGGAATATTTGAAGACGATCCTTCCTTTGATGAATTTGTCGAAGCCATGGCCGAGGAACGCCGTAGATTATACCTTGAAGAAATGGCTGCTTATGATGAAGAGGAGATTGCAGCTGAGCTTTAACTCATTATCAGAACCTCAAAAACCAAAAAAAATGACCGACTTAACCTTAGAAGACTGGACAACTTGATAAAACCGTATCTTCTACTGAGCGTGAGCCAATCACAAAAATTGATCTTTCTCCCCAGAGTATTTGCGATCAGACAAAAGAAAAACGCGACTCCCCAAAAAGCCCCCCAATCTTCTCAAGCAAGAGCCGATACCTCTGGCCTTAGGCGATATTTCCTTCGTCCTTTTCCAACCCATTTGCTTGAATCGATCAATCAACCCGTTTCTTTTTGAAGTCAGAAATCTGCTGAATTAATCCTCAAATCCCGTTTCATGGCTGATCGTCGCTTAAAATAAAGAGAACCTGGCAATGTCAACAGTACATAACTTGAATCGCAATCTCGTCTTTCCGATCACAGAAGGGTTAATCAACCGATCATTATGGTCAACGCTGACTCATCTTCCCATAAACAAAATTGGTTATTTAAATGGTGGAACTCCCTGGGGCCGCTCTCCCGCCTCTTAGTTTTAACCTTAGGTGCCCCGCTTATGGTCTTAAATGCGAGGGCCCTATCCGCGATTTTTGGCTATTTTCAATCCCTTTTTGTGATTATCCTTTTGGCTTCCGTCTTAGCTTTCCTCTTGAACTATCCCGTTGTTTGGTTAGCCCAAAGAGGGGTTAAACGGTTTCTGGCAGCCACTTTTGTCTTTTTAATTACACTGGTGGTCTTCACGGCTGTTGGTGTTATTCTCGTTCCCTTGGCCTTTAACCAAGCCCAACAATTAGTAGCCAGATTGCCAGAATGGTTAGACTCTGGCCAACGTCAGTTAATGCTGTTGGATCAAAAAGTCGAATTATTTGGCTTACCCATCAGTTTTGATGGCATTATCACTCAAATCAATAGTCGTCTAGCCGTAGAACTGCAAAATCTAGCAGGCAGTACATTAAATTTGGCTCTAAATTTAACGGTTTTTACGGTTGTTCGCATTCTCGACGTACTATTGACAGTGATTTTAACCTTTTATCTTCTTCTCCATACGGAAGATATTTGGCAAAGCGTGATTGGTTGGTTGCCCCGTCGCGTTCAGCAACCTTTTTCTCAAACCCTACGCCGTAGTTTTCAAAATTATTTCTTGGGACAATTGATCTCTGCGACCTGTATGGCTCTGGGACTGGTATCAGGTTTTCTGCTTCTCAAAGTTCCTTTTGGTCTGCTGTTCGGTCTAACGGTAGGATTAATGGCTCTCATTCCCTTTGGTGGTTCGGTCGGTATTACTCTGGTCACTTTTTTGGTGGCATTAAGAGATATTGGTTTAGCCCTCCAACTGTTGGCCGTTGCCCTGGTCATTCAACAAATTGTTGAAAATGGGATTGCTCCAAGGGTATTAGGCAGTGTTACGGGTTTAAATCCTTTTTGGGTTTTAATTTCGCTATTGACAGGAGCAAGAGTTGGCGGATTATTGGGGGTGATCGTGGCAGTGCCTTCGGCGGTGATGATTAAGGAGGCTCTCAATGCGGTACGGAGTCTGAGTCCAGAGGAAAGTTTTGTTCACCATGAATCTTCCTAGGGTTGGATTCTCCTAATAAGGCGCGATCGCTGACTTAGCTGGTCAGAAGAATTAACTCACCACCCAAAATCCTGCGATCCATCGAATGACCCAGTAATGCTATCCTGTTAGGGTGTTAACTTAAATTGACATATAGAGGCAGGGAAGCCATGCAAGTTAATAATCTGGGTTTTGTAGCGAGTATTTTATTCGTGCTAGTTCCGACCGTATTTCTGCTCATTCTGTATATCCAAACAGGTAAGCAGGGTCAAAGTTAAGTCATTTTTAGGATGATTTCTTTAACAACTCGTAATGAGAAAGATGGGGCCAATCAACCCCATCTCTTTTTTTAAAACCTTTAAATTGACTGTTGTTTATCTCTGGATAGAGACGTTAAAATTTTTCCCTATAGGTTTTCTTTGCGAGCCAGCAGAACGGGGCAAGGAGCATTGACACGAATATAGTCAGACAAAGAGGTTCCTAAGAGACGATCTAGGTCTGGTAAACTTTTCGCTACCGAAGGACGACGATCCGGAGACCCCAACATTAAGAGGTCAATGTTATACTCGCTCGCCAAATCACAGATTTGTTCTGCCGGTTTACCGCCAGTGACGATACAACGATAGTTAATGCCAAAACGCTTGGCCTTGGCGATCGCCGGAGCCAGGACAGGGTTATTTTCCATTTCCTGACGAGAGAGGGGAAGCAGTTCCGGTTTGAGATCTGGGTTGACCCGTGCCAAAACTAATTCCGATTCAGGATAATCTCTCAGTAAATAAAGAGCTAAATCGAGGGCGTATTCTGCTGCGGATGATTTATCCAAGGCGACCATAACCCGTTTGATGCGCTTGACGTAGATATCGTCTTTGACAAGCAACATGGCATGGTTCGTGAGTTGAAAAACGTACTGACTGACGGAATTTTCTAAAATGGCCTCCAAACGTTTCAGACCTCTTGACCCCATAATGATCAAATCGGCATTAATTTCATCTGCCACCTCACAGACGACATCTTTCGGCTCACCTTGACGTAAGATCGTGGAGACTTTGCTGGGTTCAATAGCGACCTGGGAAAGGAGATCACTAATAAGTCTGCCCCCCTCTTCCCATTTTTCTGCAAAGGCATCAGTGGTAATTTGAGGCGGGACAACCTGGAGAATCGTCATAGCCGCTTTGCGGATTGCTGGCAGATCCATTAAGGCCTTGAGCATATCCTGGGTTTGGGCGGTGCCTGCACCAGCGTATAAAATTTTATCGAGCATTGCCATTAAGTTCCTCAGAAATTTGAATCAGTAATCTTATGTAAAGGGACTGAGACGGGTTCGGTTCCCCACTTAAACTGGAAAAGTTTCTCCCATTATCAGAATACTTCTAATCTTGGCTTGCAAATTTAACAACTTATTACAGTTTCTCCGTCTAGGCAGTCGCCCTTTAGAAAACGGATGGGGGCTAAAACAGGGAAAATCTTTATAAACTCACCTCAAATCTGCTAAGCATTGTCAATTTTCCCGCCCGATCAAACCTTATTTTTTCTCTCAAGAAGGGCATTTTGACGGATAATTCAAAGGAAACCTTTCCCTTTCCGAATCGTTAACCATGAAAGCAGCAGACATTATGACCTCAGAGGTCGTCACTATTCGCGGCTCGGCAACCGTAGCAGAAGCGACACAACTGATGAAAGTGCGGAATCTACGGGCACTCATTGTAGATCGTCGCCATGAAGAGGATGCTTTTGGGATCGTCACGGCAACGGATGTAATTTACAAGGTGACAGCCTACGGTCTTGATCCCAAGACGGTTAAAGTCTATGAAATAATGACCAAACCCTGTATTGTTGTTAATCCTGAATTGCAAGTGGAGTATGTAGCTCGCTTGTTTGCCCAGTCTCAAATTCGCTGTGCACCAGTGATTAAGGGAGAACTGTTAGGGATCATTTCTATTAGTGATATTCTCAATAAGGGTGATTTTGTCGAGCAACCGAAAGCGGTTCTTCTAGAGCAGAGAATTCAAGAGGCGTTAACCAATGCCCGTCAGATCTGTGCCAAAGAGGGGGCTACCTCTCCTGCCTGTGCGGCGGCTTGGGATGTGGTTGAGGAATTGCAAGCAGAAGCAGCCCATCAACGGGCCAAAAAGCCGGAAAACAATTATTTTGCAGAATATTGTCAGGAAAATCCCGATGCGTTTGAGGCCAGAATCTATGATAGCTAAGGTCGCAAGCTCAGATTACGAGTGGTGATGACCATTCATTTTTGTTGCTGTTATTTAGTTTTTGTATGATGGAATCTTCTCCGATTGGGGCTATTGAGCCAATGATGCGATCGCTGATTGAGGGCGTTGAAAAGGCCGACTCGGCTACAAAGTTGGTTTCGGCTGTTGAGGCTTTGGCGGCGGTCTGCCAAACGGAGGCGATTCCCACTCTAGTAACAGTTTTGCGCTATAACAATCCGGGGGCGGCGGTAGCAGCAGTGGAGGGGTTAATTGCCCTGGGACGGGTTACGGTTCCCTACCTACTGGATAACATTGACGGCTATAACTATGGGGCAAGGGCCTGGGCCACTAGGGTTTTTGCTGGTATTGGCGATCCGGCGGCTTTGGATATTTTGTTGGATGCGGCTAAAAATGATTTTGCCCTGAGTGTGCGACGGTCTGCGGCCAAAGGATTGGGAAATATTCATTGGGAGTGGATGGCCAAAGAACAAGTCACCCAGGCTCAACAACAGGTTTTTGAGGTTCTTTGCCAAGTTGCCCTGGACTCGGAATGGGTGGTTCGTTATGCAGCGATCGCGGGTTTAGAAGCTTTTGCCCTGGGAAATTTGCAGTATGATGCCAATGTCTCTGAAACCTTAATAGTATTAAAAGAGACGGAAAAAGATACCATGGTTCAAACTCGCATCAGTTGGGCATTACAGAATCTTCAGACGAAAACTCGGTCGTGTTCTGAATCTATGGATAACACCAATCGTAATTAGTGCGCTGATAACGTCCTAGAAACGCAATTCGCCACTTTAGCACATTACCCGTTGCTATTACCATTGATTGAGAGGAATCTAATTCCATTGCCTTTATTTTCATTTCGCGATCGCCGTTTTATAGGCCAGAATTTTAGCGGTTAGGAGATCATGAACGGTCGCTAATAAAACCCGCTTTTCATTGACTCCAAAATTTACCAATGGCCGATCGGTGATATTCTGAATCTGTCGATAGGATAAGTCAGAATGAATAGACTGACTACGAGCTAGAAATACGATCCGCAAGTCTAGAACATTTCCGCTTTAGCAACTCTTCTGTTGTTTAATTTTGTCAAAATTCGGATATTTAAAAAATATAAAATTCTGTCCACTTTACCTTGATAGAGTGTAAAAATAAGGGTGCTTCCCAGAATATCAGGTTAACAACGCGTTAATCTATCATCTCTCAAATTTTTCGCCCCCTATATCACCAGGGAAATAGTTAGAATCGACCTATAGGACAGTCCCTATGCCTACCGCCTCCCCTGCCAAAACCGCTACAAACGATCATCCCAGTGGTGACAAACGTTTCAAAGTTCTTGATGCTACGATGAAACGCAATCAGTTTAGCCAAGATGCACTGATTGAAATTCTCCATAAAGCCCAGGAAGCCTTTGGTTATCTAGAAGAAGATGTATTGCTTTACATTGCCAGAGGGTTAAAGCTGCCCCTCAGTCGAGTCTATGGTGTTGCCACTTTTTATCACCTCTTTTCCCTCAAACCGAGTGGTGAACATACTTGTGTTGTTTGTTTAGGAACGGCCTGTTACGTTAAGGGCGCGGGGGCTTTGCTTGATACCCTTAAACAGGAACTTCATTTGCAACCAGGGGAAACAACAGAAGACGGCAAAATGTCTCTGGTGACTGCCCGTTGTATTGGAGCCTGTGGCATTGCCCCTGCGGTGGTTTATGACGGTAAAGTGCTGGGTAAACAGACCTCGGAAGCATTGTTAGAGGGGGTTACACCCTGGCTTGGTGGTGAATGAATCTCTACTTGATCCCCCCTAGTCTCCCTTAAAAAGTTTTAATCCCTTCCAACCCTCTTGGAAAAAGTTTGATCCCCCCTAGTCTGCCTTAAAAGGTTTTGTTCCCTCTCAACTCTCTTTGAAAAGGTTTGATCCCCCCCAGCCCCCCTTAAAAAGGGGGGAGAATACAGAAGCCTGATTTACTTGCGTCAAAACTTTAAAGAGTGGAAAACAATAAAGGGTCAAAACAAGAATTTTCCATTCTTTAGAGCAATTAAAAGTCTAAATTGCAAGGGAAAACAAGTCCCCCTTTTTAAGGGGGATTTAGGGGGATCAAACCTTAATCAAGTCCCCTTTTTTAAGAGGGATTTAGGGGGATCAAACCCTAAGCCATAACTCATTTTTACTTACTATTTGGTTAACTTCTTATGGATTTACTGGAACTCCGCGAAATTGCTGAAAAAACAAGAGAGGATCAGCCCAAAGTTCGGATTCGTTGTTGTAATGCGGCGGGTTGTCTTTCCTCCGAGGGTCAAGCGGTTAAGGATAATTTGAAAAAAGCGATCGCCGATGCAGGTCTTGACCAGGAAGTTGAGGTTTGTGGAGTCGGTTGTATGAAATTCTGTGGACGGGGGCCCTTAGTGGCGGTTGATCCCGTTGGCAGTCTGTATGAATTGGTCACGCCCGATCAGGTAACGGCGATCGTGGAAAAACTAAAAAATCCCGATGCCACTCCCGAAAATAGTCCTGTTATCGGCGATCGCAATCATCCTTTCTATGCCTTACAACGCAATATTGTTTTAGAAAACTCAGGTCAAATTGATCCCGACAGTATTGACGAATATATTGCCACAGGAGGTTATGAACAATTACATCATGTCATCTATGAATTAACCCCCGAAAATGTTGTTACCGAAGTAACGAAAAGTGGACTGCGGGGTCGCGGTGGCGGTGGTTATCCCACAGGCTTGAAGTGGGCCACTGTGGCTAAAATGCCGGGTAAACAAAAGTATGTAATTTGTAATGCTGATGAAGGCGATCCTGGGGCGTTTATGGATCGCAGTGTCCTGGAAAGTGATCCCCATCGTGTGCTTGAAGGTATGACGATCGCGGCCTACGCAGTGGGAGCCAATCACGGTTTTATTTATGTCCGAGCCGAATATCCTTTAGCAATTAAACGCCTCCAAAAAGCCATCCAGCAGGCTAAAAAATATGGCTTAATGGGTTCGCAAATTTTCGACTCAACCTTTGACTTTAAAATTGATATTCGAGTTGGGGCGGGAGCCTTTGTTTGTGGCGAAGAAACCGCCTTAATTCACTCTATTGAAGGTGGTCGTGGCACACCTCGAACTCGTCCCCCCTATCCCGCCCAATCAGGTTTATGGGACTCTCCCACGTTGATTAACAACGTTGAAACCTATGCCAATATTGTCCCTATTATCCGAGAAGGGGGTGATTGGTATGCCAACATTGGAACCGCTAAAAGCAAGGGCACTAAAGTTTTTGCCCTAACTGGCAAAGTGGAAAATGCAGGACTAGTGGAAGTCCCAATGGGAACCACTGTTCGGCAAGTGGTAGAGATTATGGGCGGCGGCGTTCCCGATGGCGGCCAAGTTAAAGCCGTACAAACAGGCGGCCCTTCTGGAGGGTGTATTCCCGCAGCATCTCTAGATACTCCCATTGAGTATGATACTTTACTTGCCCTAGGAACAATGATGGGATCGGGGGGGATGATTGTCATGGACGATCAAACTAACATGGTAGATGTGGCCCAGTTCTATATGGATTTTTGTCAAAGTGAATCCTGTGGCAAATGCGTTCCCTGTCGAACGGGTACGGTACAACTTTACGAAATGCTAACGAAGCTGCTCAACAAGGAGGCAACAGAAACAGATTTAGCCAAACTAGAAAGTCTTTGTCACATGGTCAAGGAAACAAGTCTATGTGGTTTGGGACAGAGCGCGCCCAATCCAGTTTTAAGTACATTGCGTTACTTTAAAGAGGAGTATTTGCAATTAGTTAAAACCTAAATTTATCCCCCCTAACCCCCCTTTCAAAGGGGGGAAGTCCATCATTTAGAATTTCTGTAGCAAGGCTTTCGCCCAAAATCTCAAAATATCTAAATTTCTCGGTTCGCAATTAGCCTTGATAATTCTTTTTTTGCAGAGCAGTGATCAAAGGAAAAATGAGATGACTTTGTTACAAAAAAAAATTATTACTGATACTTGGGTAGAGGCTTCTTGGCAAGACTTTATCCAAGCAACTGAAAATCCTGATTACGAAAAAGGAAAGTTTTATTATTACCAAGGAAAATTAAGGCTCGAAATGTCCCCTGTCGGTAACGATCATGCCAATGATCATTCCACAATTCTGGGAGTGATTCATCTCTACCTTGCTACTCATACCTTGAATTTAACTGTCAAAGATAATTGTAGTTATCGAAAAACTGGCCAAAAAGAGGCTCAGCCTGATATTTCTTGTTATATTGGTGACAAAGCAAATTGTATTCCCTTTGGAACGGGTATTATTGATCTTGACAAATTTCCTCTCCCCGATTTAGTCATTGAAATTGCTAATACTTCCCTAACAGATGATCAAGGAAAAAAACGCCGACTGTATCAAGAATTAGGGATTAGTGAATATTGGAGCGTAGATGTTCAAACGGGTAAAGTTCTCGCATTTAAAATGGACAATAAGGGCAGTCATCAAATTCAAGAATCTCTCTTATTAACTAACTTAAAACTATCTATTTTGGAAGAGGCTTTAAAAATGACTCGTCATACTAGTCATAGTCAAGTGATGAAGTGGTTACTCACGCAATTTAATCAAGAATTAAGATAAACTTAACCCCAGGATTTATTATTCTGAATATCTGGATATTTAGGTAAACTTTTTTAAACTTTTGAGCATTAAAAGTTAATTGTTAACTAAACTTAAGCTATAGACCGATTAGTCTATATTTTTAACGGAGAGACTTTATGTTTTGTGAACAATGTGAACAGACTGCAAGTGGTAATGGTTGCCATCAATTTGGAGCCTGTGGTAAAAGTCCAGAGGTTAATTCGATTCAGGATTTAATGGTCTATTGTTTACGAGGTTTAGCCCCCGTTGTCGTCAAAGCACGGGAATTGGGTCTGGAGACCCATCAAGCGGATGTTTTTATTTGTGAAACGCTATTTGCGACGATGACGAATGTGAATTTTAGTCCCAAGCGATTCACTGCTTATTTAGAGAAATGTTTAGACCTACGAGAAAATTTACGCGCTGAAATTGCTCAAACTTCTTCTAAGGCGATCGCCTGGTCAAAAATCAGCGATTATCACCCCAATTTTGATCAAGATTTAGCGGAACAGGGAGAAGAGGCTAATTTACATTTCTTGAGTCAAGCTCAAGATGTAGATATTTTTTCCCTGAAATTGACGGTTCTCTACGGTGTTAAAGGGTTAGCTTCCTATACTTTTCATGCCTACGAATTAGGGCAAGAAGACAATAAAATTTATGCTTTTATTGAGGAAGCCTTAACTGATTTGGATCGCAATGATTTAAGCGTAGGTGATTGGGTTGGGCTGGCCTTAAAAGTTGGGGAAATGAATTTACGGGCGATGGAATTATTGGATTTAGGACATACGAGCACTTTTGGTCATCCCACACCGACTCCTGTGCCGTTAAATTACAAACCTGGCAAAGCGATTTTAGTTTCTGGCCATGATATTAAACAGTTAGCGGCTATTTTAGAACAAACCCAAGATACGGGAATTACCGTTTATACCCACGGTGAACTTTTACCTGCTCATGGTTATCCTAAACTTAAAGCAAACTATCCCCATCTTTACGGTCACTATGGCACCGCTTGGCAAAATCAAACTAAAGATTTCGCTAAATTTCCAGGGGCGATCGCTGTTACAACCAATTGTTTAATGCCGCCCCATGAGAACTATGGTGATAAAATTTTTACCGTTGGGCCAGTGGGTTATCCAGGGCTAAAAGCATTAATGACTACTGATAACACTAATCCTGATTATTCTCCTTTAATTGAAAAGGCTTTAGAAATGCCTGGCTTTACCGAGGAAAGTGAATATCGGCAAGTGTTAACCGGCTTTGCCCATAATGCGGTAATGACGGTAGCAGATCAAGTGATTGATGCTGTAAAAGCAGGCAAAATTCGTCATTTCTTCCTTGTCGGAGGTTGTGATGGAGCCAAGCCTGGTCGCACCTATTACACCGAATTTGTGGAACAAGTTCCCGATGATTGTGTTGTTTTAACCCTTGCCTGTGGTAAATTCCGCTTTTTTGATAAGGAATTAGGTAACATTGGTAACCTTCCTCGTTTGATGGTTGTGGGTCAATGTAATGATGCCTATTCTGCCATTCAAATTGCGCTAGGATTGGCCAATGCGTTTAATATTGGAGTAAATGAATTGCCCTTATCTATGATTCTTTCCTGGTATGAACAAAAGGCGGTAGCGGTATTATTAACTTTGCTTTATTTGGGTATTAAAGATATTCGTTTAGGGCCAACCTTACCCGCATTTATTTCTCCTAATGTCTTTAAGTTATTGTCAGAAACCTATAACTTACAAGCCATTACGACTCCAGAGAAAGATTTAGCTGCTTGTTTGGGTTAGCAAGGAAGTCCCCTTTTTTTAAGGGGGATTTAGGGGGAGCAGACCTCTAGAAATAGTCATTTTTTGTCAATCTCTTATGAAGTTATTTCTCTATTTGATCCCCCCCAGCCCCCCTTAAAAAGGGGGGAGAATATTGCTCAGAGTTTGCCAATTATCAACTATTAATTATTCACTATCAACTATTCACCATGTCTGTAATTACCCTAACCATCAACGATACCGCGATCGCCATTGAAGAAGGAGCGACGATTTTACAAGCAGCAAAAGAAGCAGGGGTTCATATTCCCACTCTCTGCCATTTAGATGGGGTTTCTGATACCGCAGCCTGTAGGCTTTGCCTAGTCGAAATTGACGGTATTAATAAGCTTTCCCCTGCCTGTGTAACAACGGTAACAGAGGAAATGGTTGTCCATACCGACACACCAAAATTGCAAGATTATCGCCGTATGACAGTGGAATTAATTTTCGCGGAAGGCAATCATGTTTGTGCCATTTGTGTCGCCAATGGTAACTGTGAATTGCAGAACATGGCGATCGAAGTGGGCATGGATCACAGTCGTTTTCCCTATCGTTTTCCTAAGCGAGAAGTGGATTTATCCCATCCTCTTTTTGGCATTGATCACAATCGCTGTATTCTCTGTACCCGTTGTGTTCGTGTCTGTGATGAATTGGAAGGAGCACACGTTTGGGATGTTGCCTATCGGGGAGCAGAATGTAAAATTGTCTCTGGTTTAAGTCAACCCTGGGGAACCGTTGAAGCTTGTACTTCTTGCGGTAAATGTGTGGATGCCTGTCCGACTGGTTCAATTTTCCATAAGGGGATGACCACCGCCGAGGAACATAAAGATAGCGAAAAATTGGAGTTTCTGGCCGCCGCCCGCGATCGCCAACAATGGACTCGCTAATCAGGCTGGGGAATGACTAACAATCCTGACCGATGGCAACATTTGGAACCCTTTATTCGCAAATTATTTAAGGAGAGAATTCAACGGTATGATGAAATTATGGCAATGAGAGAAGATATTTTTACCATTGCAACGACCTATAATCTACCAATGGAAACCGTACAAAGAGCAAAAAATCATGCTTTTGGTGAAGGGGTTTCGCGCCATTGTCTTTTGCTTGATAATGATATGGCAGCCGCTTGGTTACGATTAGCAACGGGACAAGGTAATTCGCTAGACAGAGTTTTTTTAGAGCATGAAATTTATGAGTCTAGCTTAGTAGAAGACCAAGGCCTATCCCAAAAAGAAGCCCATGATTTAACTCAATTGAAGTTTCCTTGGTCAATCCTATTACGGGAAAGTCAACAATGATCAACAATTCACCTGAATATCAATTTCTTACAGCCCTGAATCGCTGCCAATTACTGGTAAATTATGAACGTAAACCGTCAGACTATCTTTGCGAGGCTCTCAATTTATTTTGTCAGGTTGCAAAAAATCCTGAGCAATTTATTCAATTATTAGAGCAATATCCAGTCGAGGTTATAAAAGCGGATCAAGCCTTAACTAACTATGCCAGTACAATAGACAATTGGCAAGATAAAAATTGTCCGTTAGGCAGTAAAGATAATTGTAATATTTTACATTTCTTTTTAAACTTAAATCGCATTTATCAAGACCAGTTATTTTTTAGAGGAAAAGATTTTACTCCAGAAAAAATTTGTGAGTTTCTGTTAAATTGGAAAGAGATTGATTTACTGAAGTTTTTATCTAAATCTTCCCAACTTGTCACCACTTAAAACCATTAATTCTCAACCGATAAAATTATGAGTAAAATTCGATTTGCAACGGTTTGGTTAGCGGGCTGCTCTGGCTGCCATATGTCCTTCCTCGATATGGACGAATTTCTAATAGATTTGGCCCAATTAGTTGATGTGGTTTTTAGTCCCGTTGGCTGTGATCTCAAAGACTATCCCGAGAATGTGGATGTTTGTCTCGTAGAAGGGGCGATCGCTAACGAAGAAAATTTGGAATTGGCCCTAGAATTACGCAAGAAAACCAAAGTTGTTATTTCCTTTGGCGATTGTGCTGTTACGGCCAACGTTCCTGGGATGCGAAATATGTTAAAGGGAACCGATCCCGTGCTACGTCGCTCCTATCTAGAGTTAGGAGATGTTACCCCTCAATTACCCGATGAACCAGGGATTGTCCCCCCTCTTTTAGAAAAAGTTGTCCCATTACATCAAGTCATTCCCGTTGATATTTTTATGCCAGGTTGTCCCCCTGATGCCCACCGTATTCGGGCCACCTTGGAACCTCTATTAAAAGGAGAACATCCCCTGATGCAAGGCCGAGAAATGATTAAATTTGGCTAATACATTTTGGAGGTGATCGTAATATTACTGAAGATATTGTTGGGAATAGTGACTGTTATTCTCTTCTTCGTGAGTATGACTTTTTGTGGATGGATTGCTTTTGCCGTAGGCCCGATGAGGTGTTCACTACCTAATCAATGCACAGCATTACAAATCAGCCTATACTCTATTCTCAGTCTTTTGGTAATGTCAATACCCTTTGTTTTTATCATAATTTCCTTCAAAGGAATTAATCGATTGTAAGCATTCCATCATTAAAATTCAAGAGAATCTAAATTATGTCTAGAACCGTTGTTATTGACCCCGTAACCCGTATTGAGGGCCACGCTAAAATTTCGATTTTTTTAAACGATCAAGGAAATGTAGATGATGCTCGTTTTCATGTCGTTGAATATCGCGGTTTTGAGAAATTCTGTGAAGGCCGCCCTATGTGGGAAATGGCTGGCATTACTGCTCGTATCTGTGGTATTTGTCCCGTTAGCCATTTACTTTGTGCAGCAAAAACAGGAGATAAAATTCTAGCAGTTCAGGTTCCTCCTGCTGGCGAAAAATTACGTCGTTTGATGAATCTGGGCCAAATTACCCAATCCCATGCCCTGAGTTTTTTCCACTTAAGCAGTCCTGATTTTCTGCTTGGTTGGGATAGTGATCCAGCTCAAAGAAATGTTTTTGGTTTAATTGCGGCGGATCCTGATTTAGCTCGTGCGGGTATCCGTTTACGTCAGTTTGGACAGACGATTATTGAATTGTTGGGAGCCAAAAAAATTCACTCTGCCTGGTCAGTTCCTGGAGGTGTGCGATCGCCGCTTTCAGAAGAAGGCCGTCAATGGATCTGCGATCGCCTACCTGAATCCAAAGAGACCTTGTATGTGGCCCTGAATTTATTTAAAAACCTTTTAGATAAATTTCAAACAGAAGTGGCTGAATTTGGTAAATTTCCCTCATTGTATTTGGGATTAGTCGGTAAAAATCAAGAATGGGAACATTATGGCGGTCATCTCCGTTTTACTGATAGCGAGGGTAATATTGTTGCTGATAATTTGAGTGAGGATAATTACCAAGATTTTATTGGCGAATCCGTTGAAAAATGGTCTTATTTAAAATTTCCCTACTATAAACCAATGGGTTATCCTAACGGTATTTATCGAGTTGGCCCTCTAGCTCGGTTGAATGTTTGTCATCATATTGGCACCCCTGAAGCAGATCGGGAATTAATCGAATATCGTCAACGGGCAGGGGGAGTTGCAACCTCTTCTTTCTTCTATCACTATGCTCGTTTAGTGGAAATTCTAGCGTCCTTGGAAGCTATTGAGTTGTTAATGGATGATCCTGATATTTTGTCGAAAAACTGTCGAGCAAAAGCAGGGATTAACTGTTTAGAAGCAGTGGGTGTTAGTGAAGCTCCACGTGGCACTTTATTCCACCATTACAAAGTAGATGAAAATGGTTTAATTCAAAAAGTCAACCTGATTATTGCAACGGGAAATAATAACTTGGCGATGAATCAAACCGTTGCCCAAATTGCTAAACATTATATTCACAATAATGATGTTAGTGAAGGTTTTTTAAACCGTGTAGAAGCAGGTATTCGCTGTTATGATCCCTGTTTAAGTTGTTCTACCCACGCAGCCGGTCAAATGCCTTTACAGGTTGAGATTGTCGATAGTCAAGGAGCAGTGATTAATTCTCTGCGTCGGAACTAAAAAATGCAATTTCCTGATGAGCTAGGGTAAGCAATTAGAAGCTATCGTCGTGCTTTTTTCCAAACATTAGCGATCGCTTCTCTAGCTTTTTCGATAAGTTTGGTTGGTAAACTTCTACATTCATTTATTTCTCTTTTGTCAGTCTAAGTAGAGGAGTCGCAAAAGTCCTGCTAGGAAGACAAGAAGGGGTTAAAAGTCTTGTGTGGCAAAAACTACACCAAAAATAAAAAGACAAGATATCCTGTAAAAGAGTAGATCACAAAAAAACAATAAGATAGCAAAAGAAGATGAGATTAAGGCGATCGCACTTTTGCCGAAGTACTAATTTTAGTAAGATGACCTTGTGTTAAATTGGAGAAGTATCCAGCTATCTTAATAGTGATGTTCTCTCAAACTTATACCCGTTACATTACTCGCCATCCCGATATATTGTCAGGTGAACCCATTATAAATAAAAACGCTTTTGTTGTCCAGTACTAGTACTTTAAAGCTGATCAAAATCCAAGATTGTCGGTTTGCTGCGATTTTATGCTTCTGTCTCTAGCAGCATGGATGGAATGCCTACCATGACTTGATTTCGTCCCGCGTTTTTAGCACGATAGAGAGCATCATCTGCTGTTTTAATGACCGTATTGACCGTTGTGCCGTGCTCAGGAAAACAAGCTACTCCAAAGGAAGCCGTGATGGTGTCGATCACACTGCCGTTATAGACCAGTCTGAGTTGGGAGATCGTATTCCGTATCTCTTCCGCCCGTTCAGAAGTAATCTCTAGAGAGGCATCGGGTAAAATGAGAACCATTTCTTCTCCCCCAAAGCGACAGGCAATATCCGAGGCTCGAACCTGATATTTCAGCAATTGACCCACTTCTTTCAGAATAAAGTCTCCGCCTTCATGGCCAAGGGTATCGTTAAACCGTTTGAAATGATCGATGTCAATCATAATGACCCCGACGGAGTATTGATTGCGTTGGGCCCGATGAATTTCCTGTTGAAAAAATTCCTCTAGATAACGACGATTAAATAATCCCGTCAGGGGATCACGAATGCTCTGGGCCTGGAGGGTTGCCCGTAGAGTCAAATTAGCGATCGCCAGACTGAGTTGTTCCGCAATGGTTCGCGCTAACTGTCGTCGAGATTCGGTTAAATTGTTAGGCTCGGAGGAACATAAATGCAGTAATCCGAGGGTTTCTCCCTGGGCAATCATGGGGATGCAGAGAGACTCGGCGGGGGGATGCTGATGATCGGTATGGTTGCAGAGAAGCTCCTGTTGTTCTGGATCGGTCCAATGGGATCGTCCCCGTCGCAGAGCCCAGCAATCATTGGGAAGAAAGAGGGTCTTTAGGGAAGCCACATTTCCCCAGGCATTAATTAGGGCTTGCTGAAAAAGTCAAAAAACGAAAGAAATGTGGGTTAGGGAAGTATAAACTGAAAAAGCAGAGATAACTTATACTTATGATGAGAAGTCAAAATACGAATTTTGTTTAATCTA
>JAYKJI010000136.1:0-3882 GCA_035285405.1 Snowella sp. | reverse complement strand
CTGGGGGCGCAAAATCAAAAACAAGGGCTCAAGTATTATCGCAAGTTAAACTGATGACAGCTTATTCAGCAAGCTGCGAAGGATAACCATTTAATTTTTAAGGGGTAGTTCTATCTTGAAAAAACTTGATCTGGGGTCAATGGTTATAACGGCGATCGCCGAGGGGCAACGGCAACTGGAGGCTATGCTAATTCGATGAATAAAGCAGATATTTGGCAACGGTTAAGGGAAAATCACCAGGCTATACGGGCTTATGGGGTTAGTCGCTTGGGCTTGTTTGGATCGTTTCGGCGGGGGGACGCAACGCCAGAGAGTGATGTGGATATCCTCGTTGTCTTTGAGCCTGGGCAGAAGACGTTTAATAATTTTATGGATTTGTGTTTCTTCCTAGAGGATGTCTTGGAGCGTAAGGTGGATGTGTTGACCCCGGAGTCGTTGAGTCCTGTGTTTGGGCATAAAATCTTGGCAGAGGTGGAATATTTTGCATTTTCCTAGAGGGTACTCTTATGGCTTATATGTATATTCTCAGGTGTGTTGATGGTAGTTACTACACAGGTAGTACCCGTAATTTGGAACGACGGTTAGCCCAACATCAGCGCGGTGAGGGGGCTAATCATACGGCGAAACGATTGCCGGTGCAGTTGGTTTACTGTGAGGAGTTTGACCGGGTAGCAGATGCGTTTTATCGTGAGAAGCAGGTTCAAGGTTGGTCAAGGAAGAAGAAGGAGGCTTTGATGGCGGGGGATTCTAATGCGTTACATCTTTTGGCAGAATGTCAGAATGAGACCCATTATCGAACCAAACGTTATCTGAGCATAGCCGAAGATAACATTCAACAATAGACAGGTTTGCCCTTCGACTTCGCTCCCTTCGACAATGCTCAGGGAAATCAGGGCGCGGGACTAAATTAACGTTATCTGAGCGTAGCCGAAGATAACACTGACCAACAAATACAGGGATAACAATGAAGGACGAAACACGGCAATTAGAGCTTGATATGGGGAATATAACTATAGACAATCAAAATAATTTAATCTCTTCGGCACATACAGAGAACTCTAGGATTAAAAATGTTTTATTAGAAGATATTTGCGAAATTCAAATTGGTAAAACACCATCTAGATCAATTCCTCGATATTGGGGAGGAAACTTGCCTTGGGTGACAATTAGCGATTTGGCTGAAGAACGAATTATTACAAGGACAAAGGAAAAAATTACAGATATTGCTGCAAAAGAAAGTGGATCAAAGTTAATTGGTAAAGGAACATTACTCTTAAGCTTTAAATTATCCCTTGGTAAGCGAGCTTTTGCTGGTTGTGACTTGTTTACAAATGAAGCAATTGCCGCACTTCAGTTATTTGACGAAAACACAACAAGTAAAGATTACCTATATTGGATACTTGGTTCTATTGATTATGATAGATTTGTAGACCGTGCTGCAAAAGGAAAAACACTCAATAAAGCTAAGCTTAAAAAGCTCCCAATCCCACTGCCGCCACTGGAAGAACAAAAACGGATCGCCAGAATATTAGATGCGGCGGATGAATTGCGGGCTAAGCGGCGACAAGCCTTGGCAGAACTGGATACCCTCCTCCAGTCCACTTTCCTCGATATGTTCGGGGATTTTCCTCCTACTACTCCTCTTGATAAAGAATGTACTTTTTCCCAAGGCATACAGATACCTGTAGAAAAGCAGCATAAAAAATGCCAAGAGGGTTTTGTAAGATTTTTACGAATTATTGACTATACACAACAAGATGAACCTCGCTATATTCCGTTTCCTGGTGATAGATATATGGTCACTAAAGATGATATTGCAATGGTGAGATATGGTGCATCTGCTGGACACGTCTGCATGGGAAAGTCTGGAATAATTGCAAATAATTTATTCAAATTTAATTTCAATAAAAAGAAGATTTTACCTATTTATCTCTATTATTGTTTGACATCTCAACGTTTCAAGAATTTTATCAATAAAAATGTTTTTGGAGCGGCAATGCCTGCGCTAAGTTTCAAAATAATGAATGATTATGATATTCCCCTCCCCCCCCTAGAACTCCAACAAAAATTCGCCACCATAGTCGAAGCCGTAGAACAACAAAAAGCTCGAATGAGGGAGCACTTAGCCGAACTTGATACCCTGTTTGCCTCCCTGCAACATCGCGCCTTTAACGGGGAATTGTAATCGGAGAACAACAATGGCCCAAAGCATAAAAATTTGGTTTGATCCCGAAGCCGACTTCCTAGAAGTTCTTTTCTCTGAAGCCCCTGGCTATATGCGAGAAACCGATAACGATGCCATTTTGGAACGGGTTGACCAAACAGGGAATATTATTGGCTTTTCTGTCCTAAATGTTAGCCAATTATCTAAAGAAAAACCTTTGTTAGCTCAGCTTGTTCCTAGCATCTAAAAACTATGAATTTAGCCCAAACTATCTACCAAAAAAGCCTTGCCCTCACCCCTGAAAAAGCCCAGGCAGTGATTGATTTTATTGACTTTATTCAAAGCCGTCCCAGCTTAGTCATAGAAGACATCCCAGAAGCCAGTAACCAGACAAAATCTAAACTTTCCTTTTCTGAACGTTGGCGCGGCAAATTTCGCCCATAAACTGAATCTCTCATGAAAAAATATTAATTATTCATAGAGGCAGGTAAACCAATTGGATTATATTTTGTCACAGCACGCCGCCGCAGAGTTAAACAAACCTGGAAGATCACAGATTCAGCAAGAATGGATTAAACTGGCTTTAACTGAGCCTGATTACTCAGATGAAGATACAAGAACCAATACCATTCGAGTCTGGAAACGTATCCCTGAATATGGCAATCGAGCTTTAAGAGTCGTCTACAATCCAGATAACTGTCCCCCTGTAGTCGTCACAGCATTTTTTGATAGGAGCTTTAAACAATGAACAACATCGAATATGATCCAGTCGTAGACTCTGCCTATTTTCAACTAACCGACAGCATAGGAATTGAATCAGAAGAAATCACAGACGGAGTGATTGTAGATTATGATAAGTATAATAATATTGTTGCCATTGAATTATTAGGGGTAACAACCCTTAGCTCCAACGCCCTTAAACAACTAAATACTCTCGTGTCTCCATCAGCCTTAGCCCAACTTCAAGAATGGTTACCTCAGTTAACAACTAATAAAGTCTCTTAACCATCACTCGGCAAACATTTCCGCCAAAACAGCTAACAAATTACCTTGGGTGTCAACATCAACTAGACCCAACTTCTTAACCAGACGAGTCTTATCCACCGTGCGAATTTGATCCAAAACAATTTGCCCCGCCTTACCCTCAAATTGACAACTCACCCGTGTCGGATAAGGTCTGCCCTTAGTTGTCATCGGGGCCACAATCACCGTCCCAATATAGCGATTCATCTCATCCGGGGAAATCACCACACAGGGACGAGTCTTCTGAATTTCTCGGCCCACCGTCGGGTCAAGATTAACCAAAAATACCTCGAAACGCCTTACGACCAATCCCATTCTGCTTCCTCCCAATCCGTTACCGTCGGGGCATCCAATAGGCGATCGTCTCCCTGGGCCGCCATCGCTTCAAACGCCGCCCCCCAATCTTGCCTCGGAGTCGCCGCATTACGGATAATCAACGCCTCCCCCTGCACCCCAATGTCCACATTGGTTTTAATACCACTTTGTTCAAGTAATGGCTTAGGAATACGAATCCCCTGGGAGTTACCGACCTTGACAATACGAGCTTTCACCATGTCAACATTCTGGGTAAAATTAATAAAATCTATCGTAACCACATTGTAACAACGACAGATCTCGGCATGGACAAAAACAAGTTGATTCAAATCCATGAGTAACTTCACCTTTCTGCCCGACACACTCCAGGCGATCGCCAC
>JAYKJI010000135.1:0-8015 GCA_035285405.1 Snowella sp. | reverse complement strand
CTCTGACCCAGCAATTTCCGTCTATCGAGTAACCCCTAAACGCTACATTTCCTACTTTACAGGAAGCCCCCAAAAATAACATCCTTTAGCCAATAATCCCGCAAACAAAATAAAATCCCTGAAACCCTATCCATTAGAGCCTTCAGAGATTAAATCACTTATCCACTCAATATTGGCTTTTCCTTGACAGACAATAAAATACCTTCCCCCCTGACCAATAACAGATTGCCAGACTCAAAACCCTCACCAGACCCAAAAATTAACCTCTTGAGAGAGTACACTCAGGTTATAAGCATTCACTGTCATTGCAGAAATACTTTTTATTGATTAAAGACCAAATAAGTGAATAGACCCCTCAATATTTCTTAAATCACTAAGGAAGCGAGAACGAATATAATGATGATCATTTTGTTGGCCTCCTAAAAATAAACAGGCAACTTCTTGGCAATCCAAATCAGATTCAGGGCGACGGCTATCAAAGCGACGAATAGAGACCCAAGAACAATGAGAATTACCCCCACCAGCGGCAGACCCTCCTAACTCAGGATTTCTTTTATAGTTTCTGGGCGCATTTTCTTGATAAACAAGATTCATTGCATGACCACGAGTGTTTATGGGATTGGTTTCTGACCATCCTAGGCCTTGAAAATCAACAGGCTTAGAACTTGGCCCAGGAACAGAATAAATAGCGCAAGTTGTTGGTGAAAAAACTTCAGCGATGAGACCATCATTAATCCCTTGTTGTACCCGATTTTCCCATTTTTCTGTCACCTTATTTAACCAAATTGTATATTGATTTTGCCAGATGTCTGGACGATGGGGAGGTAACAAAAAACTTTTTGATTCCAACTTTCCCGTTTGCTGATTTTTGACAGAATGACTTAACCTTAAATATGTGCCTCTTGTTGCCACCCTTCCATTATTCATCGTAAATATATGTAATGGTCTTCGCCATCCTCTACCTAAGCCACCCAAACTAGCCGCAATTTTAATAATAGGAAGAAGGATAGGTAAAATATCAGACGGAGCATAAATTTCAAACTTTCCTGACCATTCAAAAAAGCGAGGATTATTACTAGAGTTTTCTCCCCATTTACTCCCTGATTTCATTTTAATACGAACGGAACCAGAAAGAGCTTGCGGTTCAATTGTGCCAAACAATTCTGATAGGGTTAATTGGGCATTATCCTCAGACATTACCCCTAATAGAAAACGCCAAGTCCAAGAGCGAAGCCACCCCCGCCAATGGGACGGTCGTAATTCCTCTTTTCCCCGTTCCATAGAAACCCCATAGCAACCTTGACTATACAGCGAAAAAGAAAAAGGTTTCTTTGAGTAATTTGGAACATTCTGAACAGAGATCCGACCCTCTGTAGTAACCAAGCCATAACCAGAAGCGGTTCGACTACCCACACCATAAAAACAAAGAGCTTGTTCAACCCATCCCCAAACCTCTGCCACCTCTTCAGCAGTTGCTCGATTAGGAATTCCTCGAATAGCAACTGTAAATTCTAGCTTTTTTCCTGTGCCTAATGTGTAATGAGAAACTGGCGTTCCCTGACCTTGGTGTAATACTTGAAATTCTTGCTGAGGATTAACAATATCTAAAGAAAGACGAGTAGGCTCTGTTGGCCAAGCATCTAAAAATTCAATTTTACCTGCTGTAATTGTATTATTTGTCTGATTGCCTAAAAGCTCTATCATTCGAGTAGAAATTTCAGGGGATTTTTTTGCCCAGGCTCTAACAATTCCACGAATAGAAGAACCTGGAATATAACCGTTTAATGGCAATTCAGACATTACTTGAAGATTTTCTCCAACATTACGTTTATCTTCAGGACGACCCGCTTGAGGTCTCCATGCTCCACAGGGTTCTCCCGCCGAAACCAATGTTTCCAAATCAGGATGGGGAAAAGACCCTACTTTAGTCCTTTCTTGAAGGATAAACTGACCTTGTTTAAATAACTCTGCGTTACCTCGTTGAGAATGCTGTTGACTCAGTAAAGATGTCAGTAAAGTTTGAGTGTACATAACGATTAATCACCTCTATTTTAATTATTTGCACAGGCTCTTGCCCAAAAATTCCAATGTTTACTCATGGTCATAGATTGTCGCCATTGAGCTAAATATCGAGCAGGTTGATTGCGCTGTAAATCAATAACTAATTGCATTAATTCTTGCTTGCTTAAAGGTTGATCTGGGCTAAGAAGTTGACCTAATAGACTATTCCAGACTGGAACTGTTCGAGTCCGAATTTGTCCTTCTTGAGCATTTTGCTGATTAATATAACCAACAGCTGAGAGTAAACCAAAGACTCGTAGGTGCTGAGATAACCGCAAAATTGCATTTAAATCTTCTTGAGAAATCTGCACTTGTTGGCGGTTTGTTAGATAACCCTGAATATGATCGTAGGCTTTCAAACTCATTTCAGACATGACTTAATCTCCTAAAAAATAATGTTAGTTTTCTTCAGCGATCGGTGAAGTTAAATTATTAATCCAACTTTTAACCCAGCCACGGCCTACATTAGCCTGACCACCCACTTGAATTAATCCCTGAACAATCTGCATTAACTTTTGGTGATCTTCTGTTGTTAAAGAAGAATTTTGTAAAAGGCTATAACCCCAAGGAAAATAGAAAATTGTATCGCGTGGAATACAAATATCTGTCCAAAAAACTTCTGCTGTACCTTCAGGATTAACACCATCTTCATCTTGAATTTTGTTACGAATTTGTGTCCAAAGTGAGTGTTCCATTAAGGTATAAAAATCACTGTCGCATAAGACAATTCGATTATTATTCCAGCTTGTTCCTACGGCTGAGTTTAATTGTTGAGGAAACTTAGCTCCTAAGTTACAGATAGCTTTTTGTTCATCACTCATCGCAGAGACATTGATTTGAGCCTCGGCAACAGAATAGCTTCCTGCTCGTGTCCCAACGGCATGACTGGGGAAATCTGGACAATCAAGGTCAGCCAGAATTGCGTGATCACGAATTAGAGAATGACAACTAACCCAGGTAAAGATATTGCCTGGGCCCGCTAAGAACAGTGTACGCATTGGAACCCAAAGTAAACGTGCATCACCAAACCAAACTTGATGAACACCCATTTGTCCAGCACTATCAAGTTCCTTGCCAAATAAGGCATCTGCTGTGTTTTTATCTAAATTGGATAAATCGCTTCTAAAACTACCCCGCAGAGAGGAACCCGGAATATAAGGAAAATCAGTGTGGGCTTCTCGCACAATATCCAAAATATTGCCGAGATCTCCTTCTCCACCACAATGAATAGGAGAAAGACTATATAGATAGCCAAGTCGAAAGTCAAGCATTTTTCTTCATGTAATATGATGTAAAAAACGTCAATCAATTAGTCGCTCATTCAGAGCGTTATCATAAAACCAGTGCTACCGGAGAAACCAGCTATGGGCTTAGTCTTCACTCAAATTCAATTAAGTAATCCTAGCCAGAAGCAACTGCAAGCTCTAACCGTTGAAACATTAGTTGACTCAGGAGCGGTACATTTTTGTATTCCAGAGCATATTCAAATTCAATTACAGTTAGACACTGTTGATCAAAAAGAAGTAACCCTCGCTGATGGTAGTCATCGTTTAGTCCCTTACGTTGGCCCCATCAAAATTCAATTTGAAAATCGCGTTGGTTTTGCGGGTGCTTTAGTCCTAGGTGATCAAGTTTTGCTAGGAGCTATTCCAATGGAGGATATGGATCTGGTGGTGATTACAGCCGAAAGAAGACTGGCGGTTAATCCAAATAGTCCCGCCTCGATCGCCAAATAAAGAGAATGGAAGTTTGTTATTCATAGCATTAATCAACCTTATGATGATTTGGTCAGATAATTGAGAATTTCTTCATTGAGAAGATTAAACGGATTTACTGGATTAAAGTCAGGCTTAACTTTTTCTAAAATTTCTCTAATGGTTCCTAAAATCTCTTTTTCATTTTCAAGAAAAGACACACCTTTTAAGTTATGAACCCAATCATTCCGAAGGTTACAATAACTTTCAATTTTTTTAAGTAAAATAACTAATTCAGATAGATCATCAAAAAATTCTAGAATCGCTAGTAATACTATGCGGCTCAATTCTCCTTCTACCCTTAACAATTGACCATTAGAAGTTTGATAGTTTTGAATATATTCACCTAGCTTTCCTTGTTTTATTTTTGACCTAACTTGATTTTCAATACCTTTCCAATCTAGTTGACTAGAATTAACATTTAAAACCTTTTTTTGAACTAGAAATCTTAAAATATTTTCTTGGAAAGCAAAAAGAAGGACTAAAAAATCAGCGTATTGCTTAGTTCTAATTTTTGTAACACTCTTGTAGTAAACTTCTTGCAGCAGATCTAAAATAGAGTTGTCACCCAGTAACGCAATATTGTCAATTAACTGAGATTTGATTTCTAATTGATAAGGTGTTATTAATTCTTTGGCAGATTTAAAATCAAAAGATAGACGACAATAGCCATACTTCAATAATACTTTAGCAATAGAGCTATTAAAATCACTATTATCTAAACTATCAGCAGCCCCTTGATAATTATAATTCTGGAGTTGTTTTTTGATGACCCTTAAATCTGCCTCATTTTTAAAAATATTGACATTATTTTCAAAGACAAGTTCTTGCTCAGGAGCCATCTTGTTGGGATTTCGTACCTGCCAAAGTCGGCTATTCTTAGCATAACCAGAAGCCTGTAAAATTCCCCAAGCAGCTTTCATTGGAGGCGTTCCTGAAGAAGAATTAAATTCAAAAATATCATTGTTTGCTAAATTTCTTGCTTCTTCTAATGCTTTTCGAGCCTCCTGAGTTGCTAAAGCAACATCAATTGGATCTGTCGAAAATTTTTCCGATACAGGTATTAATTTAACTTGGTCGACACTCAAGTATTCTTTTAGCCACTCTTGAGTCAAATGAGCATTATTTTTAGTCTCTTTTGTATAAAGTAAAATAATTTGTTTAAGCTGTTGATTATTTTTCAATAAATGGTTAACCAATGTGACGATTGATCCTTCTTTCTTCGTATCTAAAGATTCAGGATCTTGACTACCAACAAAAGATAAAACAATGCTTGCCATAAGAAAAATCTAAGTATTTAGCTAAAAGAAGAAAGTTATTTATTCAAAAATCAATAAAGGATTAGATCTTAATGACTTTTGAATGGAATCCAAAGCAATTCTGAGTAGCCGAGTTGTCGCCAACGTTGGGCTTTTTGGTTGAATTTACCCTCCTCTTGATCTTGATAAAGAAGTTGGAGTTTATTTAAGTAGTATTGACTACCAACGGGAGCCGCAAAAACTTGAGGAGCAGGAATACTTTTTTTGTCATATCTAATTCGACAACTAATCGGTGTCGGTTGAGCCGTTGCTACGCTGACCAAACTACCCGAATTGTTCGAGTGATGATGGACAAGTTTCCATTCCCAGGGCCAGGCTCGACACACAGATTGAATTTTGCCATTTTTGAGCTTTTGGGGATATTCAAAAACCCCAGGTGTTACGAGATAAGCGATCACCTTTCCTTCCTTTTTGAGGTTATGTTCAGACTGTTTTTGTAAAGCCTCCCATGGTGCTTTTAAAGGATCACAGCGTTCTAAAATCACTTGATGCCCTTCACCGCCTAAGCGTAACGTTACAGGAGTCGGAATGTCTTGATTCAGGGCGATCGCCAAACTCCAATGAGAGTGCATCCGAATAGCATTTTCGACAAAGTAACCATCATTCTCTTTCACTTGACGAGTGCCAGGCTCTAGCGAATTATGGGAACGGGTTTCTATTGACCAGGGTTTTTCAGGCTCATCAGGTAAACGCTGCCAATCTTCCTTATTAATTTTGCCTGTTTTTAGATATTCCAAAATAACTTTATCAGGCAAATACTGACGATACTTCGCAACCCGACTACTTTTTGTACATTTTTCGGAACTTAGACTGTAGGATTGTTCGTCATTATCGGATTTAAGCCAAGAGGGTTTGGCTAGAGGGCGAGGCTTACTGGGATCGCTGAGGGCATGGCGAAGAGGATTTTCTTCATCCCAATCCACAGGAATTAGAGGTTGACTATCAACAAATCCTAAAGGCCGAGGAAAATAAAGGGTTTCATTTTTAAAACAGAGAAAAGGGCCTGTCATTTTAAATTGATCTCCTTGCCCCAAACCCCGTAAAGCTCCCGCGAGTGTGTGTCCATTAGGTGGAAAAACACTTTTTGCCCAGGCGCGTTCACCAGGCATAAAGGGTTTAGCGTCCCGTAATAAAATAACATCGAGGGGAGTGATTGTGTACCAGTGCATGATTAACCAAGAATTTTACGATTACGTTTGATAAAAGCGGCTAATTTTAACCAAGTTTTGAGTTGTTGATCTCGTTTTTGGTCTGCTTCTTTTTGTCCTTGATTTTCAGAAGAATGAATACGACTGGTTCGCCAAAAATCATCCATGAATTTTACTAATACATTGGTAAATTCATTTTTTTGAGCGGAACCTAATTTGTTTAACTGTTCACGGCGATCGCTGAAAGCTTTTACCCAAAATGTAATAGCAGATTGATTGGGAATAGGATGATCCTCTAACAGTTGCGTGGCTTGCTCAAACAGAGAAGCATCTAATTCAGGAAAGTCAATCATCAGTGTTCGCCATTGATTAAAAACATCAAATTTACTGGTAGCCTTGAGAATATTGCCGTTCCCATAAATAACTCGTACTTGAACAGCATCTTTTTTTTCATAACAGGGATAATTTTTCTCAGGATGATATTTCCCTGTAAAGTACTCATGCTCTTTCGCTTCTTCTTCGGCTTCCCAAAGATTTTCAAGGGCGATCGCCAGGGGAACGGAATGATGGGCAATAACTAAACCAAAACTAATGGTTGCTGATTGACCCATTGTAAACAGAGGACGTTGGGCGATCCCTTCAGGAATCTCTCCCTTTTTCCACCACCAATAGTCGCCAGTATCATGAAACTGCTTTTTAGGATCTTTATCGCCTTTAAAACATTGACGAACATCCCATAACCAACTATCCCATTCCCAGAGATTGGTATAGGCTAAAACATCATCCCCACCGCTATAAATTAAACGTCCAGCATAACGTTGCTCCGTTAAATAGGGGACTAATTGATTAGAAAAATCAAGTAAAGCACGACTCAAGGCGTTATGAGTAGCAGGCCCCATTCGTTTAATGGCTCTTTTAAAGTTATCAAAAGCAGGACGTAACTCCTTAGAGACTTGATCATCTAAAACCTTTGCCAAATAATCACCATAGGGATTCATTTTAGTTCCCTTCAGCCACTCACTCATACTATCTCCATCCCCTGCCGCAATTACATACCAATCTGCGGGGTTACGATTAGGATAATATTGATCAATCAGTTGACTAACTTGACCTCGAAGATCAACCTTTTGACGAGTAATTTCTTGACGAATAGCCTGTTTTAAAACCTCATCCTTTTCTGAACGATAATCTTTTTCTAAGCGTTTGAGGTCATCAGTTTCAGCATCTTCCACTA
This sequence comes from Snowella sp., assembly GCA_035285405.1. Classification (GTDB taxonomy): domain Bacteria; phylum Cyanobacteriota; class Cyanobacteriia; order Cyanobacteriales; family Microcystaceae; genus Woronichinia. The sequence goes on along the minus strand of JAYKJI010000135.1, from coordinate 499 downwards.
ACCAGCCAGCATTTAATAGACGAGGATGATATTTTTGAGGTTTATTATCCATTAGAGGAATACCCCATTTATTTTTCATTCCTTTAATGACTGCTTCTGCCCAGGGAAATTCTTCAAGAATTTTCTCACAAACCATCTCAAAATATTGACGATCTCCCCCTGTATTGAGATAACCTGCTACCCCAGAGGTCAAGTCAGGATAAGAAGCTGAAATAATTTCTTCTTTATCTGTTTCCGATAGTTTTAGCAATTTTTCTAAGATTTTTTCCAAACCTCGCTTGACCGTTTCCGTCGCATTTAACTGTTCATTCCCATCAAATAATCCTGCCTGACGTTGCCAATATTTCTGAGTTTCCCCTTCTGTAATCCAATTTTGGGCTGATAACTGAGGATGAACCACTGGGCCCAATCCTGAAACAGTGGAACGAGGGCCAAAAGCCGTTGGTAGTTTCCAATTTCGAGCATTTTTAACAGAATTTAACGTCGCTCTCGCTTGATC
>JAYKJI010000134.1:0-3587 GCA_035285405.1 Snowella sp. | reverse complement strand
TATTGGGGACGTTTACTTCGCTAAGCGTTCCTTTTTTTGTTTTTAAAAGCTAGTTTTCTACAAACTGTGGATAACCGGTCTCAAAAAATATCTAATATTTCTAATATTTAACGATCAAAAAAGTATTAAAAAGCCGAATAGTTTTATCCGGCTCAAATATTATTGGCTTAACGCATTAATACACTTAAACCCACCAAGGTTTTTCTCCGGTGCGGGGATCAATGTCCGTCCAAGGGGAAATCAAAATGCGGTCATCCATCACCGCTACCCACACAATTTTCAGGGGTAAGGGGGCGGGTCCCCGGGCCACAGAGCCATCGGGATGGTAGCGGGAGCCATGGCAGGGGCATTGGAATTCTTGGTCGTTACCATTCCAAGGAAAGGTACAACCCAGATGGGTGCAAACATCAACTAAACCAATGGAATCTAAGGTTTGATCTTCTTTGACGACGAGATAGGTCGGATCCCCCGCTAGACCAGCTACCAGGGCACGAGTCCCAGCCGGTTCTGCCAAAATTTGGGATGCAGGGATGGGATTACCCAACCGATCTTTAGCAAAGATAAAGCCATCACCGCCGGCATTTTCCGCTGGGGGAATAAGAAATTTACCAGCTACCACTAATCCAGAACTGGCGGTGACAGCCACCGTTGCGCCGGTTAAAAAATTGAGCAGTTGCCGCCGCGATAGGGACGGACTTTCGATGGGAAGTTGATTATCCATGGTGAAATAGTTGAGTAAATAAGTTATCAAATGATTGGTTTGCTTGTTTATGCTGCTTTGGCGATCGCCTCTCCGGCTTTTTTCCAACCCATAAAACTTGGCGGAAACCCTTGAATGTTGTCGTAACCCAATAGATTTAATGTCATAACCCCCATGGCAGCCCGATACCCGCCGGAGCAATATAAAATCACGGGGCGATCGCCGGGAATTTGGTCTAAATGTTGGGTCAATGTCCGCAGGGGAATATTAATCGCTTGGGGAATATGGCCGGCTTGATATTCTTGGGCATCCCGCACATCAATTAAGAGGGTTTGGGAGTCAGTCAATTGTTGTTTAAGTTTGTCCACCGTGGCGATCGCATAAAAGCCAGGGGGAATGTTGCTTAAAAATTGCTCAAGATCAGCGCTTAGGGGAGGGGGTTGGGGAGAAATTATGGCCATGGTGGTTGATGAAATTGTCGGGTGAGAGGGAAGAGAGACTGCTAGCATTGATCCTTGTAAAACAAAAATAAAGAGCGCAAGGCAAAGCACGAAAAAGATGAATAGGGATTGAATTTGTTTCATCTTAGATTTGGATTAATAAATCCAAGGAATGAGTTTTTTGACTTTTGATTTATAAAGGTCATAGGTTGGGAATTTTGCTTGAAGCCAATTTTCTTCTTTGTTAGCTTTTAGATTAAAAAAGACGAAAAAAATGATTGTTCCCAGCCCATGAACCCAACTCCATTGCCAGCAACCATAGGCGATCGCCGCGAAGATAACACCGCTATAGAGGGGATGGCGCACAAGGCCATAAATGCCAGTGGTCACTAACGTCCCTTCTGGTTTCGGATGGGGTAAAGGAGTTAAATTTTGCCCTAATTTTAATCCTCCTAAAAACAGCATTAGGAACGCAGTTACACCACAGAAAAAGATCGTGCTCCAGCGGAGTAATTGTAGGGTCGATGGTAATTTTTCTATACCGACATCAGGATGGGTTGGTAGTAAGATAAAACCTAGTGATAATAGCCCTTGGGCAATGACCCAATATTCCCCCTTTTCTCCCCGCCACCATTGATTTGAGAAGCCCCATTCTTTCAGTTGATTCATGATTTTATAATGGGTCAAAAACAGTGATTACTAACTAATGCAACGAATTCCTTTGCTTTGTGCTTAACAATGTATTTTTAATGCCAAAAACAAGGAAAATCTTTGTAGTAATCGAATCTTTTTTAGCCTAGATTTAGGAAGAAAAAAGCACTTCCCTATTCAGAGTAAAGTACCTAAATGGTAACAGGAGATTAACTGAAATTGAGTGAGATTAACTTAGCGAGTTGGGCGCATCAACCATTAATGTCAGGGGCAGTGAAGGCAACGACTTCCGATTGACCAGACGCTAAATCCAAGGGGAAATTGTGAACATTGCGTTCGTGCATGACTTCAAAGCCGATATTGGCGCGGTTGATCACATCAGCCCAGGTGGAAATCGGATGACCTTGGGCATCTAAAATCGATTGATTGAAGTTAAAGCCATTGAGGTTAAAGGCGAAGCAACAAACCGCTAAGGCTGCAAACCAGATGCCCACAACAGGCCAAGCACCGAGGAAGAAATGGAGGGCGCGACTGTTATTAAAGGACGCATATTGGAAGATTAGGCGACCGAAATAACCGTGGGCAGCAACGATGTTATAGGTTTCTTCTTCTTGACCGAATTTGTAGCCGTGGTTTTGAGATTCGACTTCCGTGGTTTCCCGAATTAGGGAAGAGGTAACCAAGGAACCATGCATGGCAGAAAAGAGAGCACCACCAAAGACCCCCGCAACCCCTAGCATGTGAAACGGGTGCATCAAAACATTGTGTTCCGCTTGCAGCACCAACATGAAGTTAAAAGTTCCACTAATGCCGAGGGGTAAACCATCCGAGAAAGAACCTTGACCGATGGAATAGATCAATAACGTTGCAGTGGCGGCGGCAACGGGGGCGCTATAGGCAACGCAGATCCAAGGACGCATTCCTAAGCGGTAGGATAATTCCCATTGACGACCGAGATAACAAAAAATACCAATTAAAAAGTGGAAAATAATTAATTGGTAAGGGCCACCGTTATAGAGCCATTCGTCTAAATTTGCGGCTTCCCAAATGGGATAAAAGTGTAAGCCGATGGCATTAGAACTGGGGACAACCGCGGCAGTAATAATGTTATTACCGTAAAGCAATGATCCGGCGATCGGTTCGCGAATACCGTCAATATCCACTGGGGGAGCGGCGATAAAGGCAATGATAAAACAGGTAGTTGCGGTTAATAAAGTGGGGATCATTAACACACCAAACCAACCGACATAAAGCCGATTAGAGGTGCTGGTCACCCAATTACAAAACCGAGACCAGAGAGTAGGTTCTCGTAATCCTAATTGTGCAGTAGTCATGGCAAATAATTCCAAAAAAATAAAAACAGAACAGGGTTTAAACGTCAGAAAAAATTTCGTTCTGCATATTGTTAGACTACGCAAACCATCAGAAAAAAACAAGACAGTTTCAACCATTTTCCATAGTTACCTCCTGGAAAATTTTGAGATTTATATAGCGTTTGGGGCGTAAAAAAATCTGAAAATTGAAAGATTTTTAAGCGGGTAACGGGGGCGTTTTTTTCTGGGGCAGTAAGGACAGGGTCGATAAGGCGAATTGGGAGAGGCGGGGTAAAAGCGTCGGTTGCAAAAGGCGATCGTCAAATTTCCCCATGCGTTTGGCATTTTCTTCCAGGCAGGTTTTGAAAAATAGGTCGGCGGTTAGGTCGTCCATAAAATGGCTGGCATCGGTGGCGGTAAAGCCTTCGCCGTTATCCGTTGCGCCGCCAAAGGCCCGCACTAATTCCCGCAATGCTCGGCCAT
>JAYKJI010000133.1:0-3124 GCA_035285405.1 Snowella sp. | reverse complement strand
GGCGCAACTGGCCTGGGCTTGGGTAGCCGCAACGTCTAGAACCGTAACTCCCATCAGACTGAACAAGCTAGGGATGATAACATGATGGATTTTCATGGATAAAACCTGTTATGTTCCTGCATAAAATTTATTTTAATGATAGAGAAATTTGTCTCAAGAAACAGCCTCATTCTCAGAAAAATGCCGGTCTCTATCCAGGCGATCGCCCCTTTTGTTGTCATTGCCGATTGAGCCAGAGCGGTTTACCATAATGGGGAAGCATTGAGTGATTACTCACAAGAATCAAGATAGTACGAGGACAAGCGAGCAAAGTACTGAAAGAGGTCAAGTAGTAGCTATGGCGGGATATGAGAAGATGTCACTGATTTACCTCAGGAGATGACGAAGATGTGAGCTAACGTAGCCAAGAGGATTGTCTAGTCAACGAATTAGTTCCTTGCGGCATTTTTTTGTTTAGAGGCTGATTCTCTGTATAATTAACGACAATAGATGATTGCTCCTTAAGCAACGTCCGTTCTTTTATGAGTAAAAAAGCCCAAATTGAACAATATCTCAAGGAAACATTTTTTCCAATGATTCCCAAGCTTGAGACAGGTCAGGCTCAGGGATGGTCTGAAGTGCAACATGAGAAAAATCGCTTAAGTCGTTCTTTGTCTGCCCTAGCGATCGCCAGTCTAGCGGATGTTACTCCAGCAGAAGCGGCCTATTCAATCATTAATGGATTTGATGATAATGGTATTGATGCTATTCATTTTGATCGTGCCAATCACATTTTATGGATAGTGCAAGCAAAGGCAGGTAATGCACCGAATATGGGAGAGAATAAAAAATTTTGTGATGGTATTCGAGATTTAATCGCACAGCGATTTGAAAAATTTAGAGTTGAATCCTTTACTCGTTTACAACCCGATGTAGAAAGCGCATTAGAGCAACCTGGAAAAATTATTGGATGCAATATTTATCTGGAAGGTTCTCTGGGTTCCCATGCAATAGCTGATTTAGAAAACCTCAAACAGGAACTTAATCAATTTACTGAACGCTTTGATTGGCGAGATCTAAATGTGAACGAGATCCACCACTGGTTAACTCAAAAGCAAGCAATCCAGCCCATTGACATAAAGTTAATTCTTGAAAATTGGCACCGTTTATCAGAACCCCGTCGAGCTTTTTATGGGTTAGTGAAAGCACAAGATTTGGCAGAACTTTATCAGGAGTATGGTAAACAATTATTTCAAAAGAATATTCGCTACTATCTAGGAGCCGAAGCGGTTAACCAGGATATTGCGACAACAATTAGGAAGAATCCAACGGAACTTTTCTATTTGAATAATGGCTTAACGATAACCTGTTCTAAGGTTTATTTACCATCAGGATACAAGCAGGAATCAAGTTGTTTTACATTGAAGGGTTTTTCCATTGTGAATGGAGCGCAAACCGTTGGAACTATTGCCAATGTATTTCGAGAAAATCAGTCTGTATCGGCAGAGGCAAAATTATTAGTCACTATTATTGAAGTGGGGGATTCATCGGAGCTTGGAGCCAGCATTACGAAAGCGAGGAATACTCAAAATGCGGTGAAGGATCTTTATTTTGCCGCGTTAGATCCCAATCAAGAGCGATTACGTCAGGAATGTATGGTTTCTGGGGTTGTTTATCACTATCGTCCTTCAGCAGAGCGGGGTCAAGATGATATTTCCATTGAAGAGGCGGCGATCGCCCTAGCGTGTTTTTCAGATAATTCTCAATTAGTGGTTGTAGCCAAACAAGATATTAGCCAGCTTTATCAGCAATATTACGAACAGTTATTTAATGATCGTTTATTGGGATTAACAGTTTGTCGTTATGTCAAAATTTATCAGTATTTAGATGCAATTTTAGCGGCATCCGAGCGTGCAGAGGTTGGGCGGCGTAAGGCATTTTATAGACATGGGCGTTATTTTATCAGCAATATTTTTGCCCGTTGTCATAGACGGTTATTAAATACAGCAGAGATTAATCTAGCGAATGAAGATCAGGAAACGATCTCCCGCTCTGGTTTAGAAATTGCGGAGTTAATTTATGGCGTTTTAAAGTCCCGCTTTTTAACGGAAGAAAGGGGCTGTTTGGCAATTTTTAGAAATTTGGGTGATGTTCGGGATTTGACGGGGGCAGTAATGCAAGCTTTATCACGTCAAAATTGGCTTAATGGAGGTGAATGATGACTCACAAGCAACGGTTAGAGTTAACTTGGATCGGCAAGGATATTCGTCCAAAATTAGAGCCTCGTATCTTATTGGAAGACCCAGAAAAGTCTTATCATGCGGCTCAACGAATGGGTGATCATGATATTTTTGATAATCAGTTAATTTTTGGCGATAATTTATTAGCTTTGAAGGCATTAGAGCAGGAATTTACAGGAAAAGTTAAATGTATTTTTATTGATCCACCTTACAATACAGGTTCAGCTTTTAGCCATTATGATGATGGGCTTGAGCATTCGATCTGGCTTTCTTTAATGAGAGATCGCTTAGAAATTTTACGCAATTTATTATCTGAAGATGGTTCATTATGGATTACGATTGATGATAATGAAGCGCATTATTTAAAGGTAATGTGTGATGAGATTTTTGGGAGGAAAAATTTTGTTAGAAATATTGTTTGGCAAAAAAAATATACTACTTCCAATGATTCTAAAAGCATACCAGATTCGCACGATCATATTTTAGTTTATCAAAAAAGCTCTATGTTTAAGGTTGGCTTATTACCGAGAAGTGAAAAACAAGATGCTGCATATAAATATGATGATGGTGATGGACGTGGGCCGTGGAGATCAGATAATATTTTGGTAAAAAGTTTTTCTCAAAGTGGTGTTTTTCCAATAATAAATCCTAATACCAAACAAGAATATTATCCGCCTGAAGGAAAATGTTGGAGAACAAACGAAGAAAATATGAAAATATGGTTACGAGAAAATCGTATTTATTTTGGTAAAGATGGTAAAGGTGCGCCTCAACTAAAGCGTTATTTATACGAGGTAAAACAAGGCGTTGTTCCTAATTCTTGGTGGTCGTTTGAAGATGCTGGACATAATGATCAATCAAAGAAGGACTTGCAATTGTTATTTCCTGGTGATCCGTTTAGCACT
>JAYKJI010000132.1:0-9935 GCA_035285405.1 Snowella sp. | reverse complement strand
GTCTCTTTATTGGTTTACACTTTGGCACAGCGTCGCCTACGACAGGCTTTGGCTCTTGCTCATCAGACCATTCCTAATCAAAAGGGTAAACCGATTGCCACTCCCACTCTGCGTTGGATTTTTCAGTCTTTTCTGTTTATCCGTTGGTTAGAGGTTGACGGCATTAAAACTATCGTTAATTTGACCTCCAATCACAGGCATATTCTTTCTTTTCTTGGCTCTCCCTGTCAAAAATACTATTTTATCGCTTGACCTACCTGCGGAATGTGGGTTAAGACAATTGTTAACAACATTTATACCGACAAGTTCCCCAGAGTTGGGGGCTTAGAAAGGTTATTTTCTACCAGAATTAGGGGATTTAAGCAGCTCAGAAAGTCTTTTTTAAAACTAGAAATATCCTAAGAAGAAATGGTTTCTTTCTCAATAAAAATCTCCTGCAATACGGGGGGCAAATCCTGATTTAAACGTCCAGAGCGAATAAACTCAGCATAGGTATCGGCCTCAATATTTAAAAGCGTTTCTTCTAACTGTTCCATCATCAAACCTTCCAAGTTAGGATGGGCAAGCTGCTGTTTTTTAAGTTCCCCTTCAATCTGTTTTAATTGTTCTTCTACCAATACTCTTTTTGGCTGGTAAAGGGGCGTATTCATATCCCCCGCAAAGGCCAGTCTGTCCAGATAATCCAACACTCGCTGTAAAGCAGACTGACGGGCTAACAGTGCCGAGTATTCCTGTTTTAAAGCCTGATCGCCAATTAAGTTAAAACGTTCTAACATCCCTTGAATGGTCAAACCCTGCACCAGCAGCGTAAACAGCACTACCCCAAAAACTGTATTAATAATTTCCTGACGTTGGGCCAAAGAGGCTGGTACACTGAGAGCCAGTGCCACTGAAACCGATCCCCGTAATCCTCCCCACCAAAGAACCGTTTGCTCCTTGTAACCGATTTGGGATTTGACTAACCAATTACTGAGTCCACTTAAGCCAAAAATAGTAATGAAGCGAGAGACTAAAACGGCTCCAATGCCAACGCAGATCACCGTCACATTGTCGGCCAAACTAGCAAGTCGCACTTGATCACCAATTAAGAGAAAGACAATGGAATTGACGAAAAAAGCCAGAAAGTCCCAAAATTCCGATACCAATAAACGAGTGCGGGGATTCATCCCATTGCGCGAACCATAATTCCCCAAAATAATCCCCACTGTCACCACACCGATGACTCCTGACCCGCCCAGTTCTTCAGTGATTAGATAGGTCGCATAGGCAGAAACCAACGTCAAAGATTGTTCAACCAGGGGAAGATCGAAACGTTGAGTTAGGTAGGAAATACCAAAACCAATAATACAGCCAATGCCTACCCCAATACCCACAAAGCTACAGAATAGTGGCAGAACAACGGACAAAGATAATAATTCTGAGCCAAAGGGCAGACTGACTAGCAGCACAAAGGCAACAACGGCAACCCCATCGTTAAATAAACTTTCGCCCTCCATGAGGATACTTAATTTCTTACTGGCTCCCACTTGCCGAAAGAGGCTAACGACTGAAACGGGGTCAGTGGTAGAAAGACTGGCTCCGACTAAAAGGGCAGTGGGTAGGGTGAGGTTGGTGAATTGACTTAAACCAAAGGCGATAATGATGATGGAAATAATGACACCAAAGATGGTGAAAAGGGTGACAGGAAACCAATTGGACTTCAGATCTCGCCAGCGCACGTTCCAGGCGGCTTCAAAAAGCAGGGGGGGGAGAAAAATTTCAAGAATTAATTGGGGCGAGAGATTGACTAAGCGCACATCCACGAAGGCCAGACCTAAACCCACAATGACAAGCAGCAGGGTATAGGGAATTTTGCGGAGCCAAGGAACAATCCGTGAAAGAGTTGCGACCGTAAGAGAAACCGATAAAACGACGACAAATTGCTCTAAATTTTGTTGGATAGCCGCGTCCGCCGCCGATTCAAAACTCATTGATTGCTCCTAATTTGGATGTAGGCCCGTCTAGAATATTGTAATCATGTAGTGTCACAGGAGATTCCCTGGGATGTCGTCTTCGGTTCGCGTTGAGTCCGTTTCCTCCAATTGGCAAGATCTGCCCTTGGTGCATACCCCCAATGAGGAACAACTTTGTCAGATTCAGCGGCGTTTAGATGTTCTATTTTTGGCCTTGATTGCCCTAACGGAGTTGGAGGTGAGTTTAGTTGAGCAAAGTGTACAGGAATTGTGTCTGAAGCATTTTTCCCTAGAACTTGGCACTGCCGAGACCCTTTGCCATCCTAGCCAATGGGGTTCCTGTCCCGATCGCCCCCTGTCCCTCGAAGCAGCACGATCTTTAGTATTAATTATTTGTCATTTAGCCCAAAAACATCAGGAACTATTGCGGCGGGCAGTGACGTTGATGGAGCAAATGCAAGAACAAGGAAAAGATGCAGCTAAAACGGCTTTATTGGGGGAGTATTTAGGGCGTTTTCAGGGATTTTATCAAGATTATCAGGCGATCGCGGTAATGGAAACCAGGGATTGGGAACGGTTTGCGTTTAAACAGTTAATTGATTTGATGTTCTATGGTGCGCTCAATGGTCATCGCCGTTTATGGTTAGTGTTGTTAGAAAAGGTTCAGGGATGGGGCAATGAAACTGCTGGCTGATCGGGTATTACACTGTTATACACCACCGACTTGTACTTTAGAACTCTGGGCAAAACAATCTCTCTTCGGCTGGCATTCCCCGCATTTGCCCCAGGATTTCCGCTTTGAATTACGTTTTGATGATCCGCGTCTCTCGGAAGAGCGTCAAGTGACCGTTAAAGGCGATCGCGTTCAGTTAGATCGATTATGTGACGTGGTTCGTGGTTATATCCAGAATTTCCTGGAGCAAACCTGTAGCCACCATCGGTCGACGAATACACCCTCATCGGCTTGTGTCGCAGCGACTGAACCTTTACTTTATGCCCCCTCTGATTCCCTGTCTTTTACGCCCCAGGGATTACTGAGCCATCAGTTCTGTTTTGGCCTGCTGGAAAGTCCTTCCCATGCCAATCCCTTAGTCTTGCTGACCACTTCTCAACTTCTCGATCTCACCAATGCCCTAGAAGAATATAGTCGTGACCTCACACCGAAGTCAGAAGAGCGATCGCCTACAGAAGGAAAAAGTTTTTGGGTTTGGACAGGGGCAGCCCTACTGGGATTAATTGCCGTTGGTTTAGCCGGAGCGGGCCTTAAAGTTTTTTCTCCTCGTCCGGCTGAGGTGGGCAATATTACGCCGATGTTACCGGTTCATACCCAGTTCACCTTTACGGAGATCTTACCGCCCATTCCCCCCGCACCGTCTAAAAACCCGCCATCTAACCCCAGCCTACCCACTAGTCTCGCGCTTCGTGATCCCCTACCGCCTCCTACGACCATTCCCACCGCCAGTCCTCCGCCTCGTAATCCCACCGTTAATTTAGTGGTTCCTCCCGCCAGAGTTTTACCGCCTCCCCCCTCTATACCGCCAGCCCCTCCTAGCCAAACCATTACGATCGCGACTGCAACGGGCCACCCGAATCTGCCGCCTCCCCCACCCGGTAGTGCCCTGGCAAATCCTCTCATTCCTCCCGTCAATTCCCAGGCAAATTTGCCTATTTTGCCGCCCCAGGGCGCACCGATTCCTAATTTTCAGGGTCAAGTTATCCCCTCTGCTCCCAATCTTCCTCCCTTGGCAATGAATTCCCAGACTCCTAGCCAATCAGCCCTACCCCCAGGTGTCAAACCCTTAGTTGCCCCTACAACCAATAATACAAACCTGTTAGATACGATTCCCCAGGTAGCAGAAATCAGAAATTATTTTCAAGAAAAATGGCAACCCCCTGATAATTTGAGTCAAACCTTGGAATATCGTCTTCGTATTAAATCCGATGGTTCTCTTGATCAGTCTATTCCTTTGGGTAAGGCGGCTAGTCTTTATCTATCCCAGGTGCCGATGCCTAATCAGGGACAAAAGTTCGTCTCTCCTTTACCGATGCCGGAAGAACAAACAGTGCGGTTAGTATTAAGTCCGAATGGAACCGTGAAAACTTTTCTTGAGTAGGATTTTAGATCGGAAAGCGATCGCTCCTCCTTTATCAATCAGGAAAAAAGCGAGTATCTTTCAGTAAATGTGTTAATCTAGACCCGATTGATGTATCAGGCCAAGGTAAAAAATGGACACTTTAGCAGAAACACTAAATGTAAAATTAGCTAGATGGCAGCCAGATGTTGCTGAATTGGCAAGACAGTTCATTTTGGAAATAATTGATTTAGCCGATCAGGATGCTTTAGATATTTTACGATCGCGTTTTGTAGAGCAAGAGGTATTAGATTTACTGGATGAATACTAAACAGGGTGAAGTTTGGTTAGCAGATTTGGGGATAGCAGCAAAAACTCGTCCAGTTGTAGTTATCTCTCGTTACGATGCAAATCCTCCAAGAGTTTTAGTGATTTATGTGCCTCTAACAACTCAATACAGAAATAGTGAATACGAAGTCGTACTTCCTAATTTGAAATTTCTCAATCAATTATCTATCGCTAATGTTCAGGGTATTGGATCTATCCCCATAGCAAGATTGGAACGCAAGTTGGGAGAATTGCCGAGTGATGTCATATTGCAAATTAAGAAAGCTATTATCTTTGCGATGGATTTAATTTAATTATTTAGGGTATTACTCGCACCACTCTCGAAAAGCGATCGCCCCTTCTCTGATCAAGAAAAAAATCTTATACATAAAAAGCCTGTTGAGCAGTCAACTTTAATTCAGGAAAAAGTAAAGATTTAATTTCGTGATTATCTGTGAATTTACTTCATAACAGCCCAAGCGTCAGAGATAGAATAATTTGAGTACTAACCACTTTGGGTGATAAAATTTAGAGTTTTATGAAGATTTTTCAAGCACCTAACCTAATACTGTCACCCTAATTAGTTTAAGATACACCAAGATAATCGAGTCTGAACGACTTTTGTCTGGAAAACTAGCCGAACCGTCACCAGGGATTCAGGCTTCATATCTCACTCACGTTGCCTTGTCCTTTTTGCTTTTCATGGTTAAGTTACAAACTTTTCTGCATTCTCTCATTTATATTGTTATCACTGGCTGGATTTTAGGGGATATACCAACTCTAGCTCTTGAGGGAGCCGCTCCCAAAACCATGTTACGGGTGGGGGTTGTTGTTGCTCCTCCCTTTGTTAATTTAGTCTCCTCCGCTAGTCCCCCAACCATTGCGCCTACCCAAAAATCTTCTTTACCGCAAGTAACTCCCAAACCTAAGATTATTTTTAATGGCATCGCGATCGACATCTGGCAACGATTGGCAACTTTTAATAATCTAAATTATCAGTATTTTTTAGAATCTAATATTAATAGTGGTATTAACGATTTAGCGGCTAACAAAATTGATATTTTGGTAGGGCCGATCGCCATCACCCCCCATCGACTTCAGCAAGTCAGTTTTACCCAGCCCTATTTTAGTTCTCATCTGGCTCTCTTGATATTGGAATCGCCTCCCTCTCTCTGGCATATTCTCCAACCTTTTTTGCGGATGGCCGTCATTTTTTCCCTAGTGGGATTTTTTCTGATTCACCTTTTTATTGCTAATTTACTCTGGCTGGCGGAACATCGTCGTAATCCAGAGCAATTTCCTCCCTACTATTGGGACGGTATTTTCGAGGCATTGTGGTTTGTTTCAGTGACGATGACGACTGTTGGCTATGGAGATAAAGTTCCTGTAACTCACTGGGGACGATTTATTGCGTTTATTTGGATGTGGATATCGCTGATCTTAACAACCGCTATTACTGCTGGTTTAGCGACAACCTTAACACTTTCTTTATCTCAGCAACCCAATAAAAAATATACTAGTATTGAAAACCTGCGGGATCAAAAAGTAGCAACCATTTCCAGTGATCTCATGGATGAAATTTTTAAAATCTATAATCTTCAGGAAGTTCGATCTCCTAATTTAGCCACTGCCATTAATCTTCTTTTAGAAAAGAAAGTGGATGCTGTCCTTTATGCAGATAGTAGTCTTCGCTATTATTTAAATAAACATCCCGACAAATCCTTGGGACTTTTACCCTTATATAATCAGCCCCTTAACTATGGCTTTGCACTTCCCTTTAATAGTCCCTATCTCAATCTCTTTGATATTGGTATTACTCAGATGACAGAAGATAGACAAATCCAAGAGATTGTACAACGATGGGTTCCCTAGCAAATTTAAAAGTTTTTGAAAACGGTCACACTTAAAATCAGCAAGGCGATCGCGGCTAACACTTGAGAAAGATAGGGATAGAGTCGAATGGTGTGATTCCCGTAAGTGAATGAATGAAGAATTAAATAGGGGGATAGACTACGGTAAAAGCTAGCGGTAATCTCTCCTTTTGTATTGAAGATCGGGATAGAATTCCCTGTCGAATTGGGAATAATTTTTTTTAGTTTTTGCCAGCCCTGATACCAAAGGGGAAAGGCGGCCATCAGAATTGCAGTATTATCGCTGAAATATAACTTAGGTTTTTGTCTAGGAGCACCTGAAACTGGACGTAATTTTCCTTGACATTTGATGATTTGGGTTCCGATTGGACTGAGGGTGGGATCGTAGAGCAGGGAAAGCAAGTCGGTCGGTAGAGAATAACGCGATCGCGCCATAAAAATGAGAGCTTGTAGTAATAGTCCTGTTCCAAAACCGAACCCTAGAGCAGATACTAACGGTAAATTAAGGGTAGGAAAACGAGTCAAAATTAGCCCTAATAGTAAACCCAATCCGGGTAAAGTCCATAACCCTAGTCCTAGCCAAAACTTAAGTTGAATAATACGAGGATTTAACTGCCTCAGATCTTGACGAATCAAACCCATTCCGTACTCAGTATCCAGGTCTAACTGTTCTGCATAATAGGTTAGGATTTGAACGCGGCGACCAGGTAGAGGATGGGAAGAAAGGGGTTCGAGTAGTTGACTCCAGGGATTAACCATTTCCCAAAGCATGAGACGGGCTAGAGTCTGGGGTTTCAATTGACTACTTCTTTCGCTAACCTGAGCCGTGTGGAAGTCATAGACTGCCAACATTCGCATTCCTTCTAAAAAATGGGGAATGACGATATCTGCGGAGGCTGGGTTTTCTGGGGCTTGACGATCTTGTTTGATAATACCTTTTGCGACTTTGACCAAGGCCCGAATCAAGCCATTGGGATTGCCGGTATGTTCCACGGCAAAATGATCGGCGTAATATTCTCTAGTACGCGAGACATAAAGATTCAGACCTTGATAGATCTGAAAAAACATGTAAAAGGGCCAAGCCAAAATATCGGTTATCCAGGCTAAAGATAGAATGCGGTTTCCTCCTTGACGGATGAGCAGGTAAAGCGCGTAAAAGGCCTGACCCCAGGCAGAAATAAAAGTGATTACACCACAGTCGCGACTGAGAATATGACCTAATTCATGGGCGTAAATTGTGGCAATTTCATCAGCTTTTAGATACCGGAAAATACCTTTGCTAACGATCAGACGAGCTTGGTTACGGCGAATACCGTAACTATAGGAGATTGGACGACGATCATTAATGACCCCTAAACGCGGAATCGTAATATGGCGATCGCGACAAACTTTTAGTAATAGGTCGCCAGTCTCTGGACTATATTTTTGAATTTCGTTTAAATTAACCCAATTGACTTGGTAGAAAAACGCTTGCATCGTGTCTAACAACCAAGTAGAGAAGCAAAAGGCTAAAAAATTGAGACTTAGGGTAGCCAATATTGCCAAACTCAGCAGACCAACAAAGGAATCAAGCCCAATCAATTCTCCCCATAACCATCCCCCCCCAAAAACAATCAGCAAGGGCAACATTAATGCCACTGATAGGGAAAAAATCAAACTATCTGCGACATTAGGCATAAATACTTTAACCCGCATTTTTTCAGACCTTCCGGCTGGACGGTAAGCGGTAGAAGTAGAGGATGAGGTGGTGGGTTCTGGTGCTCGAAGCAAGGTCAGAATGGAGCGTGCCCAGGAGGATATTTCGGGGTTAGGATGTTCCACTAAAACGTCACAGATGGCGATCGCTTTTTCCGGTTCTCCTTGGCTGCGATAGGCTCGTACTAAACCCATTTTAGCCTGGATAAAAAAGGGAGATTTTTGATCCGGATAATGCTGACAAAATTCGTCTAAACAGCGAATGGCTTCGCGATAATTTTGATGCTGCAAAGCCTGTAAACCTTTATTCAGTTCTTTGAGCGGTTCATCTAAGGTCATAATCTAGACTCAATCAGCTTTTTCTAGGGTAGAAGATAACATTTTCGGTGATTTTGCAAAGGATATTTTTATTTTTGCCCAAAATGACTGACAATTGCCCTTTTTGCTAGCCACCCAATTTCTAGCTCGTAATGATACAGTGGCAAGGGTTTAAAAAAGCTTTTTCACCTTGAGGATAGCAGCGTGTCGCAACCGATCATTTATTTTGCCGTAACAGGTCACGGTTTTGGTCATGCCGTTCGGGTGGCCTGTGTGGCCAATCAGATCCAAAAATTATGTCCCGATAGTTTGCTGATCCTCGCAACTCGTAGTCCTCGCTGGCTTTTGGAAGCTTATATTGAGGGGGATTTCATTCACCGTTCCTGTGCCTTTGATGTGGGCGTAATTCAGGCGGATAGTTTACAGATGGATCACGCTGAAACCCTACGGCAAATGCAGGCTATTTATACTCATCAAAATCGTTTAATTGCCACTGAAGTTAATTATCTACTCAATAATCGGGTGAGTTTAGTGTTAGCTGACATTCCGGCCCTGGCAGTAGCGATCGCCCATAAAGCGGGAATTCCCTGTTGGATGATGAGTAATTTTGGCTGGAATTTTATTTATCGAGACTGGGGGCCAGACTTTCAAGACATTGTGGAGCAGATTGAACGGGATTATCAAAACTGCGATCGCTTATTTCGCTTACCTCTCTGCGAACCCATGAGCATTTTTCCCCAGATCACTGATGTGGGTTTAACGGGAGGAGAACCCCGCCATTCAAAAGCCCATCTGATCGAAACCTTTGGCCTAAAACCAAGCAAAACTGTGCTACTGACCTTTGGGGGTTTAGGATTGCAAAGCATTCCTTACCAGAATTTAGAACAATTTCCCGATTGGCAGTTTATTACCTTTGATCAGCAGGCCCCCAGCCTTCCTCAGTTGATTAAGGTAACTGATTATCATTATCGGCCAGTTGATTTTATGCCTTTTTGCGATCGCGTTATTTCTAAGCCAGGGTATAGCACTTTTGCCGAGGCGTTGCGTTTAGAAATTCCTTTAATTTCGCTGACCAGGGATGGCTTTGCCGAAGCAGCTATTTTATTAAAGGGTTTACAGGACTACAGCCAACACCAGATTATTCCCCATGACGAATTCTTCAGAGGCGATTGGGATTTTCTCCATCACCCCCTATCCCCACCTCGCCAAAGCGCCAAACTAGATAAAAATGGGGCTGAAACGATTGCTCAGACTATATTAGACAATTTGTAGATGGGACACAGACTAGTTAGTTAGCATTACTTGTCCTTGTTTCAGGGTCAGGGAAGTTTGATTCTTCGAGCTACCGGCGATCGCCCTAAACCTAGTCTCTGTCGGCAAAAGAGTCGTCTTTTCAGGGCAGCCGCTTAGATTTGTTTCTAGATAGATACTTGTCAGGCAATAGCTTCTATTCCATAGACTTGCCATTTTTGCAATTACTCGTTATAATTCTTAATATAACTCTCGCAGACCGTAACATTACTTTACTTAAAGACCATGAACAACGAATCTAACGGCAAATTTGGCTTTACCTCCTTCGCAGAGAATTGGAACGGCCGTCTGGCTATGATTGGTTTCTCTGCGGCTCTGATCCTTGAACTTGTTTCTGGTCAAGGTGTTCTTCACTTTTTCGGTATTCTCTAAATTTTTAGGTTTGTAAC
>JAYKJI010000131.1:0-3596 GCA_035285405.1 Snowella sp. | reverse complement strand
AATCGTCGGGAAATCGAGGGTTTAATTGGCTTTTTTGTCAATACCTTAGTTCTGAGGTTAGACTTAGATCATGATCTAAGTTTTGAAGATTTGCTAAACCGTGTTAGAGAAGTTTCTTTAGCCGCCTATGCTCATCAAGATTTACCGTTTGAAATGTTAGTAGAAACGTTACAACCTCAACGTGATCTCAGTCATACTCCCTTATTTCAGGTAATGTTTGTTTTACAAAACGCACCGAGCGCTGATTTAGAGCTTACGGGTTTAAAGGTTAGTCCTCTACCTACTGAAAATAGGACTGCTAAGTTTGATTTAACCTTATCAATGGAGAAGCAAGAAGAAGGATTGGTAGGGGTTTGGGAATATAATACTGATTTATTTGATGACTCAACCATTGAGCGAATAAGTGGACATTTTGTCACCTTGTTAGAAGATGTTGTCGCTGATCCGAAGAAGTCAGTTTTGCAATTGGCTTTATTAACGGAAGAGGAAAAACGGCAATTATTGATTAAAAATCAGGGTGTTCAAGTTAATTATCCTCAAGAGCAGTGTATTCATCAATTATTTGAAGCACAAGTTGAACGGACTCCCGATGCTGTGGCCGTTGTCTTTGAAAATCAACAGTTAACATACACTGAGTTAAATGCTCAAGCCAATCAGTTAGCCCATTATTTGCAAAATTTAGGAGTCGGGCCAGAGGTCTTAGTTGGTATTTCCCTAGAACGTTCTTCGGAAATGATTGTGGGATTATTAGCCATTCTCAAGGCGGGAGGAGCTTATCTTCCTCTTGCTCCTGACTATCCTACTGAACGTCTTCAGTTCATGTTAGAAGATAGTCAAGTTGCTTTTTTAATTACTCAACGTTCTTTATTGGCAAAATTGCCTGTTTCTCAAGTCACTCTGATTTGTTTAGATGACATTCAAGAGCAGATTTCTCAATATTCTCCCGATAATCTTCAAAGTGAGTTAACTTCTTCTAATTTAGCTAACATTATTTACACCTCTGGCTCTACAGGTAAACCCAAAGGGGTGATGGTTGAACATCGCGGCTTGGTTAATTTAGCTCTTGCTCAAATTCAATCTTTTGCAGTCCAGAATAACAGCCGTGTTCTACAATTTGCTTCCTTTAGTTTTGATGCTTGTATTTCAGAAGTTTTGATGACCTTTGGTTCTGGAGCGACGCTTTATCTGGCTCCCAAGGATGCTTTATTGCCAGGTCAACCTTTAATTGAACGGTTACAAACAGATAAAATTACTCATGTGACTTTGCCGCCTTCCGCTTTAGCCGTTTTACCCAAAGAATCGTTACCCAACTTACAAACCTTAATTGTGGCAGGTGAGGCTTGTTCTCTGGATTTAGTGAAACAATGGTCAATTGATAGAAACTTTTTTAATGCCTATGGGCCAACAGAAGCAAGTGTTTGTGCCTCGATTGGACAATGTTATCAAGATGATTTAAAGGTGACTATTGGCAAGGCGATCGCTAATGTCCAAATTTATATTTTAGATTCTCATCTTCAGCCAGTACCTATCGGAGTACAAGGAGAATTATACATTGGTGGAGTTGGGGTTGCGAGGGGTTATCTCAATCGTCCTGAACTAACCCAAGAAAAATTTATTGCTAATCCTTTTAGTAATAACCCAGATTCTCGTCTCTATAAAACGGGAGATTTAGCCCGTTATTTACCCGATGGTAATATTGAGTATTTGGGACGCATTGATAATCAGGTTAAAGTTCGCGGTTTTCGTATTGAGTTAGGAGAAATTGAAGCCGTTCTGAGTCAATGTCTCGATGTTCAAAATACGGCGGTGATTGTCCGCGAAGATACTCCGGGCGATAAACGCTTAGTTGCCTATGTTGTCCTTACTCCTGACTCTCAAATTACTAGTGGTGAATTGCGTCAATTTTTAGCGAATCAATTACCCGCCTATCTCGTTCCCAATACCTTTGTTATTTTAGAAAGTTTACCTTTAACTCCCAACGGTAAATGCGATCGCCGTTCCTTACCGCTTCCTGATGATCAGACTCGAAAAAATATCCCTAAAATTGGCCCGCGTAATTTAGTGGAATTACAATTAGCTCAAATCTGGTCAGAGATTTTAGGCATCAATGATATTGGTATTCAGGAAAACTTCTTTGCATTAGGGGGTCATTCTTTATTAGCAGTTAGTCTGATCAATCGTATTGAACAAGAATTAGGTAAACGTTTACCTTTAACGAGTCTTTTTCAAAATGGAACGATCGCCAGTCTAGCCCAATTAATAGCTCAGGAAACAACTCAGCTAACCGATTCACCCTTGATTCCGATTCAATCTCAGGGCAATAAAACCCCATTTTTTGCTGTTCATCCCATTGGCGGTAATGTGCTTTGTTATGCCGATTTAGCTCGTTATCTAGGAACGGAGCAGCCTTTCTACGGATTGCAAGCCTTAGGACTACAGGAAACCGAAAAACCTCTAAACTCTATTAAAGAAATGGCGATGGTTTATATTGAAGCCATACAAACTATTCAAGCCTCTGGCCCCTATTATTTAGGAGGTTGGTCAATGGGAGGAGTGATCGCTTTTGAAATCGCCCAACAATTATCAGCCCAGGGTCAAACAGTGGCTTTACTAGTTTTAATAGATAGCTATTCTCCTATTTTGGTTAATTTAGTTAATACCCAAAAAGATTTTGCTGAATCATTTCCAGAAGATATTAATGAAAGTCTCAATCTTACCTATGCTTTTGTGAGGGATTTAACAAGTATGTTTAATCAGGAAATTCCTTTCTCTGAGACTGAAATTTCGGATTTTACATCGGCAGAGTTACTGGCTCATTTCTTGGCTTGGAGCAAAGAGACTAACATTTTACCGCCAAATTTGGGAGAGCAACAGATTAAGACCTGGTTGGCACTTTTCCTGGCTAATAGACAAGCTCTTTTCAACTATTCCCCTCAAGCTTACTCAGGTAAAACCATTTTCTTTGGTGCCGACGAAAGCTCTCTTAAAAGTGCTGGTTGGAATGAGGTCATTAGTGACTTAGAATCTGAATGGATTAGCGGAGATCACTATAGTTTAATTAAGAATCCCATAGTTGCTGAAAAGTTGAACAGCTACTTACAGCAGATTGTGTAATTTTTCCTGTACAAGCAATGTCTAAGCTGTCGTGCATTTATGATTTTTCTGAAAAGCTTTGTAACAAGGGACTTAAGCCCCTTGCCTATACGCAGTTTAGATGATTAACAGCTTAGGACTGAATGGTATTCAGCCCCTACCGTATCCCAAGTTTTAACGCAAGGTGCTGTCACTTAAATTTTTGAGAAAATACCTGATTATCCTTTAAAATAATCTATAGAATCGTGAAACAGAAAAAGTATGACAACCCAAGCAGCTTCTAGTCCCAACGCCCTTGCTTCTTTTAATCAATTTCTAAGGGATGTAAAGGCGATCGCCCAACCCTATTGGTATCCCACTGTATCAAATAAAAGAAGCTTTTCTGAGGTTATTCGTTCCTGGGGAATGCTATCACTACTCATCTTTTTAATTGTGGGATTAGTCGGCGTAACGGCTTTTAATAGTTTTGTTAATCGTCGTTTAATTGATGTCATTATTCAAGA
>JAYKJI010000130.1:0-4049 GCA_035285405.1 Snowella sp. | reverse complement strand
CTGTCATCCCCCGTATTAAGCGATCTTGTTTGAATATCCTTTCTATATCTAGCATTCTTGGATTTTCTGGTCATTGCTTTTTTTCTTATTATCCCTTATAACCCAACAAGTCTAATGAATAGTTGATAATGAATAGTTGATAGTGAATAGTTGATAGTGAATAGTTGATAATTATCCATTGTCAATTGTCCATTATCAATTAACTGCGATCGCCTAATATCCAGGGTGGCTGCCCAGATATAATTAACCCGAATTCTGGTAAGTTAGATAGAGCGAATGAGTCGTACTTAGATCTCAAGGAGATTTATGCCCCATACCATTGTTACGAAAACCTGCGAAGGCGTTGCTGACTGTGTAGATGCCTGTCCTGTTGCTTGTATTCATCCTGGGCCAGGCAAAAATGTGAAAGGTAATGACTGGTATTGGATTGACTTTAATGTTTGTATTGACTGTGGTATCTGTTTGCAAGTCTGCCCAGTGGAAGGAGCCATTATCGCCGCAGAACGACCGGATTTGCAGGAAACTCCGATTTAGAACTGATTCAAAAGTACGATAGACAAGACAAGTACAGAAAAGTGGATGAACAATTTACTCGAAGTTAAGGGCGTTTATGCTGGTTATGTGCAGGATTTACCGATCTTGCAGGGCATCAATTTTGTGATCGCCCCTGGAGAATTAGTAACGGTCATTGGCCCGAATGGAGCCGGAAAATCCACCTTAGCCAAGACTATTTTCGGTCTGTTGTCTCCCAGTAAAGGGGAAATTTTCTTTAAGGGAGAAAATATTGCTGGCTTGCCTTCGGATCAGATTGTGCGGCGAGGAATGTGTTATGTGCCTCAAGTCTCTAACGTATTTGCCAGTTTAACAGTTTCAGAAAATTTAGAAATGGGTGCTTTTTTGCACAATGGTTCCACTAAAAGCCTGAAGGACAGAATTTACGGTATGTTTCCCAAGTTGGCCCAGCGTCGTCACCAAAAAGCAGGCACTCTATCGGGGGGCGAACGACAGATGTTGGCCATGGGACGGGCTTTGATGCTCGATCCTGACTTATTGGTTTTAGATGAACCTTCGGCGGCTCTCTCTCCCCTCTTGGTCAAAGATGTGTTTGAACAAATTAAGGCCATTAATGCCAATGGCAAGGCGATCGTGTTAGTGGAACAAAATGCGAAACAGGCTTTGATGATGGCCCATCGAGGTTATGTCTTAGAAAATGGCAAGGATAAGTTAGAGGGAACGGGAGCCAGTTTATTGGATAATCCGATGGTGGGTGAACTCTATTTAGGCTCGGCCTATCATGGCAAACTGTAGGTATTCAGAATCGTCATTTTCGGCTCCTCAATCTCTCCTGCGCTCAAGTTATGTCAAAATGTAAGGCGTGTGGATCATCTCATCAACTAACGAATTACTGGTTCCAACCGCGATCGCCCTTGGCAATTTTGATGGCGTTCATTTGGGGCATCAACAGGTTTTAAGAAAAATTATCGATCCTTCAGGTGATCAAAGACCCTATGCAACGGTGGTCAGTTTTAATCCCCATCCTCGTCAATTTTTTACGGGTCAACATCAGCCGCTTTTAACACCTCTAGAGGAAAAGGTTGCCCAATTGGAAAGTTTGGGGATTGCTCAGTTGGTATTGTTGCCCTTTAGTCAGGCTCTAGCCAATCTTGCTCCCCAGGAATTTGTCGAAACTATTTTATTGAAACAATTGCAGGCTCAACAAATTAGTGTCGGGGCTGATTTTCGTTTTGGTTATCAACGTCAGGGAACGGCCAAGGATTTAACGGCGATCGCTGCCCAGTTTGGCATTGAGGTTTTTACCACATCGTTACAACAGGATGATAATCAACGGATTAGTAGTTCTCTGATTCGTTCTGCTTTAGCAGCCGGTGATATGGAACAAGCTAATCGGATGTTAGGCCGTCCCTATGGTTTAGTGGGAAAGGTTATTTACGGGCAACAATTGGGTCGAACCTTGGGCTTTCCAACTGCTAATCTAGAACTGCCGGAAGACAAACTCTTACCGCGTTTAGGGGTTTACTGTGTTCGAGTCCATTGTCCTAGTCTTTCTCCTCATCCTTTGGGTGGTGTGATGAATTTAGGCGATCGCCCCACGGTTGACGGTCAAAAAGTCGTAGCGGAAGTGCATCTTTTTAATTTTTCAGATAATCTGTACAATCAACCGCTAAGAGTTGAATTACTACAATTTTTACGTCCAGAGCAAAAATTCTCAGGTTTAGATTCTTTAAAAGCCCAAATTGCTCAGGATTGTCAGCAAGCTCAAGCCATGCTTTTAAAAGCAGATTTGGTATAACCTGTATTCTATACTAGCTAGAAGAAATTAAAAAATAAACTCAGAAATAGCAACGGATGCGTACAGAATGTGTTTTTTTGTGATCATCGGGACACCTGGCGATCTCTCTTCGTCCTAATCATTCCCGTAATCATCCAGAGGACTTCTTACCCCTCTGCCGCCTCTCGCTAAAACGTGAGTGTAAATCATAGTTGTTCTAACATCTTTATGACCTAACAATTCTTGAACGGTGCGAATATCATAGCCATTTTGCAGTAAATGGGTAGCGAAACTATGGCGAAAGGTATGACAGCTAATGCGTTTGGGAACTTTTGCCTGTTGAACGGCTTGTTTGAGAGCTTTTTGAATAGTGCTTTCGTGGAGGTGATGGCGACGGGTCACACCAGAACGTGGGTCTTGAGATAGGGTGTAGGACGGAAAAATATATTGCCAAATCCATTCCCGTTCGGCGTTGGGATATTTTTGCGCGAGGGCGTAGGGCAAACAAACAGAGCCGTAACCTCTATCCAAGTCTTGCTGATGGAGGCGTTGTACGGTTTGGAGATGTTCTTTGAGAGATGCTTGAATACGTTGGGGTAAAGGCGTTACGCGGTCTTCTTTGCCTTTGGTATCGCGGATGATTAGTTGATTTTGGGCAAAATCTACATCTTTTACCCGTAGGCTTAGAGCTTCAGCGAGTCGGAGTCCACTGCCATACAGTAATTGAATGACAAGGTGTTCTATACCACTTAGGTGTTTGATTACGTTTTGCACTTCTTCTTTGGTAAGGACGGTGGGCAGGCGTTTGTGACCTTTTGCCCGTAAATATTCACCGATATTTCCCAGTTCAATTTTAAGAACTTCACGATAAAGGAAGAGGATGGCGTTGAGGGCTTGGTTTTGGGTGGCGGCGGCAACGTTTTTATCAACGGCGAGATGGCTCAAAAAGGACTTGATTTCTGCTTCTGCCATTTCACGGTGATGTTTTTTCTGGTGGAAGAGCAGATAACGCTTAATCCAGTCCACATAGGTCTGTTCGGTGCGGTAGGAGTAGTGTTTGAGGCGAATGGTTTCACGCACTACGTCCAGGAGTTTGCGGGGTGGGGAAGGGTTCATAAAAGAGTACGATAATCGGCATAACACGCTTATTGTAATGTTATACGGAAAACTTCTTGCGATCACTCGATTTTGTAATGATATGTGGAAAATTTCTTAAAAAAATGCATATTTGGCGTGATATGCGGAAAGTTTCCGTATAATCGATAGTTAGGCATCATAAGTCTCGCGCTGTTATCAAACTTTAAGAGGAGCTAAGTTAACTGTGCATTACGACTATTCAAGAGCTTTACGCCGAGATGAGGTGGTTGTACATCTTGTAGATGAACTCTGCTTATATCCAGATTTAGCTGAGTCCATTGATAAAGCATCTAAACGATATGGTTTTCAGTTTGAAAGTGGGATTTATACTTTGCAAACTCCAGTTGATGTTAGTAAAGCAGTACTCCTACGACATTTAATAATCGTTGACGGCATTGATGATCCAGGATCTATCACAAATAAATACTCTGATCTAATTCAGAAATGCACCTCAGCTACTATTGCTGTAAGTTATTCCAGTAAGTCTACTTTTTCCCGTGCTACTCAAGACGTTGAGAGGTTAAAGCTTCAATATGAAGGAAAGATAAACTATCTTTTACCTAGCTTGTTTGAAGAAAAATATATTCCCGCAAAACAAAAATTGATTGACAATTCTATATGC
>JAYKJI010000129.1:0-7429 GCA_035285405.1 Snowella sp. | reverse complement strand
GTGGATGCAGTGGATGTTTCCGTCAAAGTGTTAGAAGAGTCCTAAGCAAGACCCTGACTTTCAGGCTGACAAAATCTCTCTTACATAGCGTGGCTGTAATCCTAAGATAATATCTGTTTTAGCAACGCCATTTTCAAGCAAAATTATTGAATAATTTGCCGATATTGATTTACTTATCCATTGAGTCAAAACCTCCCTGATGGGATTTGATGGAATGGGTAAAAATGGCGATCGCCGCAAATCCTATTTTTCTTTCCCGGTCAGATCGCCGACTTGATGGAATGTGTAAAAATGGCGATCGCCGCAAATCCTATTTTTCTTTCCCTTTCAGATCGCCGACTTGATGACATGTGTAAAAAATGGCGATCGCCGCAGATCCTATTTTTCTTTCCCTTTCAGATCGCCGCTTTGATAGAAGTTTAAAAAATGGCGATCGCTCCGGGGACAGCGAAGTTGATTACAAGTTTCAGTCGTATTTTTTAGTAACATAAAAGCTATAACCAGAATCATTACTTAGAGTATTAGCAAAATGTAATGCGGCATCCTCGGAGCGAAAGCCAGCGACTTGCACTTCTTCATTATCAGAGTAAGCATCACCACAATAGTCATTTTTCACAATGTCTAATGTGTCTTTGGGCCCCTTAACGACCCACCACGTATCTCCGGGTTGATAGGATTCACCACAATATAGCTGCTTAGTTAATTGCCTAGATAAACGTTCTTTTGAGTTTGGCTGATTGCCGTTTACCAATGGTGCAGATTCAACATCTAACTCAGTATCCGAAGTTTCGGCAATTGTTCCTGCTCCTTCTTGCGTCGGATGAATGTCCCAAGCAAGTGGTGGATAACTATCGGGAGGATAATTTTCTTCTGGTATTGTGCCTGATCTTTCTTGCGTCAGTAGCTCATCGGCAATTTTACACCATTCATTTTGATAAGGTTGATGGGATGAATTATTGGGATCAATGGGGTAAGGACCATCCGGAAAACGATTTTGATAGATGGCATTTATTTTTAAATAAGAAATACTTGCATTCTCTAGCCTCTGTCTAATACCAGCGCATGCATTGTCATCTGATGTTGAAGAAGAAGAGGAGGAAGGATTATTTTGGGTTGAAGTCCACCAACTATTAATCTCTGAAACAGCTATTCCTAAAAATATATAAAGCCAAATAATTAATCCTAAATAACCTTTTATTGATTCAAGTTTTGATTGTATTTTTTTGAAGTCAAATTTAGTCGTTGCTTTTTCTTTAGAATTGTACTGAGTAATAATACCAGTCACAGCACCGAAGTCGATCTGGACTTGTTCTTCCAGCTTTATACTCCTGCCGATAGCAATTTGTCGTATTTCCCCGTTGGATAAGGTGGCTGTCCAAATCTGGTTTGAGCAATTTTTTAAGCCCAAAATAGAAGGGTTTTGAGGATTAGGGTTAACTACAGCAATAATGCCATCATATCCGAAGGGATACAATTCAGGAATTTCAGCTTGGGTTAGTTGGGTATTCAAATCAAGGGGAATTACCCTCTCCAGAATTGATAAGTAGAATTGGTTTTCTAGCATAATCTAATTATAAATTTATGGCTATTGTCATCAGAGAGGGGTAGGTTTTAGGATTTATCAAGCTTTTTTTAATAATTCGTCTATTTGTTTCTGACGTTCCTGTTCAGTTAGTTTTGATTTTTCTTCGGCTAATTTTTGTTGCTCTTGTTGGATTTTTTCTTCAGACATTTTGATTTTTTCTTTGGTTAAATCAATGTCTTTAGCGTTTTCTCCTTCGCTCCCTTTACCTCCTTTATTGCCATCGTTACCATCATCCATCCCTCCAAGACTAGGGCTTGTTCCTTCTTGTTTTTGTGCTTTTAAAGCTTGTCTTTCTTGGGCAACAATATCAAGGGCTTGTTTTCCCGAAAAACTCTCTCGACTAAATTCTGGGGTTTCTTGACTTTCTTTTGCTTCTTTTTTCTTTTCCATTTTTTGCTCTTTTACAAGGGAGAGAGCGTCGTTTCCGGTTTTGGGTTTATCTGCCTCTTCTTGTTCCAGCTTTTGTTGTTCAATTTTGGATTTATCGCCATATTCAATACTCATGTTGTGTAGTCCTCTGAATTTTTTAGATTGTTGTTTTTAATGCAATAGTATGTTTTTGGGTCGTTCTTGACTTGACCATTGCTTGGTGTTTTGCTCAATTTCACCCTCTTTGAGAATCTGTGCAAGCGTTTGATTGATCTCATTGGAAGGTCGGTCAATCTTGGTCATACTATCATGAACTTTTTGCAGAGAGTTGTCTGAATTTTGAACAAAGGCTTCATAACGAATTTTATCTGGTATCGTATCACTTTCTCCCCAATCTAAGGAAGCTTTGACATAGCATCCTTGATCAGTTGGTGCAGTTTCTAACTGGGTATTCAAATCTTGTTCTATAGAACGCACAAAACTTTTGTTGATCCGCTCTGGCATCAATACTAAGTTATCTTCTCCCTTCCCTCCGAGTTCATGGGGAACAATATGTGAGGAATTATAAAGTGCTTTTCCTTCATTGTCCTTGGGTGCTTTTTCTTGAAGTTCTTTCTGGAAACCTTTTTCTTCATTTGATCGAGGTTCGTCCGTCTTTTTTAACCAGCCTTCTACACAGGTTACCCTGCCTTTTTCATCTTTAGATATATTAAATTGACCTTTGGGTTGATCAATGGCTTTTAATTCTGATTTATCAACATTTTTCCAGTCCGAATTATTGATATTGATTCCTTTTTCTAGGGATTCTTTTCCTTCTTTTTGAGCTTTAACAATGTCAAGGGCTTCTTGACCCGTTTTGGCTCGTTCGGTAGAAGTTTCTAGGTTTTGGGTGTCATCTTTTCCTTCTTTTTGAGCTTTAACAATGTCAAGGGCTTCTTGACCCGTTTTGGCTCGTTCGGTAGAAGTTTCTAGGTTTTGAGTGTCATCTTTTCCTTCTTTTTGAGCTTTAACAATATCAAGGGCTTCTTCACCTGTTTTGGGTTTTTCTATTTCTTTCTGTTCGAGCTGTTGTTGTTCAATTTTAGATAGATTGTTGTCTTCGATACTCATGGCCAATACCTCTCTTTAAATTAATGAAATTTTAACTAAAATTAAATTCTAAAAAAGACGATCACCATACGCTATCATCCTTCTTGTTTGATGTTTTATCACTAGAATTATTGCCATAAGCGGGACGATTTGTGGGCGATTGCGGTTGAACTCCCATTGAAACTAAGTATTTGTTGTATTCTCTTCTTCGTTCTCCTTCAGAAAGAAGGTACAACTCCGGATGCTGTTGAAGAAATTCTTCATAACTGAGAATTCTTGGAGAGGGACGAGACGGATTGTTAACAGATGCTTTGGTAGCAGTTTGTTTTTTCGGCTTAGATACAGCGTAATAGTCTTCGTCTGTATACCAAAATTCGTAAATAGGTTGCCCACCCTTAATTTTTAAAATCCAGTTTTCCCAATCTAAATATATTAACTCTTCTTTAAAGAGGTTTTTAATCTCTTCCATTTTTTGAATTTGGGCACCTACCCCTCCCGAACGACCAATATCTTTCCACTCTTGACTAATTTCTTGGGCTAACTTAATCGCATTTCTAAGATTCGTCTTATTAGGTACACCTCTTGTCTCACTCATGCTTTCGCTTGTACCTCGATTTGAGTCGCTTTTGCTAAAACTATATTGCTTCTTATAAGAAGAAAATTGAGTTATCCCAAATTTATTTAGTTCATTAATTGCATTTTGCAAAATATAAATGATGCCTTCGGGATGCTCAGTCTCTAATGCATTACGTATATGCCAGTGGTATACATTAGAAACTGTATAACGATAGTTTCTTCGCCTTACATTAACCATTCTTGGGATAACGAAAGGAATAAATATAAAACCAATCCCAGACGTGATAAATCCTAAAAAGATAAGCCCAAAAATCTCTAAAGTAAGCCTGAATTTTCCGTTTCCTTTTACAGTAACTTTACGATATGCCATAATGATTCCTCCTGCTTAATCAATAAAATCTTGAAAAGCTTCAATAAATAGTACTTTTTGTTCCTCACCAAGAGATTTACCTTGAAACCTTAGCCATATTTCCTTGGTATAGCACCAAGCAAAATCTAACTCTTTTTCCTCCTGGATTTGAGTAATTTGAAGAATCACTTTAGCGAGGGCGTCAAATGCCTCACTTTTTCGGCCATCTGTTACCCCATTCAAATCATCCAATGCCTTCTTAAATCGGTCTTTACCCTCCTCTGCTAGTTGTAAAATCCGCTCTCGATACTCACATCGAGAACGACACAAAGAACAAGTCACCTCCTCCCCTTGAATAACTGAAAACTGCTGCATATAGTCTCGTACCTCTTGATCCGAAATATGTGGGTTTAAGTGATCCGTAAATCCCTGATATTTATTTTCAATACGGGTTTTACCCTCATAATTGGGAGGGGCAGGATCTTTATAGACAGGGACATCAATAAATGTCGCCTTTTGTAAGCCCGTATAAAATACCGCCGCTCGTCCTGTGTCGCATTTACCTAAAAAGTCTCTTTGTTCCTCACTCATAATCATCGCATTGGCAATAGCCTCTCGATCCTGAGCGTCCCGTAACTGGTGAGCAATTTGCACATTAGTATTTCGCATTGCATCCCGGGCCAACTTTTCCGGCGATTGATCGGCAATAATTAACCCCTCCCCATAGGCCCTGACCTCCGCCAACATATTGCAAAAAGACTGAATGGACTTGGCTTTTACGTCCGATTGGTTCTCATTGCCACTACTGACCGCATCAACATTTGCCAAGACATTGTGTGCCTCTTCCACAAGCGTAATATGGCTTAACTCCTTGCTCGGATGGAGTTCTCGATATTCCCGCAATAACGTCAAAAAGAACATCATCACCAAAGACTTATCCTGCTCATTGAGGTCATTCAGCTCCAAAATAACCGGATATTGAAATAAATCCGCCGCATTAGGGCTAGAAAGACGACTACTAAACATTTTGCCCTTACTGCCCATCAATAACGGTTTGATGCGCCCCTTGATCGCCGCTTCCACGTTACTTTTGACCTCCCCCTGATAGCCCCTGCCTTGCACAATGTTTTCCACGGTTAAATAGAAATCTTCCATAATCGGAAACAAACGGGGTTCCTCCTCTGAATGCCTGCCATAATCCGTTAACCGCCAGCCATATCGCTGGTAAACCACCTCCAATGCCTCCGAAATGACTGAACTTAGAGGCCCAACAGGGGGTAAAGCCCCCTCAAAACACGTTTGTAAATGGGCTAAATGGGACTCCAAACGCACCCCCGGCATCAATTCAAAGGGATTAAAGCGCAAAGGCGAGAGTGTTTCATTCCCTAAGGTATAAATTTGCAGCTTATCTTTAAAAACATCCACATGGCGTAACCCACGATACTCTTTTTTCGCCGACTCTATTACCAAAAAAGGAACCTGAAACTTGCGCCAAAACTGATCCAATAAATACAAGCAGGTGTTACTCTTGCCACTCCCCGTAAAACCTGTAATCAAAGCGTGCTTGGTAAAGGCATTTTTCGACACAAAAGCCCTGCCCCCCACATGAAAACGCCCTAAATCAATGGCACTATCCGGAATGTCCTCAGTTCTAGCCCCTGGGTGAAAGTCTGGTGGACGCTGCTTAACCGAAATTCCCGGTACTCCCCCTTCTACAGAAATAGGAAACCGAAATACCGAAGCCGCTCCCCGTCCATCCATCAAATACCGTAAGCGTCGCAAAGCACCATGCGGAGCTTTTTCTTGATGATGCTTTGTATGGCGATCCCACAACAAGCCGAGAAAAGCCGAAAAATCAAGATACTGACAGGATTTGCCAATATAACCATAATACTCAGGATTAGCGTCGAAATAGGGGATGACTTTTGCCCCGGAGGGAAGCAGTTCACTTTCTCCTAAGGGGGGTTCATAAGCCTGCTCCTCTCGGAGGGTAGAGGCGATTACATTCCCTACCTGTTGGGCGGCGGCAGGATCATCAGAAAAACAAAAGATGGTACTTAAAAAAGGATAATTTAACCGACGAAGATTTGCCGCATAAAGCCGAGATTCCCAACGTAACTGAGGATCAGTCTTATTTTGAGAGGGGTTCACTCGCTGATCCTGATGTATAGACCCCTTAGTTTGTAACTGTGCTAAGCTCTCTGCTTGTCGAGCCATTTCCGCTATTAAGTTCTGTTCTGCGGGGTTAAGTTGGGTGGGACTGAGCAAAATACAAACACTCACCGCCGAACTTTGGGATGCCAACGCATTAAAAGGCACTAAAAAGGTTCCCCCAGATCCCCACCAAGGACGAATCCCATAAATATATCGGTTTCCCTCATAGACAAACTCTCTGGGAATTGCAAATTCAGCCTCTTTAGAGGTCTGAGCTTCCCCCGTAACAGGAGTATCCTGTCGAATCGGAGTAGCAACTTCTTCCTGACAAACCTCAACGCAATAGCGAAAATTGAAGTCGTCAGCCAAAAATTGAAGTTGTTTCGCTGTTAAGGGTTTCGGCTCAAAACCGAAGGATTCCAAAATCCTTTCTAAGTCCGTTAGTAAAATTAAGGCTTGATTAATACTTGGGACATCGTTGCGAGGAGTATGATAACGTCCTAGAATACATATATTAATACGTTTATGGGTCTGATTGAGGTCAAAGCGCAATCCATAGGTAACGTCCCCATGACTGCGCCATAAACCAGAGACAAACTGCGTCCAGCGGCGGGAAAACTCCTGAATGCGGTCTGAGGGGTCTTCTCCCAGTAACGTGTGGTCAAGCAGGAAATCGGGTAGAAAGTTAATTTGCAAGCCGAAGAGGAAACCCCTAGCATTCTCGTTGGGAAGAGTGAGATATAACAGGAGGGGGTCTTCTGGATTTTGTCTCATCGGTTTTAGGGATATAGTGCTCCGCCAAAAATCATTCGCCTTGCGTGAAAGTGATTGTTTTTTGGCACGTTTGCTATAGTGCATACTCAGGATATTAATAAGCTATAAGTCTCTTTCTGTCAATTCAAAGCACAATTTTGGATTTTCCCTCGCCTGAAACCTTTTTCTTTTTTTCCTGAATTTTTTCGCTAATGATATCGGTATCTTATCCCCGATGATGATGAAATTATAGAAAAATAACGATCAACGTTAATTGGCGCTCCTGACTCAACAAACACTCAACTGTTCGCCAGTTATTTGGATACGGAAGCCATCAGTTTTGCGGACTGCCAACCCGGACGAGGTCAGTCATAATAGGAAATTGCCCAGTTACGTAGAAACTCCATGCCTGTTCCCGTCCAAACCCTGATTAATGCCGACATCCATAAGCCCGCCCGCTACTTGGGTAATGAAATTGGCGCGGTGCATAAAGACTGGGACAGTGCCACGGTGCGGTGGGTGTTGACCTACCCGGAAGTGTATGAAGTGGGGGC
>JAYKJI010000128.1:0-3521 GCA_035285405.1 Snowella sp. | reverse complement strand
AAGCTTATAACTGTGGGCTACCTGTGGTTTCTCCAGAGCCGTCTGACGTTATTTCTGCTTTATCTCAACTCCAAGAGTCAGAGCAATGGTTGGCGCTAGCTCAAGGAGCCTGGCAAGCCGCACTTGGCATTTTTGATGCGAATTCTATTCATGATATTTTAAAGAAATCAATTTTTGAATTAGTTCATCAATCTTTCACTCAAAGTGCCAATTTATCCTCTAGTTAATGAATCATCAAAGTCTTTCTTCCCATTTGTATCGTTTGTTTTTCCTCAATTTACACAAGGTTTTAGCATATGAGAGTTGCATTTATAAGCACGGTGCATGGTCATAGCTGGCCGGGAAGCGAATTTGTTTGGGGTGACACAGCCCGATGTTTGCTTGAACAGGGACATCAAGTCTTTGCCCGATGCAGTGTTGACTTTAAAGCTTCACCTGTTCTATGCAAACTAATAGAGAAAGGATTAATCTACGATCCAGCGGGGTTTGTGAGTTCGAGAATGACTCGATTGAAAGAAAAATTCTTTGATCCACTAGCAAGGCTCCGAAATTGGCAAGCCGATGTGATAGTTGTTTCAGCGGGATCAGCTTTTGATATTTCTTACTCATTCGCTTTATCGCAGTTTTTATTAAAGACCGATATTCCTTTCATCCCAGTCTGTCATTTTAACGCAGAGACCTTTTGGGTGGATGGACGTATCCGCAAAATAATGAGAAAAATATATTCACAGGCGGCGGCGGCAGTTTTTGTCTCACAAGATAATCATAGGATTACGGAGCGCCAACTTGCTATGACAATTCAGAATTACCACATCATCCCGCCACCATTACCAGTTTGGCTTGATAAGCCACTTGCATGGCCGGATTTTGATGGCGATTGCTGGAATTTGGCATGTGTAGCGAGGTTAGAACCCCAATGGAAGGGACAAGATGTATTATTTGAGCTTTTGTCCTATCCAGAATGGAGGGCAAGAAATTGGTGTTTGAATCTTTACGGGGAAGGAGAGGATAAAGAGTACCTGCAAGATTTAGTGGAGTACTATAATCTCACTGAGCGAGTTAATTTTGTAGGCTTTGTCAAGGATCGAACAAAAATTTGGCTTACGAACCACATTCAAGTTTTTCCGACACGAGGTGAAGGTGGACCAATGGTTTTGACCGAAGGCATGATCTGTGGCAGGCCGGCCGTAATCACAAACTGCGGAAACGTGCGTGAGTACGTAGAAGATGGGGTTGATGGTTTTATCTCACAATTTGCAACGCCAGATATTTTTTCTGTAGCGATGGAAAGAGCGTGGGGACGACGAAATGATTGGCAAATTATGGGTATAAAGGCACACGAAAAAATCAAGAAATCTGTTTCACAAATAGAGCCCAGCGCTACTTTGATTGAATTAATTAACAAGTATAAAAAATGATTGCTCACTAAATTCACTATTCATCAATCTATTTTAGCAAAATTCCTATGAATAAACTTAGACAAACATTACGCAATTTAGTAGCTACTCAAATGGCATTTATTTTAAAGCGACTGGTCTTCGACCCCAACTACTTCGATTTATGGCAATCTCATGGCTTTCACATTAAGCCTCTGAGTTTTTATAGTCCCTTGCCCAATACTCAGGAATTACCCGATGAGTTATGGTCGAAAAAATTTGACTGTCCAGGAGTAATGTGGAATGAGTTTGCACAACTAGAGCTTCTAGGATTGTTTTCCCAGAAATATCGACAGGAATATGAAGGCTTTCCTCGGAGTAAGCCTTCAGGTAAACCCTGTTTTTACTTTGGTAATGTTTCCTTTGAATCAGTTGATGCCGAAATCCTCTACTGCATGGTTCGTTCTTACGGCCCTAGTCGTGTTGTCGAAATTGGCTCTGGATACTCAACCCTATTGGCGGCGGAAGCACTCAATAAGAACTTGGAGGAAGGGCGCCCTGGCGAACTAACGGCTATCGAACCTTTTCCCCCATCTTTTCTAAAAGAAGAACTACCTTTTCCCATTAAATTGCTGAACCAGCCTGTACAGTCAGTGCCACTCAATTTTTTTACCTCGCTAAAAGCTAACGACATTCTCGTCATCGATTCTTCCCATGTTTGCAAAATTGGTAGTGATGTCCAGTATGAGTTTTTAGAGATTCTGCCACACCTTGCTCCCGGTGTCATCATCCATATACACGATATCTTTTTACCCGTTGAATACCCACAGAATTGGATTAAAAAAGAACATCGCTTTTGGAATGAACAATATCTTTTACAGGCATTTTTGAGCTTCAATTCTGCCTTTGAAATTTTATGGGCAGGAAGTTATATGCACGTTCACCATTCTGCAAAATTAGAAACTGCGTTTAATTCCTATTCTGCTGAGCACAATTGGCCAGCGAGTTTTTGGATAAAACGAGTAGCCTAAGCTAAAAATTACTGACCATTTCCATCAAACCGGTGTTTTATATTGGAAACGCCTGTGGACTACCATCCCCGAACTTGCTAACAAAGGCGATCGCCTACAATGAATTCGATAGTCCAGAAATTCTAATTTTATGGTTACAACTGAGTGATTATGTTTGACTCTTCACTGTATAGGAAAGATTTTCCGACTTGGCTAGAGCAACAGATTGTGGCATTACAACAGCAGGATGGGCGCAACCTTGACTGGGAAAATCTGGCGGAGGAACTGGTTTCAATGGGGATTAGCGAACGCAACCAACTCAAAAGTCGTTTCGCTGTTTTATTAGCTCATTTGCTCAAGTGGCAGTACCAGGCTAATAAGCGTTCCATTAGTTGGTTTACCACCATCGCTAATCAGCGGGATGACATAGAAGATTTATTGGAGGAGAATCCAGGCTTAAGGCAATACGTTCCCCATTTGTTAGAGAAAGCCTATCGCAATGCTCGTCGGGAAGCGGCGGCAGAAACAGGGTTAGCTCTGAAAGTGTTTCCTGAGGACTGTCCCTATAACTTAGTTCAGATTCTAGAGCCGAGTTTCCTGTGCGATACTACGGATGATTTTCAAAATTCCACGGGTATTGATTAACCGGTCTCAAGCCGGCGATCTTGTAGAGATCCCCTACCCGGTGCGCCATTATGGCGAAATTAATTAAAAAAGCAGACAAGGAGGCAAAACCATTGATCACTCTCTCCCCAGTCAAACCCCAGTTAACGTTAGAGGACTTTTTGGCTCTGCCAGAAACCAAACCCTACAGTGAATATATTGACGGCAAAATTGAGCAAAAACCCATGCCCCAAGGTGAACACAGCGTTATTCAGACCCTTTTGTCTAGTCGAATCAATGAAGTGGGGAAACCCAGCAAAATTGCGTTGGCATTAACAGAACTCCGCTGTAATATCAACGGTCGCTCCTATGTCCCAGACATCAGTGTTTTTACTTGGGAGCGTATTCCGAAGACAGCGACGGGGCGTATTGCTAATCGCATCAATACCTATCCTGATTGGATGATTGAAATTTTATCGCCGGAGCAATCAGCTAATAAAGTGATTAAGAAAATTATGGTTTGTTTAGAAGC
>JAYKJI010000127.1:0-16268 GCA_035285405.1 Snowella sp. | reverse complement strand
TTGTTTACATAATTAACAACTCTTTGTCTTAGATCTACACTATAAGTCATTGCTTGTGCTAATTTTGCTAAGAAATGTCAAACACTAGCATACCATAGCTGTCTCAAAATTAATTGAATCTACTATACATTTGAGTAAGTACATAAGCAACACAATTAATCGGCTTTTGATTTCTCGCTTGTTGTTGCTGCCGATTGATTCAATTTCTTCAATTAGATTGGTTAGGTCTAGAGCTTGAAAGTTACCGTCTTTCAGGTTTTGGGCAGTTTCTTCGATCCATCGGTTGAAATCGGTTTCATAGAGAGTGTTTGACACAGGGACATTTCTCCTTTAGGGAACTAATCTATAACCTGCTGAATGTAAGTTAAAATCTTAGCTTTTCTGAATGGAGGGAAACAGTTTTTCTCCTTTCAAGATCTGTTCTTCCACAAAGGTGTCTAATTGTTCTGGATCAACCTGTTGTAGGGTTTGCAGTAATTGATAGCTTTGTTGCCATAGGTGATTGACATCAATGTCGTGATAGGTGGGCTGATAGTCTTGAATGCGTCTAATTCCCTCGCCCAGCAAAATCACAGCCCCACGCCAGTTGTAATTTTCTAAATGGTAACAACCGACTGCAATTTGTAGAATCCCTTGATAAAAGTTACGATCAACAGCGATCGCTTCCATCCAGATAGCTTCGAGGGTATCATGACAGGCATAAAAATCCCCTTGATTAAACTGTTCGATACCCTGCCAAAAGCGGAAAGAATCCATTGAATGAGTTATATCAGCCTGCTAGGCTAGCTTTAATTTCCTGAACCAATTCCATGTCAATGTGTTGGGCATCTCCGGCAAAATCATTATCCGGTGTTAAAAAGAGCATACAATGACACTCTTTGCGCTCTCTCATGGGAACACAAGGACAATTCCAGAAGGTATTTTTGACCTCAGCTTGTTTGTCCTCATAGTGGCGACAGGGGCAGAGGGGAGATCCCAATTCTTCTTTATGACGGGCCAGGCCTTCAATGACCACTGCTGTCACCGACAAATCACTACAGAAATAGGTATTAGTCCGCTTGGCATACTGTTCAGCAAAGTTTTTCATTGCCTCTAGCGTTTTATCATTTTTCTCTAAATCGGCGGTGGTCATGATTGTCTCTAACAACTGTAACGATAAAATAAAGAATCAGAAAACAAGAATGCTTATCTATCTTGCCATATTTTGGAACGAGATTAGGCATTGCTGGAGAATGGCGATCGTCACCGCCGGCAATTCCAATTGGGGCGTGAGTCCCACATCTTCTAGTTCAATAAAGGTCTTGATCTGGTCAGGATTTAAGGCGGCTAAACGCTTACCGAGTTCTGGGCCAGTCAATTGGGATTCCTTGCCCCAAAAGATGGCAGTGGGAACGGTTAACTGGGGCAGATAACGCGCTAAATCAAAACAGAGATCACCTCGTACAAAGGAGAGGGCTGCATATTCGGCATTGGGTTTTGAGGCTGATTCTAGGTAGGCTTCCCCAATTTCTGAATAAATACGATTAGCCTGGGCAAATTGTCGGGTTTCGAGAAAGTTCATAATGCCGGTCATATTGGCAATGCCCATACTATAAATCAACCTGTCCAGAACGGGGATACTGGCAATCTGGGCAAAGAAATTACTGCGATAATCTTCCCCAAAGTCTGATAATCCCGTAGGGGCACAAAGAATTAAGGACTGAAAGCGATCGGGTTTTTCAATCGCGGCCCGAATCGTTAACCCCGCCGTCAAGGAAGAGGCAACCACAATGGGAGACTGTGAACAGGTTTTCTCAATAAATTCCAAAATCGTGGTGATATAGTCATGGGGAGAATATTGACGTTCGGGATGGTCTGAGCGACCCCAACCCAGTAAATCAGGAGCTAAAACCCGATATTCTCTCGCAAAAGCAGGATAGACCTTTGACCATTCGTAGGCAGAGGAACCACCCCCAAAACCATGCAGAAAGAGTAAGGTGGGTCGATCGCTGTCTAACGTTTCTGTTTCGCTTACCCAGGGAAATTTCGTAGGGGAATAATAAACCATCGTTCCCAGGGAAGTCACAACGGAATTTCTCTCAACACCAATGGGTTCAATCATAGTCAGTTAAAAAGAGTAATTATTAAAGAGGATTCTTGAGAGAGTGAGTTCGATTGGCAATTTTACGATCGCTGTCTGCATCTTAACCTAGCTACCACTTAATCGCCTGGCTAGGCAATGGGCAAAAATAGTACTTTTCTCTAAATGAAGGTTATGGCCACAATGGGGAAAAATTTCTAATTGAGATTGAGGAGAAGCCAAGGCCATCTCACGGTTGATTGCCACAAATTTATGATCTTGTTCGCCCACTAAGAGCAGCATAGAAACCGTATTTTGATGAAGCTTTTCCCATAGGGAGGGTTGCTGACCTGTCCCCAAATACTGTAGAGATTTGGCTAGGTTTTGGGGTGAGTTGCTAAGACGACGGGCAAATAACCCTGGAAAATCAGCCTGATGGTGTAGGGAGGCAAAGAGAGGTTGTTGATACCATTGGGTTAAGACCTGGGAAAAGTCTTCATGGTGTAGCTTTTCAATCCATTGGGCATCTTGTTCTCGCCGTTGTTGTCGGGCGATCGCCGTTTTGAGACCAGGAGAAGCTGATTCCAAAATGACCTGGGAAAAATAGTCCGGGAAATGCAGGGCTAAATAAAGAGCTAAACGTCCCCCCATGGAATAACCGATTAATGCAACCCTAGAACGCTGAATCTGTTCCAGTAAGTGAATAAGGGCGATCGCGGTCTTCTTCATGCCATAGAAATCATCCTCTCCGATCACCTGGGTTTGACCATGACCAGGCAAATCCACCAGGAGACAGCAAAAATCATCCCAGAGATAAGGTAGGATACCATCAAAATCATGGCTATCTCCCATAAAACCATGCAAAAACAGAAGGGTTGGCCCCCTCGGATTGCCGACAAGTCGATAATGAAAGTGATAGGCAGCGATCGCCAATTTCTGTTCGATCCGTATCATCCTGTCAAAAAAGAACCGTCCCGAAGGACGGCACAAGCGATTTTTCGTGTGTGAGGAGAACATTGCATCGAGTTGCGCGAATTTCTTACCTCACTGTATATAGAATTTTAGTCTAAAACTTCCGTGCCTAGGTTCACCCAATGGGATGATCGCCTCTAAATCTCCTGACAAATGCCTTGACTCAAGGCCTATTTCCCCACCATTTCTCTGGCCCAGCGTTAATTTCTCTTGTAAAAGACGGTTTTGACAACTTTGGCAATTTTGGAACCATTCTTGCAATCAACTGATTTTTTAACCATTCTTGCCCTAGGCTAAATTTAGCCTTTAACCCCACTAGGGCTGAGTAATAAATAATCAATCAAAGCCTGAAGTCCGAGATAATAGCTATTCGCACCAAAACCACTGATCTGTCCAATGGCGATCGGGGCAATATAGGAATGATGGCGAAAAGATTCTCGTTGATAAATATTACTCAGATGAACTTCCACCGTTGGGATTTTGACCGCACTGAGGGCATCTCGAATGGCTACACTTGTGTGGGTATAGGCCCCCGCATTAATCATGATTCCTTGATGTTGATTCAGGGCCGCCTGTATGTGATCCACTAAAACCCCTTCCTGGTTTGATTGAGCGATCGCCAGAGCAGCCCCGTTCTGATCAGCAATTTCTGCTAAACGTTGATTAATATTTGCTAGGGACAGAGATCCATAAATATGAGGCTCTCGTTGGCCAAGCAGATTCAAATTTGGGCCGTGCAATACTAATAAGCTTAATAATGGCGAAGCTTGAGCAGACACTCCGATAAGGGGGGAAGTTAACTAATGATGACGACGGTGAGGTTCCTTGACAGGAATGGGAATCAACTCAGGCTCTGGTTCTGCCTGGGGGCCAAGCAAATGTTCAATCAGCTTTTGGGCTAATTCTCTGAGCTTTTCAATTAATTTTTCCAAGTAGTCCATCAAACAGACGGCTCCTGTGTACTGTAGCTTTCTTCTAGAAAGTCTCAGACCTTTTATCTGCGCGGGGAAACTTGCGAAACACTGTGGGTAAACGGTTAATCCCGCAGAGCACTCCCCTTTCCTTAAGATTGTGTGAGACGAGTTGCGGTAGGTAAAACCCTGACCAAAACTAGCCTAACACAATTTTTCTGGCAATGGAGACAGCTAATGTCAACATTCCCCAACGGATAAGGGCTTAAACTTCGGCAGGAACCGGGGCAATAATGGGAGGGGCAATGGGGTTGGGAACTTCGGCTTCTGCGATCGCGGGTTTATCCGATAATTTAATCGTTAAGAAGCGAATGACTTCATCACCTAGACGCATAGCCCGTTCTAGGGGAGCAACCTGTTTGCCATCACCTCGGTAATTCAAGAGCAGATAAATTCCATCTTGAAACTTACCGATCGGGTAGGCTAAACGCCGCTTACCCCAGACTTTGATAGTTAATTCTTCGGTGTTATATTGGGCTAAAAAGTCTTGGTATTTGGTAACTTCCTGTTGCACAAGATCTTCCGAGAGATCAGGACGCAGAATTACCATCATTTCGTAGGGGGTCATGGGGAAAATTTCTCCTTATGGACAAATAGGCTTCTTTGTCAATGCTGAGACAACCTTACAAAGATTTGTGATCAAGCATTCATTATTGAAGCAAGGATTCTTTATGATACTACGATAGGCTAGTTTATCGCTAGACAACTGCAATTCTTTTTTTGATCAGACCGTAATGGTTTCTTACTTCTATGGCGCAACGCTATGTCCGTATTCAAAGCCAGGATCAACAATTGTATTATGGGTTGCTCCAACCAAATCGTTCCGTTGAAGTCCTCGATCAAGCTCCCTGGCTAGGGGGCAAAGCCAATGGTCTGGTCTTGGCCGAGTCCGATTATAGGCTTCTGTCACCCTGCATTCCTTCCAAAATTATTGCGGTGGGTCGTAACTATCCAGCCCATGCAGCCGAATTAGGGAATACTGTCCCGGAGGAACCATTACTTTTTTTAAAACCGCCTACAGCGATCGCGGCCCATGGCCAGACCGTTTTTTACCCTGCCCAATCTCAACGGGTGGATTACGAGGGAGAATTAGCATTAGTGATCGGTGCGACCACTAATGATTGCTCGGTAGAAGCTGCCAGTGGCAGAATTTGGGGCTATACCATTGCCAATGATATTACCGCCAGGGACTTACAACGTCAGGACAGTCAATGGACGAGAGCCAAAGGATTTGACGGTTTTTGTCCCCTAGGCCCCTGGATCATTCGGGATTTACCCATCGATGCCCGTCTGCAAACCTTTGTTAATGAAGAAACCGTCCCTCGACAGTCGGCAAAAATTAATGAGATGGTTTTTTCCCCCGCCGTTTTGGTGTCCTATATTTCTCAGATTATGACCCTCCTGCCTGGCGATATCATCTTAACGGGAACCCCAGAAGGGATTGGCCCTCTGCAAGTAGGGGACACTGTTCGGGTCGAAATTGAAGGCATTGGTTCTCTAGAAACCGCGATCGCTGTTAAGCAGGAGGCATAAAAGGGAAATTTCTAGACCCTAAGACGGAGGATTTTTTAGTGACAATTAATCATCAATCGTAATCACAGTGGGATTATCAGGACTAGCAGGGGAATGGTTAGAGACTTTACGGAAATGGCTATAAAGGCGATCGCGCCATTCAAAGAAAGGAAAATAAGAACTGTGATCAGCCAAACCAGGAATGCCCTTTGCCTTTAACTCGGCCGGAATGTTGATGTAGTCTCCCGCCGGAAATTTGATAATCATACTCAAACCCGCCACCGTAAAATCCGCTAAAGTCGGTTCATTGCCCACCAAATAGGGTTGATGTTGCAAAATGAGATTAAGGGCTTCTAAATCCTGTTTTAAACCTCGCATTGCCTCTTTAACGGCATCTGCCCCAAAACCAATGCCCGTACCGAGAATATCTAGCATTTCAGAGGGAACGGCTCCCACTAGATTTTTCAGAAAACTAGGGGTTTCTTTGGGTAACACAGAAGTCCGAAAGTTAGGATTTTGATTTAAGGCCCCAATGAAAGCTTTACGACCTTTTAAGCCAATCGATTCATCAGCCCATTCTTCCATTAATAAACATTGACCCCGTAGCACAGGATCGGTGGGAATTAAGGGTTTTTCTGGAAATTTCCGATCCAGATAAAAAGCAATTTCTGTTGAGTCAGCGATCACTGTCTCGCCATCTTTCAATACTGGCACTTTCGATTGTCCAGATAAACGCAATAGATCTAATTGTCCGACTCCTGGAACCACTTCAATTTTGCGATATTCTAACCCTTTATAATCTAGAATAAAACGAACTTTTTCTGAATATTGAGACAATTCAAATTGATAGAGTTCTAACATGGTGTTTGGAGAATTTTTTGCATCTAGAGAATGATAGAGAGAGTTGACTATCCACATTGGACTCAACAAAAGTTAACATAGCATAGAAAGTGTTTATCTTGTCAGGTGATTGTGATACAACTCAAAACAGACTGACGGACAGGCTCATCGGCTCTCTTCTTAATATTCTGGGTTTTTACTTGTCCCTGGGTGGTTTTTCTATGTCCCTTACTTTTACCAAATATCATGGTCTCGGTAATGACTTTGTTCTGATTGATAACCGTCATAGTGCGGCCCCTTGTCTCACACCAGAGCAAGCAATCCAAATCTGCGATCGCCATTTTGGGGTGGGGGCTGATGGGGTTATTTTCGCGCTACCTGGTCAGGATGACACAGACTATACAATGCGGATCTATAACGCCGATGGTTCTGAACCAGAGATGTGTGGTAATGGCATTCGTTGTTTAGCGCGATTTCTGGCGGAATTAGAGGGTCAGGAACGGGTGGGCAAATCCTATCGCATTCACACCCTAGCTGGAGTGATCACGCCTCAAATAGAAGCGGCTGAACAAGTTCGGGTGGATATGGGCCAACCCTATCTGCTGGCTTCAGAAATCCCGACAACCCTGGCCAACCCCACCGAAAAAGTGATTAATCTCCCCTTAGAGGTGGCCGGACAAACATGGGCTGTCACCTGTGTAAGTATGGGCAATCCCCACTGTATTACTTTTGTCGAAGATGTCAAGGCCATTCCCCTGGCGGTAATTGGCCCTCAATTTGAACATCATTCGGTCTTTCCCCAACGCACTAATACGGAATTTATTCAGGTGGTTGCCCCCGATTACCTCAAAATGCGGGTCTGGGAACGGGGAGCCGGTATTACTCTTGCCTGTGGAACGGGAGCCTGTGCATCGGTTGTTGCTGGAGTCTTAACTGGGAAAAGCGATCGCCGTTGTATAGTAGAATTGCCTGGGGGCTGTCTGGTAATTGAATGGTCAGACAGTGAGCAACGAATTTATATGACTGGGCCAGCCCAACGGGTTTTCACAGGAACATACAACCTGCCAGTTTCTTAACGCAACCATTACTTTAATCGGCTATTAGTCAAGATCAAGCACGTTTTTGTTAAGACTTGATTGTTTCTCCGTTTCTGACGTTCAGATTCAGAACCAATCACGACAGAGAATGTCATTTAGTACAAAGGTCGATATAAAAGCCAGTTGTTAATGGGTAAAAAAATGACTCTCGAAAATGGGTGGAGCATTCCTCCTTAGCTCTGGCTGCTTAATCAGGTTCACCTCTCTTTTTTACAAGGAAAGCCTATGACTCAATCACGCCTCAATCCAGAACTCCTGCTGCGTCAATTGCCAACGGAAGCACCAGAAGAGGAAGAGGATTATTTTGACTATTTTTATGATGAACCAGGCAGTGAACCTGGCACCCTCAGCATTGAACCCGATGCCCAACCGTCCAAAATTATTCTGATTGATTATAGTTCAGACCATGCGATTCGCAAATCAGATTTAACGCCCAATGCTTTACGTCCTTATTTAGGGACAAATACTGTTTCCTGGATGGATATTCGTGGTTTAGGGAGTGAAGAAATTTTAAAGCAAGTGGGGGAAATTTTTAAATTACATCCCCTCCTATTAGAGGATGTGGTCAATGTTCCGCAACGTTCCAAGGTGGAAGATTACCATGACCATATTATGATTATTGCCCATCGTGTCCGTCCTAATCGAGAAGAAGATGGTTTTGAAAGTGAGCAGGTGAGTTTTGTTTTAGGAAAACGCTATTTATTAACCTTCCAAGAAGCGGAAATGGCCGATTGTTTTGATCCTGTCCGCGATCGCATCCGAGCCAACCAGGGCAAAGTCTGTCAGGAAGGGCCAGATTATTTGGTGTATTTATTACTGGATATGTTAATTGATGAATATTTTCCTCTATTGGAAGACTATGAAGCCAGAATTGAGGCCTTAGAAGATACCATCATTCGTCATCCCGATGGAGAATTAATGGAAGAAATTTATAATATTCGTCGGGAATTATTAGCTCTGCGACGTTTAATTTGGCCACTACGTCACGTGATGAATGTGTTACTCAGAGATATTAATCCTTTAATTAGCACTGAATCCCGCATTTATTTTCGAGATTGCCATGATCATATTATTCAAGTTTTGGATATTATTGAAGCCTATCGAGAACTAGCTGCCAGCTTAATGGAAGTTTATATGACCTCGATGAGCAATAAAAT
Source organism: Snowella sp. (assembly GCA_035285405.1). Lineage (GTDB taxonomy): Bacteria > Cyanobacteriota > Cyanobacteriia > Cyanobacteriales > Microcystaceae > Woronichinia. The sequence goes on along the minus strand of JAYKJI010000127.1, from coordinate 7,660 downwards.
GAATGAAGTCATGAAATTTTTAACGGTTATTTCGACGATTTTTATTCCTTTAACCTTTATTGCTGGTGTTTATGGGATGAACTTTGAAGAGATGCCGGAATTAAAGTCTCCCTATGGCTATATTGGCACCTGGATTGTGATGTTAACGATCGCCTTTGGTTCTCTCTTTTTCTTTTGGCGTAGGGGCTGGCTAAAACCCTCCTATCGCATCAAGGAAGATTGATCTTTAGGCTTGTTTTTGGCGATAAATTTCGGCCTTATTTAGTAATGATTGGGCAAAAGTGAGGGCTTCCTGGGCAGAATGACCACCGGCCAATTGAGCTAGTTCTTCCTGACGATGTTGGGAGGTGATTAAGGGCGTAATCCTTACCACTGTCCGAATATCTGATAATGGATCGGCTTCGAGGTTGAGATCAATTGGTAAACTACTCTCTTCAATAACAGTTTTATCGACTCGAAAATGCTGATCTGCTAAAGCCGCGACCAACGGTTGATGGGTGACACAGAGTACCTGTTGCCGTTGACTTAAATGATACAATTTATCGGCGATCGCTTGAGCCACTTTACCGGAAACTCCCACATCAATTTCATCAAAGATCAAGGTTTGGGAAACGGACTCAGCCAGACTAAAACAGGCTTTTAAGGCTAATAGAAAACGACTCATTTCACCGCCCGAAGCGGTTGTGGAAAGGGGCTGAATTTTTTCACCCGGATTGGGACTAAAGTAAAAAATTACCTGATCGGCTCCCGTGATTTGGGGAGGAATGGGGTTAATTTGACAGGCAAAAATGACTTTTTCCATAGCCAAGGGTTTTAATTGTTGCACCAATTCCTGCTCTAACTGACGGGCCGTTTGTTGTCGTAGTTGGGTTAAAATGGCGCATTCTTTTTCTAGGGTAACTTTGGCTTTTTCCGTGGCCTGTTCCAAAACTTCTAGGGATTGTTCTTGATCATTAATTTGCTGTTCTTCGCTTTCTAATTTTTGCCAATAGGCGATCGCTTCGGTGAGACTGGGGCCATACTTACGACAAAGCCGTTTTAAGAGTAGTAAGCGTTCTTCTACTTCCGCCAGCCGTTGGGGATCGGCTTCCAGGTGATTACCATAGACGTTTAATTGCTGCCCTGTTTCAATGACTTGAGTGGTGGCATTACGGAGCATTTCTAACAAAGATTCTAGTCCACTGTCATAGCGAATCATGTCTTGAACAATGCCCTCGGCTTGGGCCAATAAATCGGCAACGGCATTTTCACCCCGATCATTTTGGTAAAGCAATTGATAGGCTTGATAACTTAATTGCTGTAGCTCAACCACATGGGAAAGGCGATCGCGTTCCTGTTCCAAAGTCTCCCATTCATCGGCATCGGACAGTTGAGCTTCTCGTAATTCCTTGAGTTGATATTCTAAAATGTCCAGTCGTTGTAAGCGATCTTTTTCAGACTGACGACGGGCTTCTAAAGCCTGCACGGAACTTTGGTATTGATGATAGGCTGCTTCCACTGTAGCGCGTTGGGCCAATTGGGGTTTACCGCCGTAGAGATCTAATAACTTACGCTGTACTGAGGAATCCATTAATTGCACCGTTTGGCCCTGGGCGGTGATCTCTACCAACTTTTCTCGCAGTTCGGCCAACAGTTGACGATTGACCACGACCCCGTTCACCCTGGAACGCGATCGCAACGAATCCCCTGTTAACATCAATTCGCGGCTACAAATTAAACTATCTGTTTCCAACGATTCAATTTCCTGGGAAATCAGCCAGGCTTGCAAAATCGGCGTAATCTGAAAAGTGGCCTCAATCTGGCTATAGTGGCTGCCTTGACGAATCACCCGACCATTGACTTTACCTCCCAACAAAATATCAATGGCATCTAAAATAATCGACTTCCCAGCCCCTGTTTCCCCCGTCAGCACATTTAAACCCTGACCAAACCCTAATTCCAGGTGATCAATGAGGGCAAAATTCTTAATCCGCAGGAAAGACAACATAGGCTGTTTCAGTGGTTTTGATGGGCAATTTCAGCAATGCTATACCAAATTCAATAAAGAGCTTTACAGATGTTTGATCCCCCCGCCTTCGGCTTCCTCCCTAAAAAAGGGGGCTAAGGGGAATAGTATTAATCCTGAATATACTCGTTTCCCTGAACAAGAGCCAACTCTGCTCGTACCAATTCCCGTCCTAAATAGGCCGCATGATTGAGCATTGTGATCGGACAATCGGGCATTTTTTCAAAAAGCTGAACGCAGAGTTCTTTGGCCGTTCGACCTTGCAGGGTAAGGGTGGGTTGACGTTCCACCACTCCTTTACAAGGAATAACTTCTCCTGTTTCTGGATCAACGGCCAAGCCTTGTTCATTAATGGCGTTGCTGTAATGTTTTAGCCCAATGAGTTGGCTTTGAGAGTCAATATAAATAATCCAGTAGCCGCCTGGATCGAGATCAATATAACGATTAGACAATTGATCATCGATGTTTTTGATCGACTCTAATAATGGTGTCATAGCAATAATCTATATGAACAGAATAACCAACAAGGGATAACTAACATCGGGAAGCCCAAATCTAGGGTAAAGAGCTATTATTACTACTGATCATGCCTGGCATTGTCCCGGAATAAACCAAGCCTTTCTGAGCATCTAGGGTTAGAATTGCCCCTTCACGAATGATTTGAGTGGCATTTTTAAAACCGACAATGACTGGAACCCCCAAACGAAGACCAATAATCGCAGCATGACTGGTTAAGCTGGATTCTTCTGTGATAATACCGGCGGCTCTGCGCATAATTTCGACAAAATCCGCACTGGTAGCCGGAACCACAAGAATTTCACCCGTACCGAATTGACCGAGATCCTTAGAAGATTGGGCAACCCTGGCACAACCTGTCACCGCTCCTTGGCCAATACCCACACCACGTCCAAGAACAGCCTTAACCACTTCCACTTTAATGAGATCAGTAGAACCGGCTACCCCCTGAAGGGTTCCGGCCGTCATCACCACCAAATCTCCATCCTTGAGAAAATGACTTTCCTGGGCCACATTAATCGCCGCTTGAAAGGTTTGACTGGTGGACGGTAATTCTAAGACTAATAGGGGTTTTACGCCCCAGACCAATTGCAATTGACGCGAGACATCAACGTGGGGAGTAATGGCCAGAATAGGGGTTTTAGGACGGAATTTGGAAACGTTACGGGCCGTTGCGCCGGTTTTTGTCAAGGTCATAATGGCTGCGGCTTCGAGAGTTTCCGCGATATTACTTACCGCAGCAGAAATGGCGTTAGGAATGGAGTTTCTGAGAGCAGAGGTTTGTTTGTTGTTAATTTCTTCCTGTTCAATGCGTTCGGCAATGGTGGCCATCATGGCAACTGCTTCTACGGGAAATTTACCGATCGCCGTTTCATTGGAGAGCATCACCGCATCGGTACCATCCAGAATGGCATTGGCCACATCGGACACTTCAGCGCGAGTAGGACGGGGATTACTAACCATGCTATCGAGCATTTGAGTGGCGGTAATCACAGGAATGCCTAAACGGTTAGAAGTGGCAATCAGCCGTTTTTGTAGAATCGGGACATCTTCGGCGGGTAATTCTACCCCCAGGTCGCCCCGTGCCACCATGACCCCATCACATTTTTCGAGGACTGCATCCATGTCGGCGATCGCTTCGTGTTTCTCGATTTTAGCGATGACGGGAATAGACTTACCGGCACTGGCAATAATGCCTTTAATTTCTTCAATGTCTTCAGGATTCCGCACAAAACTGAGGGCAATCCAATCCACCCCCTGATCCAAACCAAACATTAAATCTTCCTTGTCCTTTTCTGTCAAAGCCTTGACCGACAGATAAACCCCTGGAAAATTCACCCCTTTATTACTCGATAGGGTTCCCCCCACCACAACGCGACAATATAGATCTTTTTGTGCTTTATCAATCTTCTCGACCCGCATTTCTAGCTTGCCATCATCGAGTAAAATTCTGGCTCCCTCTGGCACTTCTTCGGCTAAATTGTCGTAGCTAATCGAGCTAATTTCCTGACAACAAGCTACTTTTCGACTAGTTAGGATAAAGGGATCGCCTGGTTTTAGTTCAATGGATTGAGTTTCATTGAGAAATTTGCCGACCCGAATTTTAGGGCCTTGTAAATCCTGGAGGATGCCCACCGGCTGGTTTAATTCAAATGCTGTTTGACGAATTACACGAATGCTATTGTGGTGATATTCGTGATCGCCATGAGAAAAGTTTAAACGAAAGGTCGTTGCCCCAGCTTGAATCAGTTTTCTAAGTACTTCTTTACTTTGCGTAGCCGGGCCGATGGTGGCCACAATCTTTGTACGGCGAGGTAACGGAGAAGTTTGCATGATAAATCAATAGGGGGCAATAAGTAATAATACTAGGCACAGACGTTATTGGCTAGGTTTCTCCATTATCAGGGAAGATTGTCCCCATCGTCATTCGAGTTGTAATGTCACCATAGGCTTAGATTTCTACCGTAAAAATAGATCCCTGGGGCTGATTAGGCGCGATCGCTAAAGTACCTCCTTGAGCTTCGACTGCCATTTTACAGAAGGCTAAACCTAAACCAATTTGAGAGATATTGGCTTTAACGGTTCCGATTTCAAACTTTTTAAAGATGTCCTCTGCCTGGTCTGGACTTACGCCGGGCCCATTGTCTGACACCTGCACACGGAGGTGATTTTCGGATAAATACTCGATTTTTAGCCATACTTGACTGTGGGGAGGAGAGAATTTTAGGGCGTTGGAAATTAAGTTTTCAATTACTCGACGCAGGATAACCGCATCAATAACAATGCTATTGCCTGGATTAGGCAGTTCTCCTTTTAGCTCAATCGTTTGGGCATTGGCCGTTAATTCAAAATCGGTGATGATCGAATTCCCTAGCTCCTGTAAATCAGTGGGAGCGGGATTAAACAGAATTTTACTCGATTCTAGTTTGGCCATTAACAGCAAACTATCAATCATATTTTTCAGTCGTTTACCTGCGGTTAAAATTTGCTCGGCTTTTTTGATCAAAAGAGCTTTTTGATGGGGGTAATAGCCGTATTGTTTAATGATTCCAGCCGATAACAGTATGGCAGACAACGGATTCCGCAAATCATGGATCAGCATATTTGACATATCTTCCCGTAGAGTTAGGGCTTCTTCGCGCAATTTCACTAATTCTTCGAGTTCAATATTCTTTTGTTGGAGTTGGGCTTCGGCTAGTTTGCGATCGCTAATGTCGGTCAAAATGCCTTGACTCCCCATGAAGCGACCTTCAGCACTCATAATCGGTGTGATATTAATACTTACCCAAATGTAGTGACCATTTTGATGGAGATGACGGAATTCAAGGTTGCTAATCCTTTGCGCAGCTTGGCGATACTGCCTATATCCGCTCATCATCCAATCAAGATCATCGGGATGAACGAGATCGCTAAATGTTTTTCCGATCCAATCCTTGGGGTCAAAGCCAAAGAATCTTTGAAATTGGGGCGATAGATAGGTGAAAACCCCCTCAGCATCCTGTGACCAAGTTAAGTCATTCGTATCTTCTACCAAACGACGGAATTTTGCTTCACTCTCTATTAAGGCAGATTCAGTTTGCTTGCGATCGCTAATATCCGTTAAAGTGCCAATGTAGCCAACAATTTCGCCGGCTTCATTAAATTCTTTGGCTACCTGAAAATAAACCCAGTTAACACTGCCATCGGGACAAAGATGTCTTCCTTCACCACTAAAAATATTTATCTTGGATAAAGGTGAATAAAACTGACTTTCAGAAGAGTTTAAAATTAAATCTCGATCATCGGGATGGATCGCTTCAAGCCACCCCCGCCCCATTGCGGATTCTGCCGATCGGCCAGTTAACTGGCTCCAACGTTCGTTGACATAGACACAATTCAAAGGAGCATCGAAGTAAAAAATGGCAACGGGAGACGTAGAAGCTAGTGTTGAGTATTTACGCTCGCTTATGGTTAATTCGGCAGTTCTTTCGATTACTCTGTCTTCTAACGCTTGATTAAGTTGCTGGAGTTCTTGTTCGGCACGTTTGCGATCGCTAATGTCATTAGAAAAACCCATCAAATAGTTAATGTTGCCCTCTTGATCTTTGACGACAGACAGTCGCAAGCTAATATCAATGCGTTTTCCTGATTTAGAAAGAACAACAATTTCTGTGGTGTGGCGATCGCTCTCTAATAAAGGAACGATTACCTCGGTTTGTAGCGCTTCAGCATTGTCATACATAAAAGATATATTTCGCCCCAATACCTCCGCCTCTGTATAGCCATAGAGTTTCTCTGCTCCATGATTCCAACTGAGAATGATGCCATGCAAATTAGTGGTTACTACCGCGTCATGGATCTCCTCTAAAACTTTATTTTGTAGCTGTAATGCTTGGGTACGTTGCTCTAGAGAAGCATTCAGATTTTCCAGATTTTGATAAAGTTCAGCTTGTTGCAGCGCAAGCGATAAATGGACGGATAACTGATGTAATAGTTGAATATCTTCTGCCAGCCATTGACGGGGGCCCGAACATTGATTGGCAATTAATAATCCCCACAACGTATTATTCTCATTATTATTGCCATTCACTAAGATGGGAACAACAAGATTGGCCCTGACCTGAAATCTTTCCAGTAGTTTGATATGGCACTCCGTTAGGTTGGCTGCATAAATATCCGCCACCGCAAAAATTTTACCCTGTTGATATTCTCCCCTCATATTTTCTGCAAAACAATTATCTTCAACTTGAGTATTCAAATAGGGCTGCCAGGGGGGAACAATCGCTTCGGCAATAATGACTCCACTCATGTCAGGGTTAAATCGGTAAATGAGCATCCGATCCGCTTCTAAAAAGCGACGTATTTCCTGAACTGTCCTATTAGCAACCTCTTCAAAGTTGAGAGATTGACGGATGTGGAGCGCTATTGAGGCAATGATCGTTTGCTGATTTTGCGATCGCCTCAGTTGCCGGAGGAGTAAATTATTCTCTTGCACCTGACCAATACAGGTTAAAAGTGAAACGGCAGTCACATCGCCTTTGACTAAATAATCTGCTGCTCCCAATTTCATTGCCTGTACCGCAATCCGTTCATCTCCCTGTCCCGTTAACATGATCACAGGTAGCTTATTGATGGGCTGATCAGTACCAATTGCCTCTAAAAATTCTAAACCGTCGCCATCGGGTAGATTAATATCGAGTAAGACAATATTCGGTTGTTGCGATCGCCAGAGTTCTAATCCTTCTTCTAAGGTTTCCGCTTCAATAATACGATAGGAATTTTCTTGGTCTGATTGTAAATACCGAACGTAACTAAAGCGATCGCTCTCAGAATCATCGACTATCAAAATTTTGGGCGAAGTTGTTAACACGTCCAATTCAGCTAGTGACGGATTATCTGATTCCATAAAAGCGATTAATTAAAAACTTTAAGATAATATTATAATGCTTGTTTTTCAGTAATTAGATAAAATGTTAATTGACACCTAATTTTGTCTCTATATTATAACGCTATTGTAACACTTAAGTGACTAGTTTCACTGCTAGGGAGACAAGAAGGGTTAAAAGTCTTGTGTGGCAAAGACTACAGCAAAAAGAAAAAAGACAAGATACTCTGTAAAACAGTACAATGCTCCTCAAAAAGAACATGATAACAAAAGAA
>JAYKJI010000126.1:0-21205 GCA_035285405.1 Snowella sp. | reverse complement strand
TTAAAAACAAATTATCCAGGGGAGATGTCAAGGTTTTTACCAAGGCAGAACTGATCGAGTATGAACGGAACTATTGGCAGAAGCGAACAACGATTGGTTTTATTTTTGGTTTGGGAACTGTCATGGGTTTTATCGTCGGGACAGTCATTGTTTATCAAATTCTTTATACCGATGTCTCTGATCATTTACCCGAATATGCCACGCTGAAGGCCATGGGATATGCTGATACCTATTTATTAAAAGTTGTTTTTCAAGAAGCCATTCTGTTGGCGATCGTGGGTTTTGTTCCTAGTTTAGGGTTAGCTTTTTTCCTCTATAGTAATACGGCTAAAGCCACAGGTTTACCAATTATAATGACCCTGACTAGGGCAACTCAAGTGTTGATTCTGACGGTGGTAATGTGTGTAATTTCAGGGGCGATCGCTGTCGGTAAATTACGAGCCGCCGATCCTGCGGATATTTTTTAGTTAAGGCTCTAAATCTTGCATGGCTAGACGAATTTGTTCTAAACGGCGGCGGTTAACCCCTAGATCGGATTCTCCTAAGCGTGAGCTAGAGCGGACTTCAATTTGAGATTGATTAACGGGTAAATAAAATTCGAGATCATCGACAAAACCGAAAATCCGACTTCGAGATTCCGCACGGATATAGTCTTTGTTACTCACTAAAATACTGGTTCGAGGTACGACACTCAGTACTTTTAATAATCTTTCCCTGGCTTGGTCGCGATCGCCAGTATAAAAGATCGGTGCAATTTGATGACTAGCATCGGCATTTTGGCTAACCACACAGTTAGGCGTTGACGGACAAGGCGCGAGTTGCTCCTGGGTAAGACCCAAATTTTCAGGGGCAGAACCAGCAAAGAAACCGTTAGATTCGCCGGTATCAGATTGGGATTGGGACTGTAGAAAAATCCAACCGATGAGTAATCCTAAAACTAAGACAAAGCCAAGGATTAGTAACGAAAAACGCTGATAGGGTGAAGAAATAGGATTATTCATAAGATTGCGGTGGATAGTTGAGAAGGATAGCAGCAGTCATCGCCATTGAGAAAAATCTTGAGAAAATTGAGATAAAGAGAGTAAATGAATGTTAGGAGAGGAAGAGGGGGAAGATAAGGAGTTTCTCGCTGCTTCGGTATTGTAGCCCCAATCTGCTAAAAATAAACCCACTCCCGTTAAACTTAATTGTTGATTAACTAACAACAAAGTGGGAAGTAAATCCTCAACAAACCAAAGTTCCTGGGGAGAAAGATGATGCTGATCTAACAATTGCTGAAGAGTCTGGTATTTGGGTTGTTTAATCTCTTTGCCAATAATACTTGCTCTGTCTAGCTCTAAGCCTTGATCTGCCAGTAATTTTTGTACAAATCGCCCCTCTTTTGTCGTGACAATATAGAGCAACGTTGAAGAACTGAGTAGAGATTTTAACCTTTCAATCACGCCAGGATAAAAGCGATGCCAATTTAACCAAGCATCTAAGTCCTGATTGATCCATTCATCCCTTACCTGATCAAGGGTTTTGGCTAATAAAACGGGTTCTAAATTTTCTCGCGCCAATAGCTTTTTAATCAATTCTGACCAATGATTACGCATCTCTACTTCAGGAACAGCTAGGACTAAAGCTCTTAAGAGAAGAATCATTTCCCAGCCTGTTTCTATGAGGGGCCGAAGACGATAAAAATCCGCTGCGAAAGGCTCTAACTGATCAAGATTGTCTAGGGGCCAGAAATGACGATAGGCTCGTTTGGTGGATTGGAAATACTCTAACATTCCATCACAGATCACACCATCGAAATCGAGAGCCAAAATTTGGGGGGTTAATTGCGTCATAGATCTGAAAATTAGCAAAAATCTAGGGCAGGGATTTCCATGCCTGGGCGATCATTTTACTTAGCCAGCCCCTTTGCACCACATCGAGCATCGGATCATCGGCCATTACTTCTGCCGTTAATTCATCCAAGGACTGACCTTGCCGACGCGCTAATCTCACCACTCCCGCGATCGCCACCGCAATTAATTCCTCATCGACAGGACGGCTACGGAGTGCCATAATTTCTTCAGGACTGGTGGGAATGGAATGGTGCATATTAAAAGATTCGCTAGGCTCGGAGGATCAAAAAACTGGGGATGCAACCGCAATGAAGGCGACCAGTGGCTGAGATTTTTGAGTAAAGTTACATCGTAGCGGAAGTTTAACCAATTTTGATCCCCAACCTGATCTTGATTTTCCTGTTTTTGCCCTATCGCTAATTACTGAGATGCGTGAACTCCTCTATATTGAAGTCCCAACTCCCGATCTTGAAGCAGTAAAGTGTTGGCTTCACCAAACCTGGCAACCGTTAAGTGGTGACAAACAACTGAGAGCAGGGGGGCTAAGACTTCAGGATAAGCAGGCTAATATACTGTCGATTTTTATCTGGTCAGTACAGCGTACCGTCTATTTGAAATGTTTTTGCTGGGGAGATCGCCCTTTTACCCAGGAACCAAGTCTGGTTAAACAACTAGAGCAGGAAATTAGGGTCGCTTTTCCGCCCACCTATCCCGCGCCGCCAGAGATTGATCTCAGCCAGCAGTCTATTTTTGCTGCCCTAGCTCCTTATTATCCGCAAACAGTTCATTTCTTTCAGCAAATGCCAGAGGGAGAATACGATCTAAATCGAGTTTATTGGTGGGAAAAACGCTGGCGTGAAAGTGTCCGTCATCCACAACAGCCGAAATCAGTAATTTTTAGAGGGGAACAAACTGCTATCTCTTCAGAAAAATTGTACGACTTAATTTATATTGGTGGGGCTTTAGGAGCAATTCATGCAGCAGTGATGGCTCAACGGGGCTATCGCGTCCTTTTAATTGAACGTTTACCCTTTGGTCGGATGAATCGCGAATGGAATATTTCTCGTGCTGAATTTCAACGTTTAATTGATCTGCAACTCTTCACGGCAGAGGAGTTTGAATCCTTAATTGCTAGGGAATATCGAGATGGTTTTAATAAGTTTTTTGATAGTTATAAGCCGCCTAATCTCAAAGCTAAGGTTTTACATACTCCTACCGTGTTAAATATTGCGCTGGATTCGGCCCAGTTACTTCAAAAATGTGGTGAAAAGTTGCGGGCCGCAGGGGGAGAGATCTGGGATGAGACGGAATTTATCAAGGCTGAAGTCGGTGATCGCGCTGTCACCCTAGAGACCATTCATTTACCAACCGTTACCACCAAACAGGTTCAGGGACGTTTATTAATTGATGCGATGGGAACGGCCTCCCCGATCGCCTGGCAGTTAAATGGAACCCATACGTTTGATAGTGTCTGTCCCACGGTCGGGGCCGTGATTGAAGGTATGGAACCTGCTGTTTGGGATGCTCATTATGGCGATGTGCTGAATTCTCATGGTGATATTTCCAGGGGCAGACAATTAATTTGGGAATTGTTTCCGGGTAAAGGGGATGAGTTAACCTTTTATCTCTTTCACTATCATCAAGTTCATGTTGATAATCCAGGCTCTTTATTGGAAATGTATGAAGATTTTTTCACCATTTTGCCGGAATATCGTCGCTGCGATCTGGAAAAATTAACTTGGAAAAAACCGACTTTTGGTTACATTCCCGGCCACTTCAGCACGGGAAAAAGCGATCGCACCGTTGCCTTTGATCGATTATTGGCGATCGGGGATGCCGCTTCTTTACAATCGCCCCTGGTCTTTACTGGTTTCGGTTCTCTCGTCAGAAATCTAGCCAAACTTACCGATCTATTAGATACGGCTTTAAAGCATGATTTACTTCAGGCAGAAAACCTCAATCAAATTCGTGCCTATCAAAGTAATATTGCTGTTACTTGGCTCTTTTCTAAGGGGATGATGGTTCCGACTGGAAAAGTGCTACCACCGCAGCGAGTCAACGCCATGCTCAATACCTTTTTTGGGCTATTAGCGGATTCTCCTCCAGAGGTGGCCGATACTTTTATTAAAGACAAAACCACCTGGTTAATGTTTACCCGCCTTGCCTTGAAAGCAGCGACTAAAAACCCTCTATTATTACTTTGGATTTGGGAAATGGCTGGCACGACGGATCTCATTCGTTGGTTAGGGGTGTTTGCTGATTTTAGCCTAGATAGTTTTAAGAATTTACTATTAGCGCGTTGGTTTCCCCAATGGTTAACTAAAATACAGCCGCAATTGGAAAAACAATATCCTGCGCTCTGGTTGCGATTGCTTTGTTTTCGCTATAGTCTTTCTTCCTCTTAATGTCATTATGCCCAAGCTTGGCAGCTGAAAAATAGCGATCGCTCTCTGCAAGACCGTGAACAGCCCTCAAAGCCTGGGAACATCCTTTATACTTGAGAGGATCACCTCCAGCCCTAGACCTTGAGCCAATGAATTTGACAATCCAACAATTAGGAGTGGCCTCTCTCTTGTTATGTTTGGGAGGAGGACTGGGGTTAGCGGGAAGTCGTTACTTATTTTCGCCAACAACGTCAACCCTACCAGAATCAGCCATTGTACCCGCCACCCTGAAATCCCTGCCCTTTCCCACAACCGCTACCGATCCAAATGAGGTAAACTTTATCGCTAAAGCAGCCCAGAAAGTTGGCCCCGCGGTAGTTCGCATCGATGCAGCGCGTGAAGTGGCCAATGAAGATGAAACCCCCCTCAATCAACCCTTTTTTAAACATTTTTTTGGTAAAGAACTACCCCTGCCGAAACAGCATCTAGAGCGGGGAACAGGTTCCGGTTTTATTCTCTCTGCTGATGGCAAACTTTTAACCAATGCCCATGTGGTAGAAGGCTCTGCTCAAGTTAAAGTGACGCTCAAAGATGGCAAGGTTTATAGTGGCAAAGTGGTTGGGGTTGATTCGGTAACGGATGTGGCCGTGGTGAAAATTGAAGCCTCTAATTTACCCAAGGTTACGATTGGGAGGTCTGAAACACTATTACCAGGAGAATGGGCGATCGCGATCGGTAATCCGATGGGCCTAGATAATACCGTAACGGTGGGAATTATTAGTGCCTTGGGTCGATCTAGTTCAGAAGTCGGTGTGCCAGACAAACGAGTGAGATTTATTCAAACCGATGCGGCGATTAATCCTGGCAATTCGGGCGGCCCGTTGCTCAATGCCAAGGGTGAAGTGATTGGTATTAATACGGCGATTCGGGCTGATGGTCAAGGTTTAGGATTTGCGATTCCCATTCAAACGGCAGAAAGAGTGGCGGAACAGTTATTTAGTCAGGGAAAAATTGAGCATCCCTATCTGGGGATTCACATGGTGACGCTGACCCCCGATCTCAAGCAGGAACTCGATCAGCAAGAAAATTTACCCTTTAAACTCACTCAGGATAACGGCGTACTAATCATTGATGTGGCCAAGAATTCTCCGGCTGCACAAGCGGGTTTAAAGGCGGGAGATATTATTGTCTCAGTGGGAAAAAATCGGGTAGTGACGGCAGCAGATGTTCAGGAACAGGTGGAAGGTAGCAAAATCGGCAATCCGTTAGAACTGGAAATTAAACGACAACAAATTTCCCAGGCGATCGCAGTTAATCCGGCCCCTTTCCCGAAGCAATAAGTATTGTAACAGTTGCTTACCGTCGAGTTCACAAATTATTTATCATAATTGTAGGAAAAGTATCGGGGATCAACATTTTTCACCTAATCTGCCTTTGATTTTAGAATAAGTTAGTCTTGATATTTTAGGTTTGGTAAAAGTCCTGAGACCAGGAAAAGTTTGGCAGGGTATGGGCGATGCTGTGACAGTGTTGCCCTTTTTTCTGGCTTTTTTCTTTAAAGTGGCGATCGCGGCTCAGAATCAGCTTGAGAATCGAGACGAGAATCAGGATTGAAGTAAGCCAAAGGAACATTGCTACTCCGCAGATGGATATCGTACTGAGGAAAGGGCATTTCGATTCCATTTTCAGCAAATCGTTGCCACAGTTGACGACTTAAATCACTTTTGATGGTTTTGCCAATGGTGGGATCATCTAAGTAAAAAGTCAATTGATAGCTAATACTAAAGTCTGCAAAATCAATTAAAAAAGCCAAGGGTTTGGGATCTTCGAGAATATGAGCATTGTCTGCGGCTAATTCTAACAAAATCTCAATGACTTTTTGAGGATCGGCATCATAACTGACCCCAATGGTGATGGAATTGCGAATAATGCGATCGCTGCCGGTGAAGGTGGTGACAATATCTGTAAAAAATGTTTGGTTGGGAATAATTTTTTCTGAGTTATCGGCTGATATTTTCACCGTTGTGGCTCGAATTCCTAATTTTTTTACTTCAGCCGTAGTACCATCAATACTAATTAAGTCTCCGGGCCGTAAAACGCCCTCAAACAATAAGAAAATGCCACTAATGAAATTACTAAAAACCTCTTTTAAGCCAAAGCCTAAACCAACGGAAAGTCCTCCCGTTATAGCAGCAAAAGCGGTGGGACTAAAGCCAATATAACCAAAGATGAGCACAATACCAAACGCCATCAAAAAATAGCGAATTAAGATCACCGTCGCCTCTGCTGTCCCTGTTTCTACTCGATTATTAGCAGTCAAGAAGGACAATAAAAGATATTGAAATATACCAACTCCAACAAACCAAAGATATAATCCGACAGAACTGATCAAGATGGCTCCGACTCGCAGTGGACTTCCAAAGAGGTTTAATACATCCGCTGATAATATTTCCTGAAAGTTGCCCGCAATATTAATGATTCTAATACAGACAAGCAGGATAAAAATAGGCAGAAAAAAGGAGAGTTGATATTTCCGCACAATTTTGGGTGCAAATCCGAGACATAAACTGGCGAGCAAAAGCCGATAGCCAGTATGAAGAATAGCAATTTCCCAAGCGACGACAATTAAGCCATGGATAAACTGGTGGGATTGCCAAGTTTTTAACAGAATAAACAAGCCTAAAAGATTGAGAATCGGTAAGGTTAAATAACGAATTAAAATCAAGCTATATTCTTGGACTCCTATGGGTCTATCTTGTTGCCAGAGCATCAATGGCAAGGGGAATTTTTGCTGAAAACGTTTCCAAAGCCGTCGATATAGCCCAGCCGACATGACCAGGACTGTCGCGATCGCCGCTAATTGAATTTGAACTTGGGAACGTTCTAGAAAAATTAGCAACTTATCAATTTGATCGAGGAGATAATTAAGAGATTGAGGCTCAGGATTGGGCATATCAATATTTTATCGGGGCTAAATCTAAAGAGTCGTTTACTGAGTTTTTTTTGAAGATTGATGCGCCAATTTCAATAATTCAATTCCGCCTTCCTGAGGAGAAATTGCTCCAGCCAGAATTTGCTCGTAAAGGCTCTCAGCGATCGGAAAAACAATTTCCGCTTTCGGAATATGATCCAGCGGAATGCCCACGGCTGAACGAGCTTGTTGCTCTAGAATCGCTTCAATGGGAAATAAGCGTTTATCTAGGATCACTGTTTTGTCAGGGAGAATAAAGGCACCGAGATCCATTGCTCGTTGTTTTTGTTGCTGTTTATTGGTGACAAAACGGGCAAAATCTAAGGCGATCGCCGTTTGGCGAGGACTAAAGCTATTGGTAATGGCTAAAACTTTTGTATAGAGGATGGGGCCCGCTAAATTCTGTCCGCGAGCAGGTAAAACTGTCACCCCCAAATTATTATTTTTTAACGCTTTTTTAAAATCCGGAATGGAAGTAGAGTCACAGACAAGATAATCTAAATGTCCTCCTTTAAAGGATTGATTGAGTGCGTTAACACTAGAACTCAGGATAATTTTAGGCTGGTTTTTAAGGGATTGTAGCCAGGTCATCCAAGCCACCCAACTCCCTCGTTTTAAAACAAAATTACCTTGAGCATCAAAAACTTCACTCCCAAAAAGCTGAATGCCCCAAAAGGTTTCTTCAAAACTAGAAGGGATGCCAATGGAGTAACCAGCTGCTGCTTGACTGACCAGATCCTCTAACTTCTCTGGTACCTGACTGTCATCAACCCTATTTTTGTTGTAACAAAGTATTTGAGTGATGACTGCGCCGGGTAATCCATAAATTTTATTTTTATAGGTGACTTGGGCCAAAGCAGACGGCAGAATATCATTGGTATTAATATTTTTAGGATCAATCGAGACTAAGGTCTGAGCTTGAATCAGCTTAGACATAAAATCATAATCTATCAGTAAAAGATTAGGGGCTAATCCAGCTCTAAACTGCTGCAAAAAACGTTTTATTAATTCTCTTTTCGGGATTTGTTCAACAACAATATTAACATTGGGATTAATCTGTTGATAGGTATTAATGGTTCGTCTAATTTCTGCTGTATTAACATCTAAATCATGCCACAGCAAAATACTACCACTGATGTTCTGGACAGAAGAGGCACTATCCCTAATCTCAAAGGTAGAATTGGCAGACTTGCGACTATCATCACCGTTGCTATTAATCAGGGGCTGACTACAAGCGGATAAGCCAAGAAAAATGGCTAAACAAATTGCCATTAATCCAAAACAGATTAATCGAAATCGGTTCATGGAGAGGAAATTGCTAAACCAAAGAGGACGAAAAGAAAGGAAATTATTCTGTTTTGGTGGGGGGCAGTTTGCGAATTTCAGTATAAAAAGCACTATGGCTGAACTGATGGTTTTGTAAGACTAAGCTGGTTCGCAGACGTAAGTTAGGACTGGCAAACCAGAGTCTTTCTTCAATCTGAAGGGGGCCGTGTTCTAGAATCAGCGTCAAGCTTTCATCCACTGCGAAGAGATATTTCCCGACCAAGGCTTTTTGTCCTGTTTTTAGGGGCGATCGCCGCAGTTGGCCGTGATGGGAATGTTCGGGATGAGGGAGAAAAAGATAAAGTAAAGAGCCGGTTTGCTTCGGTTTACCCCAATCGACGGAATTATCCCAGCCCATTTGTAAACCCAGTATTTGCTCCGAAGTGGGAATATCCTGACTTTGCGCAAACTCGACAACGGTTGGATGATTAAAGGCTAAGGTTTCAATAGTCAACTCGGATTTGTGACTTTCGGCCACATTACGGTTAAAGTCGTAATTACTGCGCTGAGAGAACCACTTTCCCTCCCATAACGTTAAAAAATCTTGAATTTCCATGAATCGTTATTAAAACCGAATTGACCAAACCTGATCAATTTTAGGTTATTTGGAGCCGTTGCAACGCAAGCTGGGCCGCTTGATTCACCTGGAAGTGCTCATCTTTGGCTAAAAACTTGAGAGCAGAAAGAGATTTTTCACAGGGAAGATTGCCCAGAGCCTCAGCCAAACGTTGTCGAACTAACCAATCCTCTGAACCGGCAAATCTTAAAATAGCATCTACTGCATCCACGGCTCCAATTTCTCCGATCGCGGCGATCGCTGCCTGTTGTACCACCACTTCCTGATTATCTAAGGCCTGAAGTAAGACTTGTTTGGCGCGTTGATCTTTCAAATTGCCGAGAGAAACTGCTGCACTAAAACGGACTAACCATTCGGTATCTTCATAAAAAGCCCGACAGAGCGGTTCAAAAGCTCGATTATCTTCCAAATAACCCAGGGCCCCTGCCGCATCCGCCCGAATGCCATAGTCGGGATCGGTTTCCAAGAGTCTAACCAAAATGGGATAACATTCTTCGGTTTGTTTAATGCCCAGGGCAAATACGGCCATGGAGCGAATTTGTAACACTTCATCCTCTAATACTTTTTTAATGAGAGGAACCGCCTCCGCACTGCTGATTTCCCGTAATGAAGCTAAGGCAATCATGCGATCGCGGGAATTGG
This sequence comes from Snowella sp., assembly GCA_035285405.1. Taxonomy (GTDB): domain Bacteria; phylum Cyanobacteriota; class Cyanobacteriia; order Cyanobacteriales; family Microcystaceae; genus Woronichinia. The sequence goes on along the minus strand of JAYKJI010000126.1, from coordinate 11,473 downwards.
GACTTTCTAGCTGGGTTGAAATTTGAGCAAGGTTTGGAACGGCCATGGGAGTTTGTAACACTTCTTAACATTTCTCTCATTATAGAGAGTTTTCGGATTTTCGGATCTCAACTTCATCCGCTATGGTAGATAAGGCAGATTAATAGTGAAAGGTGCAAAGCAGAATGGGTGCGATTCAAGCGAGCCGAGGAACCCGCGATATTCTTCCCTCAGAAATGGGTTATTGGCAGCAGGTGGAAAGGGTGGCGGCTCAGGTTCTTGAACAGGCTCTATACCAGGAAATTCGGACTCCGATTTTTGAACAAACGGCTCTCTTTGAACGGGGCATTGGCGAGGCCACCGATGTAGTTGGCAAAGAAATGTACAGCTTTCTGGATCGCGGCGATCGCTCTTTAACTCTCAGACCTGAAGGCACCGCCGGTGTAGTAAGAGCCTTGATTGAGCATAATCTACAGGCCAGTGGTGGCGTACAGCGACTATGGTACAAAGGGCCAATGTTTCGTTATGAGCGACCCCAAGCAGGTCGTCAAAGGCAGTTTCACCAAATTGGAGTAGAAGTCTTAGGCAGTGCCGATCCCCGTGCCGATGCGGAGGTCATTGCTTTGGGAACCGATATTTTGCAAACCCTGGGCTTAAAAAATTTGCATTTATCCCTGAACTCGGTGGGCAATGCAGAGGATCGTCAACAGTACCGCGAGGCTTTGGTTAACTATCTCACCCCCTATCATGGCGATCTCGATCCCGATTCCCAGGCACGTTTGAGCCGCAATCCCCTGCGAATTTTGGACAGTAAGGATCAAAAAACCCAGGAAATTGTCCGTCAAGCTCCTAGTATTTTGGCCTATCTCGGCGATCGCTCCCGTCAGCATTTTGAGCAAGTCCAGCAATTATTAAGCGATCTGGGTATTGTTTATCAATTAAATCCCTCCTTAGTCAGGGGTTTGGACTACTACACCCATACTGCCTTTGAAATTCAATCGGATGATCTAGGAGCCCAGGCAACGGTTTGCGGTGGTGGTCGCTACGATGGTTTAGTGTCTTCTCTCGGTGGCCCCGATACACCGGCAGTAGGTTGGGCGATCGGCTTAGAACGACTTATTTTACTATTGCAACAATTACAACCAGTTCTTTCCCCTCAACCGGATTTTTATCTGGTTTCCAAAGGAGAAAAGGCAGAACCCCAGGCTCTAATTCTGGCCCAACGCTTACGCCAAGCTGGTTTTAGTGCAGAATTGGATCTCAGTGGCAGTGCTTTTGGCAAACAATTTAAACGGGCGGATCGGAGTGGAGCGATCGCTTGTTTAATCTTAGGAGATGCGGAGGCCGAGACCGAAACTGTACAACTGAAATGGTTAGCTCAAAAAGAACAGGAAACCCTCAGTCTGACGCAATTATTTTCTCAATTGGGGGAACTTCGAGCCAAGATTAACAGACTTAAACTCTCATAACTGGGGGCATCTCGCGATCGCTTCTAGTAATTTTACCTAGACCTTAAAAATAGAATTTCCTAAACTAAACCGCGTCCACTTTGAAAAGTTAAGTTTTTATCTTTCAAGTTAGACGGGGTTTAATGCTAGTTTGATTTTTAAGTCGTTAGATTTGAGAAAATTAGTATCATATCTATTACTATCAGGTCGCTCCTCCTCTCTTGACAATTTTATGAGCAACACTTGGGACTTTTTGATTCAAAAAGACGGTGAAACAGAATGGTCTAAACTGACAGATCTTTCTAGTTTGCCAGCCGGATGCTATCAATTGGCGGCCAAAAGTGATCGCCCCAAACTCAACGTCGATATTCGCATTACCTATCAAGATCTCAAGCAAGCAAATCCCCCTCAAACCATTGCTTCTATCTCTCACCACTTAGATCATGAAGGTTTCATTTTATTACTTCCTTTCACCCATTTAGCCGCTGGTCAATGGCAAATTCATTGTTTTCCCTCTATTTTAGCTGAAATGTCCGGCGCAACTTGGCGAACATCACTGCAATTTGATATTACTCCCGTTGAGCTATTAGAAACCCCCTTGGAACTTCCCGAAAAATCTTCTCTTCTAGATTTCTTCCGATCAATGGAGATGCCCGAATTATCACCTCTGCCTGACGTATTTACTCCCACACCTCATCAATTTGCCTACCTTGAAGAAGCCGTTTTAACACCTGAATTAGAAGCCATTAGTCAAATTCATTATGAAATGGAAGCAATTTGTCAGCCTGTCAACATTGATGCTCCCTTAACGCCTGAACCAGATCCGTTATCTTTAAACTCATCTGCTACGACCAACTCAGTCACGGTAATCTTGCCGGAATCCGATTCCCCTAATGTACCTATCCCAGAAGAATTAGAACTTGGCTCCTCTTCCCCATCAGTGATTACAGAATTACCTTTCCTTGATGAAATAAATGCAGAAGATGACCAGCCAATCCTATCACAATTATTTCCTTCTCTAGCTGAATTAGAGGAAATCGAAGCAGAAGAAATTCAAACCCTTTTCGCCACTGTTTCGTCGTCAGAATTAGCAACGGATATCAACCAAGAAGAAACCCAACCGATTTGTATAGAAGAGTTGCCGCTACTAGCAAAGGAAAATGTTCAAGAAATCAAGGAAGACATAACCCAGGTTTCCACAGAAATTCCGGCAATCCCAGCAACCCTTTCCGTTCAAGATCATTCGACTATATACACCCGTAAACGAGAAATTAGTTATCTCGTTGAGCTTTCCTATCCCGACCATAACAGGACTTTTACAATTGATGTGGTTGTCACGGAAGGGGATAATCATGTTCCCTTAGATCTTCAGTTACCGAAGCTATCTGTGATGAGGAGAAGACTACATATCACCTCTCCTAAAAGCACCAAAATCTTACCACCCAAAATTTATCCAGCCCTACCTTCACCGGATTCTCAGGTCAAGAAAAAATTACAATTTACTAAGTTAGAACCGTTACAGAATGTTTCCTAAATAGCTGTTCTTAATTGTGGCTCAAGCTTAGGAGGAAGGCGATGAAAATTTGGTACTCCAAACTAGATTTAAAATAATCATTATTACAACGGGAATAATGGCTAATAAAAAGGTCTGGGTAATACCAGTAGCGATCGCCGTAGGATGGAGTTCAATCAGATTGTGAATCTGGGGAGACTGACTGGCCCGCAGTGAAAAGGTGCGAAATAATGTACCCAAAAAACTAACCCCGATCACCTGTCCAAACATCACCGATAAGGAGAGTAAGGCCGAAGCCAGGCTACTTTGTTGGGTAGAAACGGATTTCATAATAATGGCATTATTGGGAGCATTAAATAAACCTAAGCCTAACCCCCAGATCCAGACTCTTCCTAAAAATCCCCATTCGGTCATCGTAACGGAAAAAGTTGTCATCAAAGCTAATGCCAAAGCCATGCAGATTAAACCGGCAATATTAAAGCGACTTGCACCAAATTTATCTGATAATTTTCCAAACCAAGGAGCCGTTAAGCCCACAATAACGGGGGTAGTCGTTAGCAATAAACCGGCTTTACTAGTGGAATAATTTAAAACTTGTTCTAAGAGAAAAGGGATAATAAACAGATAGCCAGCATTAATGGCCATAGAGGTAAAACGCCCCAATAAACCAATGCTAAAAGTTGGACTTTTAAAAATAGCTAAGTCTAGTAAGGGAAATGTTAAGCGAGATTCTACATAGAGAAAACTTAAAAAACTGAGGAGGCAAAAACAAGCAAGCGCAAGCAATAATCTGTGATCAAAATTGGCTTCCGTGCTATTGATCATCATAATTAATAAACTGGTTAAACTCACGGTGATCAGCACAAACCCCGTCCAATCAAATACCCAAGCATTGTTACTCGTCATGGGTGGATCAGGCGGTAAGGTTTGCCAAATAATGGCGATCGCTGTTAGACCAATGGGAATATTGACCAGAAAAATCGCTCGCCAATCAAACCAGGTAATTAATAAACCTCCCACACTGGGCCCAATGGAAGTGCCAATGGTAGCGGCAGCCGTCACTAACCCTAAAGCCTGTCCTAATTGCTCTTTGGCAAAAATTCTGACAACAATGGAAGACATCAAAGCTGCCATACCCACTGCCCCAAAGCCTTGTAAGACCCGAAAGGCAATTAACCATTCAATATTAGGGGCCAAACCACAGAGCAAAGAACTGAAGCTAAAAATGCCTAAACCCGTTAGAAAAATCCGCTTTTGACCAATTTGGTTGGCCAGATTGGCAACGGCTAACAGAGCAGAGGTAATGACCAGTAAATAGCCAATAATTACCCATTGAACGGTTACTAAATCGGTTTTAAAAACTTTCAGAAAGGTGGGAACCGCAATATTAACAATGCTGCTATCTAGGGTGTACATGGTCACCCCTAAACAGACTCCAGTTAAAGCCCACCACTTCGCTGGGGAAGATTCCCTGGTTTTAAAACCCATTTTTTACACTAAATATCTAAATCGACGAGATTTAATTTAGCTCCATAGGTTTCAATAAACTCCCGACGCGGGGCAACACGATCGCCCATTAACACCGTAAAAATGCGATCGGCTTCGGCAGCATCCTCAATTTGCACCCGTTTTAAGGTACGGGTTTCTGGGTTCATTGTTGTATCCCATAACTGAGTTGGCATCATTTCGCCTAGCCCTTTAAAGCGTTGAATTGTATAACTGGCATTAGAGGGAAATTGGCTAATTTGTTCCTGTAATTCTCGATCTGAATAGCAATAGTAATGGTTTTTACCACGCTCTAATTTATATAACGGCGGACAGGCAATATAAATGTAACCTTGATCCACCATATCCCGTTGATAACGATAGAAGAAAGTCAACAAAAGAGTACGTATGTGCGCCCCGTCAACATCAGCATCAGTATTATGGGCAAGAACACCACCCACACCACAGACAAAGTTCTCATCATCTTCAACCGAGAAATCATAAACATATTCCCCTACCAGATCGATTTCCCGATGCTTGATCACTTTTAATCCCATCAAATCTTCACTAATCGGAACAAAATTCTGGGCTTTGCGAGTGGGGTTGGCTAGATGATTAACCAATACATTCGCAAGATGATGACGTTGCCAAATCGGGCGACATTGTTCTAACTGTTCTTTACCACAAAGGGTAATGGTGAAGTAGGGATGACGGGTTTGGATCGGCGCATCCATCTCCGTTGACGGTTGCAAGGTAGAGTGGCTGACAATCAAGCCCAATTGGCCAAATAAGTACAGTAGCCCATCTTTAGCCGAGGTAGAATTAGTCGTGATCGAAAAATGGCTGTCTCCGATAGTTCCATCACCGAGGAAATAACCTTCTAAAAAGGCTAGTTGTAACTCCTCACTTAAGCTAAAAATGAGATCAGGCAATTGTTTCTGATGGGCCACCTCTGCCAGATTCCAGGCTTTTAACAGACGAGCCGCTAAAACACTATGGAAGTAGAGTTTAATACCCTGACTATCGGGATCTGCATAGCATCGAGGTGTTTCTCCAAAAGTGGCAGTAATAGCTGCCATTAATTCAGGAATAAAGACCTGATCTTTTTGCCCTAAATTGAGACTAACTTGATGTTGACTTAAGGCTCCCTCGGCCACATACCAGCCTAAAAACCACAGTAATTCAGTCGTAATCGGCAAGTAACGAGCAAAGGCTTTATCGAGATGAGCTTGGGGAACCAATTGAATATCATCATCTAGGGCAATTAATTCGCTAGGGGTAAAGTCTTCAAAGGCTTTATAGTCACTGACTTCTCGCCAACGAGCATTTTTGCTTTGGTTATCCTGAGTAAGATAGGTTTCTAACTTAGAAGGGAGGGTTTCATAGACAATTTGGTCATTACCGCCGATCGCCTCCAAATATTTGAGAAAAGCAGGCAGAGTTGGATGATTGATCCCTCGTTCCCAATGACTAATCGTGATCGGTTGTTTGACATTGCAAAGAGTCGCTACTTGTTTTTGGGAAATTTGGGAAGTTTGACGTTGTTGGATCAAAATTTGCCAATCTTCTTCGCACAGTTGCACCCTTGGCTCCCTTAATAAATCAGGACGTTCTACCTTGGCTAAAACACGTTCACTGGCAATACGTCGTACCGATTCTCCTTGCAGATAAAGAGCATGGGTCAAGCCAGCCTGATAAAAAGTTTTGAGCAGATCGATCCGTTCTGGTGGGCGATCGGGACGAGGTAAACGACGACTGGCCACCAGTAAATCTCCTACCTGAATTTCATTGCCTTTTTTGAGTTTTACTTCCCCTTGATCATAGACAAAGACACTATGAGAAGACGTGACCTTAATAGAGCGATTGTAACGGGTGGTAATTTCATACATCGGCTCTTCATGACCGTGACGAATCACCGCTTTGAGGGGACGGAATCGAGTTTGATGAGTATGGGGATCAAAGGAAATTACTTGATAGCGTTCAGGGGTTTTTCGACCCTCGATGCAATCATCAATAAATTGCCCAATTTTAACAAATTCTGTTTTGCCGGTATCGTCCATGACCAGAGTTGGCTCATCACCTGCCACACTCATAATAATAATATGGTGATAGCGCAGTTGATTGACATCAAATTCATCGCCTTTAATCCCTAATCCTAAGGCTGTAATTAAGGCCTGAATTTCTGTGTTTTTATAGATCTTGGCATCATCGGTTTTTTCAATGTTTAAAATCTTACCTCGTAACGGCAAAATTGCTTGAAAACGGCGATCGCGTCCTTGCTTGGCCGAGCCCCCAGCACTATCGCCTTCGACGATATAAATCTCTGATTCAGTGGGATCTTTGCTGCTACAATCTGCCAATTTACCCGGTAAAGTCGAGGATTCTAAAACTGATTTACGACGCACTAACTCCCGCGCACGACGGGCCGCTTCTGCCGCTTTATAAGCTTGCACTGCTTTTTCAATAATTGAGTCAGCAACCTGGGGATTAAAATCTAAAAATTCCCCTAACGCTTCACCCACAAAAGAGTCAACAATGCCGCGAACTTCGGTGTTACCTAATTTGGTTTTAGTTTGACCTTCAAATTCAGGGTCGGGAACCTTTACGGAAATAACAGCCGTTAAACCTTCCCGAACATTTTCTCCCCCTAAATTGGCCTCATTCTCCTTAATTTTATTGCGTTTGCGGGCGACGGAATTAATGGTACGTGTGAGAACTGCCTTTAAACCTTCGAGGTGAGTTCCTCCGTCAATGGTACGAATATTATTGGCAAACCCTAAAAGATTGTCACTGTAAGCATCAATACACCACTGAAGGGCCACTTCCACCTGAACGTTATTGCGTTCACCAGAAACATAGATAATATCCTTATGCAAGGCTTCTTTTTCTGAAGTCATGTAGGCGACATATTCCTTAATGCCCCCTGCGTATAAATAGGTTTCAATATGAGGTTCGGACGAACGGCGATCACTGAAGGTAATGGTAATACCCGCATTAAGATAAGCTAATTCCCGTAACCGACCAGAAAGAGTGGAGTAATCAAATTCAATTCCCCCTGTAAAGATTTCCCGATCAGGTAAAAAGATGACCGAGGTTCCCGTAGCATGATCCGGATTCTCTGAAACCTGTAGTTCCGTGACAGGAATTCCTTTTTCAAAACGTTGAATATGTTCTTTCCCATTACGCCAAACCGTGACTTCTACCCAAGCAGAAAGGGCATTGACTACGGAAATACCGACACCATGCAAGCCACCAGAGACTCGATAACCACCACCACCAAACTTGCCCCCTGCATGGAGAACTGTTAATACTGTTTCTAACGCCGATTTCCCCGTTGTCGGGTGGATCTCAGTGGGAATTCCCCGACCATCATCTGTTACCCGCACCGACCCATCAACATTAATATCAATTTCAATATGGGTACAGTAACCTGCCATCGCTTCGTCAATGGAGTTATCCACCACTTCATAAACCAAGTGATGTAGCCCTTTAGGGCCTGTTGTACCGATATACATCCCCGGACGCTTACGAACCGGATCCAAACCTTCGAGGACTTGAATTTGATCGGCACTGTAGTTATTGGTCATACACTCTCCAAAATCAGGCTTGTTTCCTTGCCAGGAACCCTTTGATGACAAAAGTCTCAAAAATTGTAACACAAAAGGGTTATTTAAAGACTGAGCTTAATTTGGAGCAATAATTTAGGAGGGGATACAGTCCGACAAAAAGCGACTACTGCAATGGATTTGATATTTTTATTTTTCTCTGACTCTATTTTAATCTGTCTAGATTCTAGCTTGACTCTAACCTGTCTGGATTCTAACTTGTCTAGGATTGCCATTCAACCAACGCTATGATCAAGCGGCGATCGCGCCTGTCTTCTATGTCTTTTGTCAAGCTTCTCCAAGCTATTGGTATGTAGTAGCCTGGATAGGGGAGATAGGGAAATTCTGCTCATTAAATGATTCTTTACCATCTAATTTAACTAAATGAATATAAAGTTCTTACAAACCCCTCTCTTAACCCGCTTACAATGGTTCGTTCTCAGTTTCCCGATCGCTGCTTTAGGACTTTTTTTATTAGTCGCAGCCAGTTGGCAAATTCATCAATGGGGTTTAAGTTGGCTTTGGGCGATTTTTACTATCATTCTGGTCGGCTGGCGTTGGTTATTGGTGAAATGGACGCGACCGCTTCCTGATTCCCTCGCTGAGGCGGTTACAGAATTAGAGCAAACAAAGCTGGTTCCCTTAACGGATAATCGGACGGAAGATCAACGCTTATTAAGCTTAGAAAATAACTTACAAACGATTCTCAAAAATAGTCAACAGGATAAACCTTTCTGGGAAGATTGGCCTACCTTTGGCCAACGTTGTCAGGAAGTGGTGATGGCCGTAGCCCATTGCTATCACCCAGAAGTTAAATATCCTTTGCTCAACATTTATATTCCCCAAGCCTACGGACTCATTCGAGGGACAGTGGATGACCTTGATCTTTGGTTGCAAAAATTAGCTCCCGCCTTGAATCAAGTTACCCTAGCTCAAGCCTATCAATCCTACGAAATTTATCAAAAATTTGAACCCTCTCTTCGCAAAGCTTGGCAATTGTGGAATTGCGCCCAATGGTTATTAAATCCTACTGTTGCCTTAGCTCGTCAATTAAGTCAGAATTCCAATCATCAAGCAACCCAACAATTAATCGGTAATTTGAGCCAATTACTGCGAGAAGCAGCCCTCAAAAATCTTAGTCGGCAAGCGATCGCTCTCTATAGTGGAAATCAACTACCCGCCGCAATTTTTCAATCTTCTACTTTTCAAGCTCCTACACCCACAATCGTCAAAGCTTCAACCCAAACCTTACGGGAACTATTATTAGAGGCTGAATCCCCTGAAAGTCTAGAGGTTAAACCCGTCAATTTGCTATTAGTCGGACGAACAGGAGCCGGCAAAAGTAGTTTAATTAATACCCTTTTTCAATCCCAATTTATTCAAACCGATCTTTTACCGAATACAGAAGATTTACAGGAATATCATTGGCAAATAGCCACCGGAGAAAGTCTGACTATTTGGGATAGCCCTGGTTATGAACAAACTCAGCGTTCTGACCTGCGACAACGAATTTTAGATTATGCTCAAACTGCTGATCTATTATTGTTATTAAATCCGGCTCTTGATCCTGCTTTACAAATGGATGCGGATTTTCTTAATGATATCTATCAACAAATACCCGATTTACCTGTTTTTGTTCTTGTTAGTCAAGTTGATAAACTACGGCCATTTCGAGAGTGGCAACCTCCCTACGATTGGCAATGGGGCATGAAGGCCAAGGAACAGTCGATTCGAGAAGCCGTTCAGTATCGCGTTGAACAGTTAGGGAATGTTTGTGAACGAGTTTTACCGATTGTTACTCGTGATCCTGATTTAGGACGACAGGAATGGGGAATTGAGGATCTTTCTCTTGCTCTTTTGGCCGCGATCGCTCCTGCTAAACAGATTCGATTGGCCCGCTTTTTAGACAATTTAGAAGCCCGAACTATAGCCGCCGCCCAGATTATTGATCATTATAGTTTTCAGATGACGACGACCCAGGGCTTAACTGCTTTTTTAAAAAGTCCAGTGCTTCAGTTTATTTCTAATTTAACGACGGGTTCCCCTGCTTTGGCCTATTTGCTGGCGGAAAAAATTCCGATTGAACAACTTCCTTTAGTGATTGGTAAGCTGCAAATGGCCTATGATCTTTTTAATTTACTTAGTGATCAAAAGACAACTGCTTTAACGTTTGATTTACTTTCTCTTTGGCCATTACTTCTCGATCATTCTGCTACCCCTGATCGCAATGCCTATGCTTTTGGTCATGCGTTGGTGGAATACTGGACGCGATCACTGAATCCATCTCAACTGGAAAATCAATACAAAAGTTATTTACCGCAATCATGATTAATTGTAGGACTGATAGGGGGTTGACCGTTGAGTTTTTTGTAAAGAATTGTATATACTCGTACTTTAATACCAAATATTTAGTGATATGATTTTTGGAGATTAGGCTTTTCCTCGAATGGATTTGTCCAGCGATTGCTCTAATTTGGAGTGATATGTGAAAACTTTCTGGCGATCACACTCCATGAGAGTGATAGATGCAAACTTCGCATATAATAAATAACTAGACTGCTTGACTCAATTTTAAGCAAGAATCTATTTCAATATGGAGTAGCTTATGATGTGCTCAGATCAAGGGAAAGAAGTTTTTGAATTATTATTAACTTCTCTCAAAGACAATAAGACTGTTCATATTAATATAATCTGGTCAACAATGGGCTTGCAAATTGCGGCAATTGGGTGGCTTTTAACCTCTGGAGATACACGGCAGTACTTGGCAAAACATAAGAAAATTGTTTGGTTATCTTTGTTTGCTATTGGTATTTTATTGGCTGCTCATATTGGTATGGTATATGACAGCTTCTATGTTTCCGAGGGACTGGTTAAAGAAATTAGAGAGAATGTATTCTTTCTGGAGTGCATTGAGAAAGAGAAATATCTTAGTGCGTATAGACTAAATGGAGGAACGGTTGGAATAAGATTATTTTTTACTCTTATATTATTTGCTGTCTTAGCTACCTTGATCATCTCTACTAGAGGAGATTTTGATAAGAAAAATAAAACACATTAGATAGAATGGGATATTAACTAAGAGAATTAGTAATTTTAAGAACATTAATGGGAAGTAAAATGTGAAGCAGATGATCGATGAAATGCCACCTAACAAAAGCGTTAGAGTGGACTTGAGGAAGTTTATTTTCTTCTATTAAAGTTTTTGTTTCGCCACTCAACTCAATCGTTAAAATTCTGATCACCCCTAGACCCTTAGCAAAATTTGCCTTATTTCATCGACATTGTGAGCATCGACGCTTGATAGGAAAATTACAATTATAGTAGATTCAATTAATTTTGAGACAGCTATGGTATGCTAGTGTTTGACATTTCTTAGCAAAATTAGCACAAGCAATGACTTATAGTGTAGATCTAAGACAAAGAGTTGTTAATTATGTAAACAA
>JAYKJI010000125.1:0-22817 GCA_035285405.1 Snowella sp. | reverse complement strand
GCTTGATGTTGAATTCTACTGGTTTATGGAACTTCTATTTGAATGCTGCCTAATTGGTAAGAGATGATGAAATCCTTACTGTGCAAACTTTCTGTTTCTCTTTTATTTCCCAACAGGTCTAATGGTTAATTTTATTGGATAGGGGGGACTTACTTGAGCGGCAAAAATGAAACCTGGGAGAAAATGTGTATCGAAATTCAACAGCGATCGCTTAGTAATATTTCCCTTAAAACCAAAAGTGCAAAAGCTCTACGATCAGAAATTCTCAAAAGTCTCATGTTTGCTTATGATGATAAAAAATTAACTACTAAACCAGACAAAATTCGTGGTTTGCTTAAGCTAGACCATTCAACTGTCATCAGACAAAAAAGTTATTGGGACATAATGGGAGGGGGAAAAAATCAAAAACGAATCAGAGATATTCCGCATTTTTCACTCAAAAATGGTTGCTGGTTCGACTTTGCTATTCTTGTTTTTGATAATGATAAAGAAGCTGAAATAATCGGTTTTAATTTTGAGATTCGTTTCCCCGAAACAATGTCTTCTCGATTTTTAAGAATTGATCTTAACCAACCCAATCATAAAAATGATGATAAAAATATGAGATTGCATCTTCATCCTAGTCATGATGACATTATGATTCACAGTCCGCCGATGTCTCCCCTGGAAATTCTACATCTCTTTCTCTATGGCATAGACATCCCCGATAAAATTCGCGCTTGATTCCAGTCGCGATCGCCGCTTTCATCCGATGCGTACAATCAATAGGAATTATGCAATCCCCAACGAGATAAACTGAGGGCTAATTTAATCCCAAGCGAGTCTATAATCTCGCCAAAACAGACTAGTAACGCTTCATCGCCCTTGCCATATCCCGTTGATCATCACGCTTTTTGATCGCATCCCGTTTATCGTGTAACTTTTTACCTTTCCCCAAACCCAGGGACACTTTTACAAAACTGCCCTTCATATACATTTTGAGCGGAACTAGGGTTAGCCCTTTTTGTTCCACTTGACCGATTAGTTTGCGAATTTCCCGACCATGTAGTAAAAGTTTACGAGTCCGTCGAGGATCGTGATTAAAATACGCGCTACTGGCATCGTAGGGAGAAATATGAACATTAATTAGCCAGGCCTCACCGTTCCGCAACAGCGCGTAGCCATCCCGCAAATTCACTTTACCCGCTCGAATCGACTTTACTTCCGTTCCTTTGAGTTCGATCCCTGCTTCATAGGTTTCTAGAATCTCGTAGAGGTGACGGGCTTGGCGATTGTCGCTGATTAATTTAAAGGTGTCGTTTTGATTACCCATATCATAACTAGGATAGCATCTGCACCTCTGCTAACGGTAGCCTAATCTCAGTCTTTTTAGTCACGGGCATCAAAAGTATCCCTAATCTTCCCCATAAAATTTGCCCAATTTGTTGTACTTTGAGGAAGAAATTAGCATTAAGGGCAAACCCGGACGAATGGAAATACCTCAACTGATTTTTAATGGCATTGCCGTGGGCAGTATTATTGCCTTGGCTGCGGTCGGACTAACCCTAACCTATGGTATTTTAAGGCTTTCTAACTTTGCTCATGGCGATTTTATGACCCTAGGAGCCTATTTGGCCTGGTTAGCTAATACCAGTGGGGTGAATCTCTGGCTATCAATGGGTTTAGGAGCAGCAGGAACGGCGGTGGCCATGTTACTGTCCGAGTGGTTACTGTGGAAACCCATGCGCGATCGCCGAGCTAGTTCAACCACCTTGATTATTATTTCCATTGGACTGGCGTTGTTTTTACGCAATGGTATTTTGTTTATTTGGGGCGGCAATAACCAAAACTATGAGGGGCCAATCATTCCAGCCCAGGAATTTTTAGGCTTAAGGCTTGAGTATAATCGCATTATTGTTATTGGTTTGGCAATCGCGGCCATGGTGGCTTTACATTTGCTCTTACAAAAAACCAAAATTGGTAAGGCGATGCGAGCAGTGGCCGATAATATCGATTTAGCCAGGGTATCGGGTATTAATGTGGAACGGGTCGTGATCTGGACTTGGATTATTACGGCGGTATTAACGGCTTTAGGCGGTTCCATGTATGGATTGATTACGACCATTAAACCCAATATGGGTTGGTTTTTAATCTTACCGATGTTTGCTTCTGTGATTCTCGGCGGTATTGGCAATCCCTATGGAGCGATCGCTGGTGGTTTAATTATTGGTATTGCCCAGGAGGTCAGTGTGCCTTGGTTCGGCCCTGATTACAAAATGGGGGTAGCGTTACTGATTATGATTGTTATTCTCTTAATTCGTCCCCAGGGTCTATTTAAAGGTACTACATAATTTAGTAAGATATCTTGTTTTGAGCCAGCAGATAGTCTCGAACCCAAAGCGCACTAGCAGGTGCTAAGAGAATGCCATTGCGGTAGTGGCCTGTGGCTATCAGTACATTGTCGTATCCGGATAAGGGTCTGAGGATCGGGGAGGATTCTTCCTGAGGTTGGGGACGTTGCCCTGACCAAGAATGCAAAATTCTAGCATTAGCTAAATCAGGACAAAAAGCGATCGCTGTTTCCAAGAGTTTTTCTAGCCTCAGGGGATCTGGCCCCAGACTGCCTAAAGTTTCTGAAAATTCAACGGTAGCTCCTAACCAGTATTCTCCCTTTCCCAAGGGCACAATATGGACATCTTCCCCCGTAATGACAGGTTGAAAATGATGATGCCCCAAAATCTGCGGTAATTGAATCCGTAAGGCCTGACCTAGGACAGGTTCAAGCTTAACGGTTTGGTGTAAGTGTTGGGTAAGGGTGAGAGACTCTAAACCCGCCGTGATAATTACCTGATCGGCCACAAAATCCCCCTGATCAGTGTGGACAGTTTGGACGGTTTGAGAATGGGAAGCCGCGTCAGCAGAATGAACAGTAAAATCCTGAACCGTTACACCACTGCGATAATCAACGCCTTTTAAACGAGCGGCTGTCACCAAAGCTTCTGTAAGTTGTCGGGGCTGGATCTGACGGTCTTGGGGCGAATAAACGGCACTGAGAATGTTCTCGCCTCTAATTTGCGGACATTTGCACGCAAGCATCTCCCGATCCCAAAGCTCTAAACAGTATCCTTCGGCCTGACGTAGGATTTGCCGCTTATGCCATTGACTTTGTTCCTCTTCAGAAAAAAGTAGCAAGACAATGCCCTGATCATTAATCTCTAAACTTTGGCCGGTCAGTGCTTGTAATTCCCCAAGAAGACTCTCGAAGCGAGCCAGAGTAGCTTGTCTAAGTGTCCAGGCCCGACCCTTAGTTTTTTTGCTAATCACCCCCATAAGAACGCCCAAAGCAGCCCCACTAGTTCCACCAGCAGCCTGATTTTTTTCCAGCAGAGTAATCTTGAGGTTCGGGAGCAAACTTAATTCGTAGGCGATCGCTGCACCAATAACGCCAGCACCAATGATCACAATCTCAGTCATTATCTTTATTTTCTCCTTGCATCTTTGCCGAAAAGTCGCTCAGTTGGGGGTAGGAATCGATTAGCATAGAGAATAAATTGTTGTTTTAGTAACCCTTCAAAGGAGAGAATCGTGAATAACGTCCCAAAGTTTGTCTCGCTCAATGAATCCGGACTGGGTTGTGCGTTAACGGTTTTATTGGTGAGTCTGTTACTTGGGGCAGTGGGCTTAGGCTGGGTCGTGAATGGTGTTTTAATTCTTTTGGGTTTATTAGCGGTTGCTCCTATTCTCGGCTTTTTGGGTTTGCGTTGGTGGATGAAGCGCAATTTAGTCGAGTCTGACTGCCCTGTCTGTGGTTATGAATTTACCAGTTTTCAGGGCAGTGAATGTCGTTGTCCCAGTTGCGGAGAGTCGTTAAGGGTCATTGAGGGAAGATTTGCAAGGATATCTCCCCCAGGCACTATTGATGTTGATGCCGTAGAAGTCTCAGTACAGGTATTGGAAGATTAGTCCAAAAACAAAGGCGATCACTATCAATAAAGATCGCCTCGGAGTTTTTATAAGTATTCTTATTGACTGGTAAGAACCATTAACTTTTGTTAGTTGAGTCTCCTGTCCCTGGTAAATCCCAATTATCCAAGGAGAGAGCCTCATCGGAAAAGAGTTCCTCTAAGCCAGGCTCAGAAGCGGGGTGATTTTCTGGCTCATTGGTTTGTCCAAAAATATCGTCCATCTCCGTTGTTGATAAAGAGGGTTCGGGACTAAATAAATCCCCAAAGATATCATCCGATTCTTCAATGGAAAGACGCTTGGAAAAGTCATCTTCCTCCGTTTGTAACATTTCTAAAAACTCCATATCGGATTTCTCTGACGTTGAATCTAGAAGATCAATAAAAGGGGTATCACCACTCTGGCCAGGTTCGGACAAAGGAAGCTCCGGCAAAACTTCTTGATCTGCTTGATCCCCTGGGAACATATCCAATAAAGGCAGATCTTCTGAACCCAATTCTAGCTCTGCTGATAGATCAGATAATCCTTCTAATCCTTCTAGATCCGGCATCTCAGAAAAAGCTAACAGGTCAGGATCTTCTGTAATCGCATCGTCTTGTTGGAGTTCTAAAAGAAAGTCTAATTCCGATTCGGCATTTAATTCTTCAGTCAAGGGTTCGAGATTCGCATGATCCGAGGGAATATCGGCTAAAAAGTCTGCGGGTAATTCAAGAGAGTCCATTGTGGTATCGACGGAACTAATCTCTTCTAATACAGGAGGAAAATCGTTGGATATCGACATCTCCAGCGCATTATCGCCTTCTGCCCAAGCTCCTAGATCTGGTTCACTCAGATTCACGTCTTCTAGAGGGATATCTACCGCATCCACCCAGTTATCTTCCTCTACCGCGATCGGTGTTTCTAAGGAAGGTGAAAAGGGATCGTCAAAAGGAGATGGTTGCTCACTGGGCCAAGGGGCAGCCTCCTCTCTAACGCTTTCTTCTTCGCCAAGGTTTTCCTCCTCTGTCCAATCACTAAGATTCAGTTCTCCAACACTCGCAATTTCTGGAGCAACTTCTGGGGTTTCAAGGAAAAGTTCAAAGGATTCTTCTTCAAAGGGAGAGGATTCTGCAAAATTAGCAATTTCTGGGGTTTCTAGAGAAAGCTCAAAGGATTCATCTTCAAAGGGAGAGGATTCTGAATCTAATGAAGCAGGTATTTCGGCTCTAAATTCTTCTTCTGGGGGAGCATCGATCGCATCGACCCAATTTTCTTCTGGTGCTGTTTCTTCAAAAACTTCTATTTCTTCACTGGGGGGGGCAATGGCTTCAAGAGGCTCTTCTTGTTCTTCCCTGACAAGGCTAGGAGTTTCAACAGCTTCATCATGACTAAATAGTCCAGAAACAGCCGCACCGGCTAATCCCGCCACTCCGGCGATCGCTGCGCCACCGGCAACCGTTCCTAACCAGTTGGGGGCTTGAGAAGGTTCAGGAGAGGGGGCCACCTCCGTGGTAGTCGGTAAAGGGGGAGGAGATGCTTGAGTTAAGGATGATTGGAGAGCGGCAATTTCCTGTTGATGATTATTCTGTAATTCTCGAATTTGAGTTTCGTAAGACTGTAAAGATACCTGTTGTTCTTGAATTTGTTTTTCATACTCACTCACTTTGGCCTGATAGTCGGCTTCCATTGAGTAAATTCTCGCCTGGGCATTTTGTAACTCTTCTGACTGGGACAATTGCTGCGATCGCAAGTTATCCATATCGTCCGTAGCCCGATTCGCCCGTTTTAATTTTCCTTCTGCACTAGCCAATTGACGCTGAAGTTTTGCCGAAGATAAGAAATAAACACCACCGCCGCCGATGATGAAACCTAAGATTGCAAATAAAAATTCTCTCATGATGATCTCCAAAATAATGTTATTGCTACTATGCCCAAAAATCTTTCTTAAGTTAACATGGCATTGTCTCCATTTCTAAGTAAGTAATTTAGTTTACTTTAACTTTTTAAGAAAATCTCTTGATAGCAAGATAGTATCTTAAACTGCTTTAACAGAATTCAAAAAAACAGAATTCAAAAAAGTTGAGTGAATCATTAAAAGTTTTTCACTGATGACCCAGGGGGATAAGGAATCTTAAACGTTGATAGTCCCTAATTAAACCTGACCTTGACGATAGGCAGCATAAACTCCCTGTACGTTATACCAATTTAGGAAAATACGGGCAATTTCCAGCGCTAGTTGGGGACGACCACGATCAATTAACCATTGCAGCAGAGGAGCCATTGTTCGTTCATTCAGAGTACCACCGAGAGACAACAAGCCCCAAAGTAAACGGTGAAGCCAGGTCATTTGGATCATGAGGCGTACCTCCCAGGTCGGATGTTTTTGATAAAATAACACACCCATGCGGCCTCGCTGTATTTCCTGATCAATTAATTTAGGAATTTGCTCTAGGGAAAAGGGAGGATGCCAATGGTAGCCAACGGCCGCAGGACATTTGATTAATCTTAGCCCTAGTTGTTTGAGGCGTACCCCTAATTCCAAATCTTCCCAACCGTAAAGCTGAAACACCGTGTCAAATAAACCGGCCTGTTCTAACCATTTTTTGGCGATCGCCACGTTTCCCGTCGCAAAGTAGGCAGCCGAAAAGTCGGTAATTTTGTAAGGTTCCGCCGTTGGATGGTCAAAATTACAGGTATTGATCACTGCCCCATAGGTAAATAGGCGATCACTGTCCAGTTGAATCTGGCCTGCCAGTAAAGCATCAGCATGGGCTTGCAGAAATTGGCTCGTTACCACCAGATCACTATCAATAAAAATAATAGTATCTCCCTTAGCCTTGGCTACTCCAAGGTTTCTCGCGGCGGCTGGCCCCTGATGATCTTGAGCATAGGCCACAACTTTGGGAAAAAGGGTCGTATGGGCCGCTAACCAATCCAGGGTGCCATCGGTAGAACCGTCATCCACCACCACGATTTCGTAACCTGCCACCTTGGTATCCTGAAACGCTTGTTGACTAAGAGCCAACAGACATTTTTCTAAAATGGGCCTACGGTTATAGGTGGGGATAACGATGCTGAAAAACATGAGCAGCCTAATCGATAGTGAAAAAAGAGTTACGACTATCTTAAAGCTTACTGTTGCCGATACCGACTCTCTAAGCAGGCGACGTTTTCTGTAATAATCAGGATTGGACTTGTAACTTTTTTTTGATTCGCAAGCAATCCAGTTCTGCTTTCGGGCGCGAAGCGTGCCATTGGTATCGCCCCTTAACCGCTTTTAATACAGCAGAAAATTCTATGCTCTAAGAGAAATCTTAGAAACCTTTACAAAAATATACAATTTAGACGGTTCATTATGGCTCAACTTACAGGTGCGTCCGATGTCCCAGATTTGGGTCGTCGTCAATTTATGAACTTATTGACCTTTGGGACGATTACGGGAATTGCGGCGGGTGCTTTATATCCCGTAGTGAAATATTTTATTCCCCCTTCTAGTGGCTCGGCTGGGGGTGGAGTAACGGCCAAAGATGCCCTCGGTAATGATGTCAAGGTAGGGGAATTTTTAGCAGCCCATAATCCAGGCGATCGCACCTTAGCGCAAGGTTTAAAGGGAGATCCCACCTATATTATCGTGACCGGCGAGAAAACCATCACCGACTATGGTATCAACGCTATCTGTACTCACTTAGGCTGTGTTGTGCCCTGGAATGCCAGCGAGAACAAGTTTATGTGTCCCTGTCATGGTTCCCAATACAACTCTGAAGGAAAAGTAGTGCGTGGCCCGGCTCCTCTCTCCTTGGCTTTGGCCCATGCCACCGTTACTGAAGACGATAAATTAGTCTTTACGCCCTGGACTGAAACAGACTTTCGCACTAATGAAGATCCCTGGTGGGCTTAATCGAGCTTACGTCAGCCCTTTGCCCCAGACAATGGGAAAACTGTTAACCCTTAAATTATTTTGACCTAAAGATGAGAACGCCTGATTTTTCGGGATTGTGGCAACGGGGACAAAAAGCCCTGCTGAATATTGCTTTGATTGCGATCGCCACTACCAGTCTATTTTTATTGAGTGATCTGGCTGCCCCCCAATCTGCCGCTGCCTATCCTTTTTGGGCCCAACAAACGGCTCCTGCAACCCCTAGAGAAGCAACGGGTCGTATTGTTTGCGCTAACTGCCACCTAGCCCAAAAACCGGCTGAAATTGAAATTCCCCAAGCCGTACTGCCGGATACCGTATTTGAGGCAGTGGTTAAAATTCCCTATGATCTCAATAGTCAGCAAGTATTAGGAGATGGCTCTAAGGGCGGTCTCAATGTTGGTGCCGTATTAATGTTGCCCGATGGGTTTAAGATTGCCCCTAGCGATCGCATTCCCGAAGAAATGAAGGAAAAGGTTGGCGGTGTTTTCTTCCAGCCCTATCGTGAAGATCAAGAAAATGTAGTGATTGTTGGCCCCTTACCGGGTGATCAATATCAAGAAATTGTTTTCCCCGTTCTTTCCCCCGATCCCGCCACTAACAAAGCGATTCACTACGGTAAATATTCTGTCCATTTAGGGGCAAATCGTGGTCGTGGACAAATCTACCCCACCGGCGAACCGAGCAATAACAATGCGGTTAAAGCTCCCAAAAATGGAACCATCAGCCAAATTACTAAGCAAGAATCGGGCGGTTATGAAGTCATTCTGGCTACGAGTGATGGCGATGAAACGGTGACAATTTTACCTGGCCCTGAGTTAATTGTCTCAGAAGGTCAAACGGTCACTGCCGGAGAGTTCCTGACCACGAATCCTAATGTGGGTGGTTTTGGACAAAAAGATACTGAGGTGGTGTTACAAAATCCCACCCGGATCAAGTTCCTGGTTCTTTTCCTCGCGGCCATTATGTTGGCTCAAATTTTCTTAGTTCTCAAGAAAAAACAAATCGAGAAAGTTCAAGCAGCAGAATTAGAATTCTAGTTTCTGTCCTGTTTTTGAAGCAAGTTAGGGCTGTCACTTAAGTTATGATCTTCGACAATATTAGTCCGCAGATCTGCTGGGTGGCAGTTTTTTTGACTTACTAGGTATTAAATCGGATTGATCAAAAAGCCATTTTTTCGACAACTGAAGCACTTTTAAAATACTTGCGATAATATGAAGGGAGATCTTAAGCAAGTGAATGCGATCGCTAAAGAATTTAGGATGATAAATGAGCAACGCAAGGAATTTGGTCGTTTTTTAGAAACTGAGAAAGCAAAAGGAAGAGGTGGTAGTAAAAATGTTAGGGGTGATTATACTTATGCAGAACTTCGACAAAAAGCCCAGGAATTTTTGAATAGTTAATTATACTTAGATTGCTCAAAAGAACGCTATGAATACCAAAATCTATCATGACTTAAAATCCCTAGAACGAAAAATGCAACCTCTTATTGGCCAACTTTGTTGGCAAGCGAGACTAGGTTACGGGGATGAACTCTGTCTAGAATTTGGTGAACGTATTCCCTATGATTCCCCTCTATTAGTGGACGAGTTTAAAGGCGAATGGCAATTAGGTTCTAGAGGCTCTGATTGGGAGTTATTTTGTAACGGGGAAACCTTAGCAACTTCAGCGCTGGAAATAGAACAAGTATCACCTCTTTTAAAAAGAATCGAAGGAACAAAAGTCACCCAAATTAAAATATTTTATCCTATATTATTACTTAACTTTGATAACCAATGTTGTTTGTTGATTGAATTTAATCCTGATGATTTAGAATCTCAAGATTTGGCTGCTTGGGAGTTGTTTACACCAGATCATCGTATTCTAGAATTTTACCCTAATGGTACTTGGTCAGATCAAGCTTCTGATGAAATTATACAAGAGTCTTCTTTTTCTACTGTTTAATATTTAATTAACAGATTGTTGAATTTTTAATTAATAGATTAGACTGAAATACAAAGGCAAAATTGAGAGTTTAGAGCATGAACATTGCTTTTTCTAAAACAAGCATTGGCAAAATTGGGATTGCTGAAGCGGCTGGTAAAATTACTAATGTCTATTTTGCAACCGATATCATTCCATCGGCATTAGAACTCAAAGAAACGGCTTTGCTCCGTGATGCTTTTCAACAATTGAATGCCTATCTAAAGGGTACATTAAAAGCCTTTTCCCTACCGATCGCGCCTGCCGGTACCATTTTCAGACAGCAAGTATGGCAATTACTCGATAACATCCCCTACGGTACAACCGCTACCTATAAAGATATCGCGATCGCCCTGGGCAACCCCCAAAGTGTTCGGGCAGTGGGACAAGCTAACCAGCAAAATCCGATTCCCCTCTTTATTCCTTGCCATCGAATTATTAGCAGTAATGGAAAACTCGTTGGCTATCGAGGCGGATTGGCGATTAAAGCAACGTTGCTAGAGATGGAAAAGCAAGGTTTGGCTAATCCCTGAAACCTAAAATAGTCAATTCTTTCATACAATATCCAAAATAAAATGTAAGATAAGTCAACATTAACCTATCGACTCAACAATTTCCGATTCATCCGAGGTTATTCCCATGAAATCAAGATCATCAGAGAATTGGCAACCTATTTTAGGGGGACTCATTGCCGCCTTATTAGTTTTACTGAGCTTTAATGCCTTTGTGATTATTACGCCTGGCCAGGTGGGAGTCCTAAGCATTTTAGGGAAGGCTCAAGGAGGAGAACTCCTGGAAGGATTGCACTATAAACCACCATTTGTTTCTTCGGTAGATATTTATGATGTAACCATACAAAAATTTGAGGTGCCGGCCCAAAGTTCTACGAAGGACTTACAGAATTTATCTGCCAGCTTTGCCATTAATTTTCGCCTTGATCCAACCAAAATTGTCAATATTCGTCGCACCCAGGGATCATTACAAAATATTGTAGCCAAAATTATCGCGCCTCAAACCCAGGAATCTTTTAAAATTGCGGCGGCAAGACGAACCGTAGAAGAGGCTATTACTAAACGCAGTGAACTCAAAGAAGATTTTGATAATGCTCTCAATTCCCGCCTAGAAAAATATGGCATCATTGTTTTAGATACCAGCGTCGTAGATTTAACTTTCTCACCAGAATTTGCGCGTGCCGTTGAGGAAAAACAAATTGCTGAACAACGGGCCCAACGAGCGGTTTATGTGGCCCAGGAAGCAGAACAACAGGCTCAAGCTGATATTAATCGTGCCAAGGGAAAGGCTGAGGCTCAACGGCTCTTGGCAGAAACCCTTAAGGCTCAGGGGGGTCAATTAGTCTTACAAAAAGAGGCGATTGAAGCTTGGCGAGAAGGGGGTGGTCAAATGCCACAGGTGTTAGTGATGAGTGGGGAAAATCACGGTGCAGTTCCCTTTCTTTTTAATTTAGGAGATATGGTGAAACAATAGAAAACGTTTCAGGACAATAATAATGACTGCGGTAATTACGCCCCCAACCTTAACGGAATCGACCTCTCTGAATTTGCTGCAAAATTTGCAAAAGGCCGCTATTCCTATTTCCCTTTCGACAACCAGTTTCGAGACAGTAGAAACGAAAACAATCCTGACTAGCTATGTAAAACAAGGACAGGCAAAACCACCGATTCTTTTGCTACATGGTTTCGATAGTTCGGTCTTAGAATTTCGGCGTTTATTGCCTCAACTGGCACGTCATCGTCAAACCTGGGCGATCGATCTACTGGGATTTGGCTTTACAGAGCGATCGCCGCATCTGGATATTTCTCCGGCGACGATTAAGGCCCATCTCTATTCAACCTGGAAAAATCTGATCCAAGAACCAATTGTCCTGGTTGGGGTGTCAATGGGGGGAGCCGTTGCGATTGACTTTAGTTTGACCTATCCTGAAGTCGTTAGCCAACTGGTGTTAATCGATAGTGCTGGATTAGCCAATCCTCCCTTGGCCGCCCGTTGGATGTTTCCGCCGCTAGACCGTTGGGCAACTAATTTTCTAGCCAATCCCCAGATCCGTCACCGGATTAGTCGCGCCGCCTATTATGATCCCGCTTTTGCGAATGTGGATGCTCAAACCTGTACCTCACTGCACCTCAACTGCGATCGCTGGCATGAGAGCTTAATTGCCTTTACCAAGAGTGGGGGTTACGGCTCTTTTGCAGCTCTGTTACCTACTTTATTGCCCTCAACACTGATTATTTGGGGCGAACAGGACAAAATTTTAGGAACAAAAGCGGCTACTAAATTTCAACAAAGAATTCCCCATAGTCAATTATATTGGATTCCTCAATGTGGTCATGTTCCCCACTTAGAAAAAGCAACTGAAACGGCAACAGCCATCCTCAATTTTATTACCTGAAAATTGGCAAAAAAATAAAGTATTATCTTTTAATAATAATGATCATATTTGGTTTCAATAAAAGATAAATGTTTCGTAAAATCTTAGAGAATACTTTAGTAATCAATTCTCTTATAACTTTGATGGTAAGGAAGACGCACAAGCCGAAACCAAGCCGAAACAGTTATTTTAAGAAAATTGAGTTTTCCCGTAATCCTCATTCTTTGCTATAATGGTCAGAACATCAGGATTGTTATTTTATAAAAATGTCTTTTTTAACACTAGCCAGTGAATTTTCTCGAACTTACTGCATTTCGATCTGTGCTTTTCTCGTTCCAGCTATCTTAATCACAACCTTGCAATCCTTACTTTTTGTTGTTTTTCAGCGTCGTTGTTTATCCCTTACCCTATCTGTTAGCCTAGATGTTCTACTTACGGGGTTAATGCTTTTCCATGTGGGAACCTGGTTCATTATTGGCGTAGTTACGCCCGTTACCTTCATTTTACTGACCCTCTCTTTAAGTTGCTTCTGTTTAAATAGTTGGCTCTGGTTGCGCTTTGGTCAACGGGATCTGACGGAGAGATTTTTCGCTTAAGGCTTCTCATCTTGGTTGAGTCGGATTGGGAAAGATTGCACGACTTTAATTCCTCCATAGGCGATCGCGATCGCCCAAAGACTTAACACAATAGCCATCGGTGTAATTTGTGCGATCCAAAGACTAATCAGGATCATTCCCAGTAAATTGGCTAAAAAAAGTAGGATCTTTTCCATATTGGGCTTTTCTTGAATGGGATTTACTTGAACAGGATCAATCTGAATACGGACAATCGTATTAAACCAAACCTGGCTGCCTAAAACAAAAAGAATGCCAATCCCTAAATATTGAGATGCTAAATAAAAACCTATTAATTCAATAATAATGGTACCAATTGTTACCCAATAAAAACGGGTAAGACGCGGATCGAGGGTTTGGTTTTTGACCATTGCAATCTGTTCTAAATCAACTACGGCCATTCGAGCCTGGTCGATCGCCAAAAGAAATAAACCAAGGGCCAACAATTGATGGTGAAGGGGTTGAGGCGTAAGGACTTGACCTAAAATACCTAGAGAAGCAGGAAAAAAGAGCGCGAACATGAGCCAAGCAATAGAGGTCATAGAAAGTATTAAAGACTGTCAACAAATCATCAAGATGGATTTTCCTATTATTGTAAAGGATAGATGACCTTACTTAAATATTCATCAATGATAGTGACTCTCTGTTAATACTTAAATATTTATTAATGATAGCGACTCTCTATCGATTCAAATAATCATTGAATTTTTCCCGATTGTTTGCTAATTCTGATAACAAGAATTAATGTCAATTTCTTATTTCAAGAAACCCAATCCCTAAGTGCCCAGATTCGGTCTAGATTTAGCTATTACACCAATATTGCACAAGTTTGAACGGATAAGTTAAACTGGGTATGAGTTTAAGATACTGTTAAATCCTCTATCCTGGTTTCCTGTCCCTATGAAGAATCCTGAAGGGTTGCTGCGGCCAATTTACTCCTTAAGCGACGCACTCAATCGTTGTCAAACTCTGGGAATGCGGGTCAGTCGGCAAAGGCGTTTTATTTTAGAGTTGCTTTGGCAGGCCAAGGAACACCTATCGGCACGGGAAATCTATGATCGTCTGAACCAGCAAGGCAAAAATATTGGCCATACTTCGGTTTATCAGAATTTAGAAGCCTTATCGAGTCAAGGAATTATTGAGTGCGTGGAACGTTGTGATGGTCGGCTCTACGGCCACATTAGCGATTCCCATAGTCATATTAATTGTTTAGATACCCAGCAAATTATCGATATTCATATTGAATTACCCCCCGATCTTCTAGCGACGATTGAAGCGCAAACGGGTGTTAAGATTACAGACTATCGTATTGATTTTTTTGGTTACAAGGAGCCTTCATCAATGCTGCCGAATAAGGCCCTCAATTCACGTTAAGTTCAAGATGACTAACAATTTCTTCAATTTCTAAGTTAGTCTTTTAACGAAAGCTATTTCTTTTTTGGCTAAAATCTGTGAGCGATCGCCCCCTTACGCTGTTGTTGGTTGACGAAGACCCAATTTTTCGGTTGGGGTTAGTGACGGCCTTGGCAAATCAGACCCAGGTGCAGGTCATTGGTCAAGTCGATAATGCCCAAGCGTTATGGGAGCAGTGCAAACATCAAATTCCCGATCTGGTTCTTCTCGATCCGCTTTTTCTCCACAGTTCTACTTCAGGTTGGGAACTCTGCCAGTCGTTGCGTCGTACCTATCCCGATCTTAAAATTTGTTTATTAACGGCCAGTCTGGATTATTCTCAGTTATTAAAGGCTAAAGCCCAGGGCATAGAAGGTTATTTTCCCAAGGGAACGGCGATCGCTCAGATTGTAACAGGTCTGGAGAAGATTTATCAGGGAGAAACGGATTGGCTAGAGGCTCCCACTACCTCCCCTCGCCCCCCACTGTCTTCTCAATATCGGTGGTTATTACCGTTTTTTCAATCCGGCTTAGGACAAATTGATCACCATTTAACCGTAGTGGAAAACGTTCTTGAGCAAACGACCCTTTCTGGTTTTGATCAACTTTTTTGGTCTGGACGAAAACGAGAACTAAAAACGGCCCAATGGTTAGTCAAACATCTGATGCCAGCCTCTCTACGGTGGCAAACCCAACTGTTAGCATCTTCCCCCTCTTCCCCCTCTTCCTTCTCCTCTCCTCCTCCTTCTTCCTCTCCTCCTCTCATTTCCAACTCATCCCTAATTGAAAGCAGTGATTCTGCCTCTTTTCTCATTCAAAAAACCTACGCTAATCTGCAAATTCCAACGATAAATCTGACGACAACTCCCTTAGAATTAGATATTTTACAGATTTCCAAACGTCAAGAGTTATTACTATTAGTCTTAAATCAGATCCAAGCAGTGGTGAGGGAACTTCAGACTCTAGAGATTACACCAGAGCAGTTGCCGGATAATTTGAGTCCGATGTTAGTGGAAATTTGGCAAACGGTTACGCTGTCTTTTTTGGGTAAATACTGTAGTCCTAAAAGCTCCTATCGTCTTGATACGATCCAAGCAATTTTAACCCCTTATCGGGAATTGATTCAAACAGAAAGTTTAGATAAAATTCCTTTTGTGCCTGAAATTCTGCAATATTTATTGTTTACAGAGCCATCAGAAGCATCTGTCAATAGTTTGGATAGTGAACCAGAAAATGGTCAAGGAAAGCGTGGGGAAAATCTAAGTCGTCTGGAATTATATCTTCATCATTTAATTGTGCAATTAGCCAATAGTGTTATGGTGTTTATCTTAAATTATTTTTCCGATAATGAAGAAATTAAACAAACCCTTTATCAAATGGATTTATTATCATCACGGGAAATTGCTAAATTTCGGAACAACCTCGCCTGGCATTATCAATTGAACCAATATTGGCTAGAACCCAAAAATATTTTTGAAAGTCACTATCAACTCTTTTATTTTTCGCCCCAAGGCATTGCCCTCACCACCGTTTATTCTCCTAGACAAGCGGAATTAGCTCAGTTGCAAGGTTTGGCTAGAACGGTGACACTATTACTGGAATTACGAGATGCGCTTTCACCTCGACTGCGATCGCTGGTTAAATTTTTAGGCAAGGGTTTTGTATTTGCTTTGACCCAGGTCATTGGTCGAGCGATCGGGTTAATGATTAAGGGAATTCTTCAAGGTATTGGCAACAGTTGGCAGGAAACCCGTTACAGCCGCAGCCGCAGCAGTAATTTTGATAAATTCTGACAGGTTAAGAAACAGTAAGCGTTTTTCTTTAGACAGACAGGGGGTAGGTTATGTGTTATTGTCAACGCAACTTCCAGAAAATCACTTCTAGAATCCTGTCTTTATAACGTTGCGCCCGTCCAGACTGTATGTATCGATTCCAACTCAATGCCAACACGGAAAAAGGGAAATCCATCGCGCTTGTCGGTTCTATACCCGCATTAGGTGAGTGGGATGTTAAGCGAGCCATTCCCTTACGAACCAGTGCCGCAGCCTATCCGTTATGGTGGACAGAGCTTCTCGATTTACATCAGAGCGTAGCATTAGAGTCTAGTACCTCAGAAAGCAATCGGGATGAGCATCCTATTATTGAGTATAAATATATTTGTTTGGATGAAGCTGGCCAGATTGAATGGGAAAATTGGGGTAGTAATCGTTGGTTAGCTATTGAGCCAGAGACTCGAAACCAAACCATTACGGTAGATGATGGTGCCTTTGGCTATATTCAACCCTACCCCTTTGGCTACTCGAATCAAGCGATCGCTGAAGAACCGGCTGAGGAAAATACCGACGGACTAAAAATTGTCATTATTGGCAGTTCTGTGGCCCAGGGACAGAAATCTTGGTTACTAAAAGGCTGGGCTTGGCAATTGGCCCAAACCTTGAAAGCACAAGGCCATCAGGTGGTAAATGTGGCGGAAGCAGGAGCCAATGTCGGTAGCACAATCTATCGGTTTCCCAAAGTTGTGGCCCCAGAAAAGCCGGATATCGTCATTATTGCCCTTTCTTTGGGGAATGAAGGACTGGCCACCTGCAAACCCTATGAACGTCGAGGCGTACAAAGACGTTTTGAAAGCGGATTACAGCATTTGGTAAAAATGACCAGGGAATTAGGGGCGCGTCCCATTCTCGGCGGCCTTTACCCCCACGGCGATTATTTCCCGGAACATCATTGGTTGCTCTGGGATACTCACAATCGTTTGGCTAATTGGGGAATTCCCATTCTCAATTGGTTGGCTGTCTTAGGAGATGGTAAGGGACGTTGGCGACCAAAGGCTTCTTTTGATCCGGCCCATCCCAATACCTGGGGTCATCAGTTAATGTATCAGGCCATTGATCTCAATCTTTTTCAAGTCACCAAGGCTGAGTTGGCCCAGGAACGACAACAATATCAACAGCAAAATGGGGTTCCTGTTTATCTGGATAATAATGACTTTGAGATCTCAGCCTGGCCAGAGGAGAAACGCCTACGCATTGTTAATCCTTCTCCTTTTCCTTATAAGATTGCACCCTATTGGCGGGAACTGCAAACCGATCTTCAAGCTAGGGCAGGCTTAATTCCAGGAATTTACATTGCCCAAAATCGTCAAGCTGGTACGCTACCCTATTTTTCTGTCTCTGAGGAAGGGGTGATCGAAACCCTGCTAGAAATCCCTCCCCAGACGAGCCTCGAATATAGCGCAGCCTTTAACCTCTTTTCCCCAAATCAGGCTCAACTGCTCTTTTACGACGGTCATTTAGGACTGTTGCAGGAGGATAAACAGCATCTACGGGTGATTAATGAAACGGAACGCGAATATAATGTCCATCCCATGTGGCAAGAAGTTCAGGAAGTTTTTAAAGCCATGCCCTCCGGCGTTTATTATGATGCCGATAATCCCGATCTTGCCTTTCGGACGCTGATGATTGGCCCCGATGGTTTGGAAAGTCGGGTCAAGATTCCCCCTAAATCTTCCGTTGTCTTTGCTTATCGTTGTCCTTTGTCGGCCATTAGTCGGGTGGCAATTTTGCCTCTTGGTGCGCGATGTGCGGCCAGGATGTTGCTTTATAAGTTGGAATACGATGGCCCCGCTTTTCCCTTTGACTTGACTCGGACAACCAATCTAGGCGATGTGGCCGATATGATTGCCAAGGGTTTTGAAGATATGTGGAACCCAGCCCTATTGGACTACAATGCCCAGGAAAAACGGATCTATCATCGTCGTTGGTCAGGTTTGTCCTTTGCCCATGAGGTGGAAGATCACGAAGATCCCGTGCATAATCCTGCTCCTATCCATGCTCGGATGTATAGTCGTTATCAGGCCCGTTCAGAGCGTTTTTGGTACACGATTCGTCATAGTGATCAGTTGCTGTTTGTTCGTAATGGTTTCTGCGATCGCGCTGGTGTGATCGATCTGATGGAAAAACTAACCGAAAAATGTCAGGGAAAACCATTTCGCCTCTTAGTTCTATCCCCCCAACCCTCAGAAGAATATGCCGATTTGCCCCAGGTTATTCACTATAATCTAGATTTTAATCCAGATCGAATGTATGCTGATGTCGCGCACTGGTTAGAATGTGCCCAGGTGATGGGGAATATTTTGACCGAGTTAGGGATTTCTAGCCAAAATTTATTCTGGTGTCCTCCTAAAATCCCCAGGACAAAGCAAGCATAACCCG
This sequence comes from Snowella sp., assembly GCA_035285405.1. GTDB lineage: Bacteria > Cyanobacteriota > Cyanobacteriia > Cyanobacteriales > Microcystaceae > Woronichinia. The sequence goes on along the minus strand of JAYKJI010000125.1, from coordinate 4,415 downwards.
CTCTTGGTTACACCTGCTATTAATCTCACGATGGTATCTCAAGCAAGAAATAGGGAGAGAAATAAATTCAATCCCGACTCTTACCCATCACTATTTCCAATTTTTAGCAACGATTTCTGCTAGATCAACAACCCGTTGGGAATAACCCCATTCATTGTCATACCAAGCGACCACCTTAACCATGTCACCACCCATCACCATCGTTAAACCACCATCAACGGTAGAAGAACAATCGGTTCCTCGGAAATCACTGGAAACTAAAGGTAATTCGGTATAGTCTAGAACGCCTTTCAGTTCGCCTTCAGACGCTTCCCGCAGGACTTGATTGACCTGTTCAGTAATAGTGTTTTTCTCAACTTGCACTACTAGGTCAACAATGGAAACGTTGGGAGTGGGAACCCGTAAGGCAATGCCATTTAATTTCCCTTTCAGTTCAGGGATAACGAGGGCAACCGCCTTAGCCGCCCCAGTAGAGGTAGGAACAATATTGACAGCCGCCGCTCTGGCCCGACGCAAATCCCGATGACTGGCATCCAGAATACGTTGATCACCAGTGTAGCTATGGGTTGTCGTCATAGTGCCTTTGATGATGCCAAATTGTTCATGTAAAACTTTGGCGACTGGTGCAAGACAATTCGTCGTACAACTCGCATTACTAATCACTTCATATTGATCATGGCTGTAGTCTTGATCATTGACTCCAACAACATAGGTTCCAATATTGGCTCCTTTACCCGGCGCAGTAATAAGTACTTTCTTGGCTCCCGCCTTTAAATGCTTACTTGCTCCTTCATAATCAATAAATACCCCAGTGGCTTCGATAATGACATCAACGCCCCAATCAGCCCAAGGTAGATTTAACGGGTTACGGTCAGAGACACATTTAATGGTTTTACCGTTTACCGTCAGAGAATTGTCGTCGGCACTAATATCCGCAACCAATTTGCCTAGCATCGAATCATATCTTAGCAAGTGGGCATTGGTTCTGGGATCAGAGGTATCGTTAATCCCTACAACTTCAATTTGGCTGTTAGTCCGTCCTATCCAGCATCGCAAAAAGTTTCGTCCGATACGTCCGAACCCATTGATCGCAACTCTAATCACTTCGTCTTGCCCTCTGTGTTTTAGCTCAGTACATTAAACAAGTTTTAATGACACCAATCATATCCTAAAGGCAGATCACTTCGATCCCCGATTTTCAATTTTCGCAGAAAAAAGTCTTTTAAGGCACTTTCTACAACAGTTTGAGGTCAAGAATCAGAGGTTTCTATCCTTAGAGTGGAATCCAGTAGGATCAATCGTAATGGAGGTGATAATTCGGCTAAATCCCAATTTAATGGCCAAAATACTTAGTCCTAAAGTAAGAGTTTTTGCTATGATGACGCGTATTGAGTGGGAATCCCATTTATGTCTAGTGTGTGGCACGTGAGGAGTATTTACAGTGAAAACGGTTGATTTTAGTGGACGGCCTTTCCATTTTATTGGTGTGGGAGGAATTGGGATGTCTGCCCTGGCTTACGTTTTAGCCCAGCGTCGTTTCCCTGTTTCGGGTTCAGATATTCGAGCTAGTCATATTACGGAACGTTTGCAGTCCGTTGGTGCTCATATTTTTACGCAGCAAGAGGCCAGTAATTTAAATGTTTTCCAAACCTTGCAGATTAATACGGGAGTAAAGATACCGGTGGCCGTGGGGGCCAGTAGCAAGCCTTCGGCAGATATGAACTTTGAGGTCAATGGCAATGGTCGGCATCGAGCCAGATTATTACCTCAAGTTGTCTGTTCTACGGCGATCGCGGCCAGTAACCCTGAATATCAAGCGGCATTAGATAAAGATTGTCCCATTTTCCACCGTTCTGACCTTCTTGCGGCTCTCATTGGCGAATATCGAGGCATTGGTGTGGCGGGTACTCACGGAAAGACCACTACCAGTAGTTTGATTGGCTATGTGCTGCTTCAGGCTGGCCTCGATCCGACCATTATCGTCGGGGGGGAAGTGGATGCCTGGGATGGCAACGCTCGTCTGGGCCAAGGCGATTACTTGATTGCCGAAGTAGATGAGTCCGATGGTTCTTTAACCAAGCATTTTCCTAAAATTGGCATTGTCACCAATATTGAATTAGACCACCCTGACCACTATGCCAGCCTAGAGGAAGTGGTACAAATCTTTAAGACCTTTGAATCCCATTGTGAAACCTTGATTGGCTGTGTGGATTGTGATGTAGTTCGCAATAACTTAACTCCTGGAATTACCTATAGTATTAATCCTGAACGGGTTGCGGATTATCGGGCCAAGCGCATCTCCTATCATGCCAATGGTAGTCAGGTGGAGGTCTGGGAACGGGGTCAATACTTAGGGACGATGAAACTGAATATTCCCGGAGATCACAATATTAGTAACGCCCTGGCCGCTGTTGCCGTAGGACGATTGGTGGGTTTAGAGTTTAATATTATTGCCCAGGCGATCGCTGGTTTTGGCGGTGCGAAACGACGTTTTGAGTGTAAGGGTTTCTGTAATGGCATCACCTTCATTGACGACTATGCCCATCATCCCAGCGAACTATTAGCCACATTAAATGCGGCTCGTCAAAAAGTAGATCATGGCAAATATACAAGGGTAATCGCTATTTTCCAGCCCCATCGTTATAGTCGTACCCACACCTTTTTAGCAGACTTTGCCAGTGCCTTTAGGGATGCTGATCTGGTTATATTGACGGATATTTATAGCGCAGGCGAAACCAATATTCACAACATTCAAGGGGAAGACCTAGCCCAGGCGGTGAGTCAACATCATCCCAAGGTTATTTATCAACCCTCACTGACAGAATTAACTCAGTTTCTTCCCAAAATACTACAGCATGGAGATTTGGCCCTATTCCTGGGGGCGGGTAATCTCAATCAAACCATTCCCAATGTTATTGCTGCCTGTGCCTGATTAAAGCAAACTAATTTTGCTCAGGTCTAGTTTGCGGAAATTTTCACGCTACTTGCGGAAAGAAAAACCCAATAATTATTTACCGTGCCACACTGTACCCAACGGACTACCATGCTTGCCACCAAACCTCACCTTCCTGCGATGTTAACTGCTCCGATTGAAGTGGGACACACACTCATTCATCCCCAAACTTCCCTCGCTGATTATACGACCTATCGGGTCGGCGGCTTGGCAGAATGGTACACAGCCCCCCGCGATCGCGCCGGTCTCTATGCGGCCTTTGATTGGTTTCAAAGTCAGGATATGCCTCTAACCGTATTGGGGGCTGGTTCCAATTTATTGATCAGTGATCAGGGCATCCCAGGCTTGGTAGTCAGTACTCGCTATCTCCGTCAGAGTGCTTTTGATGAAGCCACAGGACAAATTACCGTAGCCGCAGGAGAACCGATCGCTAAAACGGCTTGGCAAGCGGCCAAACGAGGTTGGAAAGGCTTGGAGTGGGCGGTAGGAATTCCTGGCACTATTGGAGGAGCCGTTGTTATGAATGCCGGTGCCCATGATCAATCCACCTCCCAAACCCTGGTGAGTGCAACCGTTTTGTCTGCTGATGGGCAACTGCAAGTTCTGAGGAATGAGGATTTAGGCTTCAGTTATCGAACCTCTCGTCTCCAGGGCGATCGCCGTTTAGTGGTGGAAGCGACGTTTCAGTTACAACCTGGCTTTACGAGGGAAGAGATCATGACTCAAACAACCCACAATCTCCATCAGCGCAAAAATTCCCAACCCTACGATAAACCCAGTTGTGGTAGCGTCTTTCGCAATCCTACGCCCCAATATGCAGCTAAGTTAATTGAAGGTTTGGGTTTAAAAGGACATCGTATCGGTGGAGCAGAAGTTTCTCAACGTCATGCCAACTTTATTCTCAATGCGGGCAATGCCAAGGCTCAAGATATTTTTAATCTTATTTTCCATGTACAATCCACTGTCTATGCGAATTGCTCCTTGCTTTTAGAGCCAGAAGTTAAAATTCTGGGGCAATTCCAATCCTAATTTTTCAGAAAGCAAACTAAATGGAGGGAAATTTTCCTTAAAACCCACTTTCATCAGTTTAGGTATTGGGGAACCAACCGGCTGTTAAGATTTGCTCCTGGGTAAAGGGGCATTCTAAGGGAAAAGTTTTTAAGGGGAGTTTTGTTTCTGTCGCTGCATCTAGTCTGGCTTTTTGATAACAGTCAGCTATATTGGCTATCAAGTAGGTCCGTAAACTGGGGCTATCCTCAATAACAAGCTCGATTTCATTTCTCTGGGTATTAATGGTTGCAATCCAGCTTCTGCTCTGCTTTTTGGATTGATACTTATAGTCAATTCAAAATAAAATGAGACACTAATAAGTGCAGTACATTTGGATGATTTCGTCGAGAGATTTTTCATCCCTATCATACATTCTTAATTTCTTGAGTGCGGCAAAGTCATGCTCAATATC